>JAHFCR010000009.1 GCA_023249405.1 Peptococcaceae bacterium | reverse complement strand
TCCACCCAGCCTGCCTGCAGCCCCCGCGACAGCGCCTCCACATAGGCCGCCCCCAGGGGGGCCAGCCCCTCCTGCACCATCCGCACCGCTTCCGGGTAGCTGACCTTCCACTTCACCTCCGGCACCAGGGGGGCGTAGATGTCATACATGTGCAGCGACTCCACCTTGAGCGCCCGCCGGCGCAGCTCCACGTACCGGTGCAGCAGATCCAGGCGGGAGCGGACCGCCCCGATCAGGTTGCTGTAGACGGCTTCGGCGATGTTCTCATCGTGGAGGGCGGCAGCCAGGGCGGACCGGTGATTGTGCACCCGGGCCAGGAAGAGGTCGCGCTTCACCCCGGCGGTCAAGGTGGCCGCCAGGGTGTTGGAAAGCTTCCTGTAGGAGCCGTAGAGAGAGGCGAAGGTCTCCTGGCGCACCCGGCGGTCGTGGCTCTGCATCAACACGGAGTAGTTGCCCCGGGTGACCGGCAACTCCTGATTGTCCTCGCCCCTGATCGCATCGAAGGTGAGGTCGGCGTTGTCGATCATCTTGAAGATCTGGTTGGGAGCCTGGGCCACCTCGCCCGCCCTGGCGACGATCTCCTCCTCCGCCGGCGACAGCGTGTGGGGCCGGTAGCGCAGCAGGTCCTCCAGTTCGAAGCGGTAGACATCCAGGCCGGATTCGCTCTTCAGAAAGGAGACGATGGTCGCTTCCGGCAGCGCCAGAAGTTCCGGCGCCATGAAGGAGATGGCGGCCGATGCCTCCGTATCCAGGGATACCGCCCGGTCTCGCAGTCCCTGGGCCACCGGATCGGTGGTATCCTGATCGAATTTCATGCTGGCATAGTTGTAGATCCTGGCACCGGTCTCCCGCAGCCGGTCCCTGGCCTGCAGGGCCTTCAGCAGGACCGACCCTCCGTCTCCCAGATGTCCGCGGTAACGTTCAAAATCGGCCACCTGCTTTTGAGCTTCGCTAAAATCCCGCTCCCAATGCTCCTGGTCCGGATAGATCTCCTCCAGGCGCCATCTGATATCATCCAATGATTTTCCCTCCTAAATAAAGATTGCCCCGCCACAGGGCATGGTTCTCTGTTGCGCTAGGGGCCGCCACAGGATATAGGCCATACCCGGCCCCGTATCCTTAGAAGCCCTCGTTCTCCGCCCGCCACATCGGGTCGACGATGCAGAGGAAGGACAGGTCGCCGACGCCGGTATTCTCGATCTGCTGGAGCGCCCCCGGCGGCACGTAGACAGCCTGCCCCGAGGTCACTGCGGCGGTCTCGCCATCGAGGCGCATCAGTCCCTCCCCTTCCAGGATATAATATACCTCGCAGGAGCCGAATATGCGGTGCGGGCGGGTGGCCTGGCCGGGTGCCACCACCGCCCGGGCGATGCTGCATCCCATCCGCAGTCTGCTGTCCCGGGCCGGGTGCAGCAGCTCGCAGATGGTGCTGCCGTCCGGGGCGGTGAAATAGTCGCCTTGCCCGATGTCACTGATGATCATCTGTGCGTCAGCCTCCGTCATGCCATTTACCTTCTCAGTTGCCATTCTCCCTCACTCTAACCCAGGATGCCGCTCCTGTAAAGGATTAGCGGAGGGTGGCCGGCCCTGTAAAACAAAAAAAAGGCAGGCCCTGCCCTTAGCCGGCCCGTCACTCAGGATGGAAGCCGCGCCTGCAGGAACCTGCCATAAAAATGAGGCGGCAGGTCTGGGCCGTCTCCGTCTGCGGCCGCAAGAGAGGCAGGCCTCCGGGCTTTTTTTGCGAGAAGGGAATGAAAGGAACATGGTCGAATAAGTTTTACCAATTGTCATCCATGCTTCTCAATAAAGAATCCGGGATGGAGGATCGATATGTTCTGTCGTAATTGCGGCAAGGAGATCCCTGAGCAGGCCGTGGTCTGCGTCGGCTGCGGTTGCCCGCCCCAGGCCGGCAGCAACTACTGCCAGCACTGCGCTGCCGAAACCAACACCCAGCAAGAGATCTGCATCAAGTGCGGGGTAAGGCTGGTCAAAACGCGTCCGGAAGGCGCCAAATCAAAGATTGCGGCAGGACTGATGGGGGTCTTGCTCGGAGGTTTGGGAGTACACCGTTTCTACCTCGGCTATGTGGGCATCGGCATTGCGCAGATCGTCGTCACGCTGTGCACCTTCGGCTTTGGCGGCCTCTGGGGCTTTATTGAAGGCATCCTGATCCTGACCGGAACGATCAACAAGGACGCCTCCGGAATGCCGCTGACCGACTGAAACATCCGACAGAACAGGCAGAATTGGCACTGTGCAGTTGGAGCGCGGCGCCACGCATTCCTTTGGCAAAGGCAGCATAAAGCAAGGGGTGAAAGAAATGATGAATTTTAAGAAAAATGGCTTAATGATTAAGACTCTTGCGGCAATAATTCTGATTTTTATTGCAGTGGTCACCCTGCTCAATGGAAATACCAATAAGACCAGCAACACATTTGTAGATAATTCGTCAAGTATTAATAATAGGGAAAAAATATCAGCAACATTATATGGCGGAATAGATACGCCTTTTTTAAATTTTAAAATTACACCCAATTTTCCTGAAACCTATCCTGCCATATTTAAAAAGGACGGCAAGGTAGGTTTCAAGGATATATATGGGCACACTATTGCGGAGGCAATATATGTAGATGCCAGTGATTTTCAGAAAGGTGTAGGACACGTACGGATTAACCAGAATGGCGCCTGGAAAGCCATTGATCATAACGGTAATTTATACGACTATGATGAGGTATACGGTTTTGAATTCGGCCTATCACCAGTTTCCAAAGCCGGAAAGTATGGTTTTATAAATACAGCCGGCGAACTTGTAGTGCCCCTGATCTATGACCAATTGTATTGTGCTTACACCGATAATGCTCGTTCTACATATGCAGTTAGAGCTGGCAAATTTGTTTATCTAAACCTTACAGACGGATATGAGGAGGCTTTTGAAAGGTACGACCCCCACAAAATATCTGAATACAAGCGAACCATTGATATCAATGATTATAATATTGTAGTCGCCAATGATATGCTGATTGTCAACGGTGTATCACAGCCAACCGGCATCAACTTCCCAATATCCATTTTACAGGGCCTGGATTTCGACCTGTATACTCAAGATAAAAAACTTGGAACGTATAGAGCAAAGCTGATCCCAAGCGCTTATGAAGGAGAGATATTCGTGTCATTTCCTGAATATCACAGACCTCTTGCAAACAATAGTTATGAGGAGTACTATGCGGTATTGAACAGCCGTAATATACGCTACCGTGAGGTAACAAAATTGGCAGACGTTGAAAAATTTACTGATACTGCAAAGCGCTATGTAAAGGACAGTAAGATCGAAAACACACCGTTTTCTATTGATATTGCCTTTGAGGGAGATTTTAACGGTAACGGCGTAACAGGTGTAGTTCTTCAGATAGACGACGCATATAGAAATAAATATGAGACACCAAAACCGTTTAGGGAAAAATGGACTGAAAAGAAGTTTGTTGACAGCAAAATAGCATTTGTCAATGCCATCTTAATCATTGATGACCTCAGTAAGCCTTTGGAATATAGGATTGTTAAATCAAACATATGGACGCATATTGATTGGGACTATAAAACGGAAAATATCGGGTTCATCGCAAATTTGGACGCTGATAACCAGCTTGAACTGTTGATTTCCAATGGCTATTACGAATATCGCGATTATGCGATTGTAGATTTCAAATAATTCTACGTTTATTGATCGCTGCAAATAAGCGGCAAACCAAGGCGGTAATAGGGCATCGATCCTTTTCAATGATAAGCAGGTATTTTTAAAGAAGCAAGTAGAAAGGCGCCGTTAGATATTTTAACGGCACCCTCTTAATACGCATATTACCGGCTGATTTCGGTGACCCCTTACTTTAGCCCGGCCCTCTTCTTCATCATCGCCCGCACCTTCAAGGGCAGCCCGAACAGGTTGATGAACCCCTGGGCGTCCTTGTGGTTGTAAAGTTCGAAGCGGCCGAAGGTGGCGAAGCCCTCGTGGTACAGGGAATAGGGAGAGGTGGCGCCGGCCGGAGTGCAGTTCCCCTTGTACAGCTTCAGGCGCACGTTGCCGGTGACGGTCTTCTGGGTCTCGTCCACGAAGGCGGACAGGGCCTCCCGCAGCGGGGAGAACCACAGGCCGTCGTAGACCAGCTCGGCGAAGCGCAAGGCAACGGTCTCTTTGAAGTGCAGGGTGTTGCGGTCGAGGGTCAGGTACTCCAGTTCCCGGTGGGCATAGTAGAGCACGGCGCCGCCGGGGTTCTCGTAGACGCCCCGGGATTTCATGCCCACCAGACGGTTTTCCACCATGTCTACGATCCCCACTCCGTTGGCGCCGGCGATCCGGTTCAATTCTGTCAGCAGGGTGACCCCATCGGTCTTCTTGCCGTTGAGCGAGCAGGGCACGCCCTGCTCGAAGCCGATCTCCACGTAGGTCGGCTCGTCCGGCGCTTTCTCCGGCGGTGTGATCAGCAACAGCACATCACCAGGCGGCTCATTGGCCGGGTTTTCCAGGTCAACCCCCTCGTGGCTCAGGTGCCAGATGTTGCGGTCCATGCTGTAGGGGCGATCCTTGGCCACCGGCACCTCCACGCCGCGGGCCAGGGCGTAGTTGATGGCATCCTCCCGGGACTGAATGTCCCAGTTGCGCCAGGGGGCGATCACCTTGAGGTCTGGATTCAGGGCCTGCACGGAGACATCGAAGCGCACCTGGTCGTTTCCCTTGCCGGTTGCCCCGTGGGCCACGGCGTCGGCTCCCTCGGCCTCGGCGATCTCCACCAGATACTTGGCGATCAGCGGGCGGGCGAAGGATGTGCCCAGCAGGTACTTGCCCTCGTAGACCGCTCCCGCCTTGAGGGTGGGGAAAACATAGTCATCCACGAACTCCTTCTGCAAATCCTTGATGTAGATCTTGCTGGCCCCCGCTTTTTTGGAGCGCTCCTCCAGACCGTTCAGCTCCTCATTCTGGCCCAGGTCGGCGGCAAAGCAGATCACCTCACAGCCGAATTGGTCCTTGAGCCAGGGGATGGCCACCGAGGTGTCCAGACCGCCGGAATAGGCCAGCACAACTTTTTTGATTCCCACGACAACTCCTCCTCAAAAAATTAAGTAGTATTGCTGTGATCATACCAGGTTCGCAGCGCTCCATAGGTGTAACACGAATGATCGCCACGGGCCTGCCTGTCAGGCTTGGACAGCAATGGGCCCGGTAAATACGGCCCCGGGCTTTCTCAGCGAGATTGCCAGTGCTGCCGCCAGCAGTACCGCGCCCATGATCCCCACCCCCAGCGGCTCGATGCCGTTGATGCCCATGGTGCCGTTCAGGTTGAACAGCCCGTGCACGATGATCGCCAGCGGCAGGCAGCCGCCGGTGGCGTTGTATACTGTCGTCATCAAGATAGTGCCACAGAGAATGTAGATAAAATATAGCGGAAACGTATTGATGCTCTGCGGGCTGCCGGAAAACAGGAACGCCGGGATGTGCCAGGCGCCCCAGATGCAGCCCAGGATCAGGCTGGCCGCCAGCGGACTGCGGCTCCGCTGCAGCAGCGGCAGGGCCAGGCCTCGCCAGCCCAACTCCTCGCCCAGGGGACCGGTGGTGGCGACCAGGGTCAACAACGCCAGGGGCGCCGCCATGGCCGGTGAGTAGCCGATCGCCGGCACATAGCCGCCGGTCAGGATATTGATCAGCCGCACGAACAGGTCCAGGCCCACGAACAGGGCAATCAGCCCCGCGTACCACCAGATGCCCACGTTCCAGCGCAGCAGCCGGGCCAGGAAGGAACCCAGGCCGCGGGGGCCGTAGACCGCGGAGATCAGGAACAGGGTGGCGATGGTGGGGGCGCAGCCACCGACCACGATGAACACCGGATTGTCCGGGCCGGCTATCCCGGTCAGCAGACGGAACTGCGGGGAGAAGACCAGCAACCCCCACAAGCCCCAGTTGATCAGGAAGGTGAGCCCGAAGAAGGCCAGCAGCATTTTCCTGTTCATTACAGCAGCAGGGCCAGGATCGCCTTGTGGGCGTGCAGGCGGTTCTCCGCCTCGTCGAAGGCCACCGACTGCGGCCCGTCCAGCACCTCGCCGGTGATCTCCTCGCCCCGGTGGGCCGGCAGGCAGTGCAGCACCACGGCGCCCGGCGCTGCCGCCTGCAACAGTCGGGCGTTGATCTGGTAGCTGGTGAAGGCCCTGATCCGCTCCGCCTGCTCCGCCTCCTGCCCCATGCTCGCCCAGATGTCGGTGTACAGAACATCAGCGCCGGCGACGGCCTCGAACGGGTCGGCGACCACATCCAGCCGCACTCCGCGCCCAAGGGGCACCCGAGCGGCATCTGCCCGTGCCCCCGCCAGTATCCCCGCCTCCGGCTCATAGCCGGGCGGGCAGGCGATAGCCATGTGCATTCCCACCTTGGCGCAGATCTGCAGCAGGGAGTGGGCGACGTTGTTGCCGTCCCCGATGAAGGCCAGTTTCAGGCCGGCCAGTTTGCCCTGATGCTCCTCGATGGTCAGCATGTCCGCCAGGGCCTGGGTGGGATGCATCAGGTCGGTCAGGCCGTTGATCACCGGGATCGAGCCGTAGGTAGCCAGGTCCTCCACATCCGCCTGGGCGAAGGTGCGGATCATGATCCCGTTCAGGAAACGCTCCAGGGTGCGGGCGGTATCGCCGATCGTCTCCCCCCGGCGCAGCTGGATGTCCTGGGCGCTCAGAAACAGGGCGTAGCCGCCCAGCTGGTACATCCCCACCTCGAAGGAGACCCGGGTGCGGGTGGACGGTTTGGTGAAGATCATCCCCAGACTCTTCCCCTGCAATACCGGGTGGGGTATCCCCGCCTTCAATTCTCTCTTCAAATCGTGGGCCGCATCCAGCAGGAGCCTGATCTCCTCACCGCTGAAATCGCTGATCGATAGGTAGTCCCGGCCTTTCAGCCTCGTATCCAGATATGCGCCAGCCATGCTTCCGGCCTCCCTCCGAATTTGGTCGTTAGTTGTGGTCAGTCATTGGTCATCTGACCAGGGTCCAGTTTCATCAAGCCTCGACAGGATTGTCTTTGTCGTAGTAAAGTGTTTGATCTGGGGCTCAACATCAATTCTTTGGCATTTTGCTAATGTCACCGGCCATCGATAATTTGTAGTCCCTTTCCAACGACCAACGACCGGCCACCAACCACTCATTTATCACCGTTCGCTGGTGCTGCAGGTTGCCTCTGATAGATTTCGGGGCAGCGCCAGGTATTCCTGCAGGCAGCAGCAGGTGGAGCGTGCCCCGCCCTTGCGGGCCCGCAGCACTTCCAACAGCGCCCCCGCCGTGTCCAGTGAGGTCAGGCAGGGCACCCGGTACTCGGTGGCGGTGCGCCGCATCATGAACCCCGACCGCTCCGGGATGCGGCCGCGGGTGGGGGTGTTGATCACCAGCTGCACCTGGCCGCTGCGGATCAGATCGAGCACCGGGCTCAGGCTCTCCCGCGCCCGGGTGCCCGCTTGCGCGGGCGGGGTACCCGGATCGGGTGGCACATCCGTATCCGGTTTGGCCACCACCTGGTGTCTGATCCCCTTCGCCCGCAGTTCCCGGGCGCTGTCGCCGGTGGCCAGGATCTCGAAGCCCAGATCGGCATAGCCGGCCAGGATCGGGATCGCCTCGGCCCGGTCGCGCTCCGCCAGGGAGACCAGCACCCGCCCGCCCAGGGGCACGTTGATCCCCGCCGCCAGCAGGGCCTTGTAGAGCGCCATGCCGTAATCGTGATCGATCCCCAGCACCTCGCCGGTGGACTTCATCTCCGGACCCAGGGAGACATCCACCCTGGTCAGCTTCTCGAAGGAGAAGACCGGGGCCTTTACCGCCACGAAGGGCGGCGGCGCCGCCAGACCGGTTCCGTAGCCGAGTTCCTTCAGGGATGACCCCAGCATGATCTGAGTGGCCAGCTTGACCAGGGGAATGCCGGTCACCTTGCTGAGCACCGGCACGGTGCGGGACGCCCGGGGGTTGACCTCCAGGCAGTAGGCCCGGCCATCGGCGATCACGTACTGGATATTGAGCAGGCCCTTGACCCGCAGGGCGGCCGCCATGCGGGTGGTGTATTCCACGATCTGGCGGATCTCTGCCGGGGTCAGCGTCTGCGAGGGAATCACCGCCGTGCTGTCGCCGGAGTGCACCCCCGCCCGCTCGATGTGCTCGATGATCGCCGGGATCAGCGTCTGACGGCCGTCGCTGACGGCGTCGACCTCCACTTCCTTGCCCCGGATGTACTTGTCGATCAGCACCGGATGCTTGGAACTGACCTTCACCGCCGAGGCCATGTAGCCCAGCAGGTCCTGGGTATTCTCCACCACTTCCATGGCCCGGCCGCCCAGCACGTAGGAAGGGCGCACCAGCACCGGGTAACCCAGTTCCTCGGCCACCGCCACCGCCTCGTCGGCCGCCATCACCGTCTTGCCCTGGGACTGCGGGATGCGCAGCCCCTTGAGCAGGCTCTCGAAGCGCCGCCGGTCCTCGGCGGCGTCGATCCCCTCCATGCTGGTGCCCAGGATCGGGGCATTGTAGTAGGCCAGGTGGCTGGCCAGGTTGATGGCAGTCTGGCCGCCGAACTGTACCAGCACCCCGTCCGGCTGTTCCTGGTCGATGATGTTCAGCACGTCCTCCGGAGCCAGGGGCTCGAAGTAGAGCTTGTCGGCAGTGTCAAAGTCGGTGCTGACCGTCTCCGGGTTGTTGTTGATGATGATCCCCTCCACGCCGGCCTCCTTCAAGGCCCAGGCGGCGTGGACGGAGCAGTAGTCGAATTCGATCCCCTGCCCGATGCGGATCGGCCCGGAGCCAAGCACGATCACCCGCTTCTTGCCGGAGGGCGTCGCCTCGTTCTCCTGGTCGTAGGTGCCGTAAAAGTAGGGGGTGGCCGCCGCGAACTCCGCGGCGCAGGTGTCCACCATCTTATAGACCGGGGCGATCTCCGCCTCCCGCCGCAGCGCCCGCACCACGCCGGCCTCCCGGCGGGTCAGCTTGGCGATCTGGTAGTCGGAGAAGCCGAGGCGCTTGCTCTGCAGCAGCAGTTCCGGCGTCAGTTCCTCGCCGGACAGCCGCTTCTCGTGATTGACGATATTTCTGACCTTGTTCAGGAACCAGTAGTCGATCTTGCTCAGATCGTTGACCTCCCGCAGCGTCCAGTCCCGGCGGAAGGCCTCGGACACCGCAAACAGCCGCTCGTCGTTGGGGACGGACAGCTTCTCCTCCAGGTGCATCTCCGTCCACTGGGCGGCCTCGGGCAGGGTCAGGCCGTAGAGGCCGATCTCCAGGGAGCGCACCGCCTTGAGCAAGGCGCCCTCGAAGCAGCGGTCGATGGCCATCACCTCGCCGGTGGCCTTCATCTGGGTACCCAGGGTGCGGTCGGCCCCGGCAAACTTGTCAAATGGCCAGCGGGGGATCTTGCACACGATGTAGTCGATCGCCGGCTCGAAGCAGGCGCAGGTCTCCCCGGTCACCTGGTTGGTGATCTCGTCCAGCCGCAGTCCGGTGGCGATCTTGGCCGCCACCCGGGCGATCGGATAGCCGGTGGCCTTCGACGCCAGGGCGCTGGAGCGGCTCACCCGGGGGTTGACCTCGATCACCCGGTAGTGAAAGCTGTTGGGGTCCAGGGCGAACTGGATGTTACAGCCCCCCTCGACCCCCAGCGCCCGGATGATCTTCAGGGAGGCGCTGCGCAGCATCTGGTACTCCTGGTCGCTCAGGGTCTGGGTGGGCGCCACCACGATGCTGTCGCCGGTATGCACGCCCATCGGGTCGAAGTTCTCCATGCTGCAGACGGTGATGCAGTTGTCCGCCCCGTCGCGCATCACTTCGAACTCGACCTCCTTCCAGCCCAGCACCCCCTCCTCCAGCATCACCTGGCCGATCCGGCTGGCCTTCAGGCCGATGTCCACGATCTGGCGCAGTTCCTCTACACCCTGGGCGACACCGCCCCCGGTGCCCCCCAGGGTGTAGGCGGGGCGCACGATCACCGGGTAGTGGATCTCTCCGGCGGCGGTTACCGCCTCCTCCAGGCCGGTGATGATCACGCTCCGGGGCACCGGCTCGCCGATCTCCAGCATGGTGGCCTTGAATAGCTCCCGGTCCTCGGCCTTGCCGATCGCCTCCAGAGGGGTGCCCAGCACCTCCACGCCGTACTTATCCAAAACGCCGGCCTCAGCCAGCTCCATCGTCAGGTTCAGTCCGGTCTGGCCGCCCAGGCCGGAGAGCACCCCGTCCGGGCGCTCCCGGGCGATGATCTCCGTGAGAAACTCCACGTTCAGCGGTTCTATGTACACCCGGTCGGCCATGTGCGCATCGGTCATGATGGTGGCCGGATTGCTGTTGACCAGCACCACCTGCAGGCCTTCCTCCCGGAGGGCCTTGCAGGCCTGGGTGCCGGCGTAGTCGAACTCCGCTGCCTGCCCGATGATGATCGGACCGGAGCCGATCACCATCACTTTCTTCAAGTCCTTGCGTCTGGGCATCTCGGTGCCCCCTTTCATGATGCCTCTCATGTGCATTGATGACGCCTGGATGATTGCTTGGCGCCCTTGATGCCTGCGCCGTCTGATGCTTGCGTTTTGATGACGCTTACTTCTCGGTGATGTTTGCGCTTTGATGCCTGCGGCTTAATGGCTCCAAGCCCGATCTAACCCTGCACCTTCCCGGCGATCTGCTGCAGGGCTGTTTTCAATATGCCTACAGCCTCGTCCGCCTCGTCCCTGGTAATGGTCAGGGGTGGGATGAAGCGGATCACACTATCGGCCGTACAATTGATCAGCAGGCCATTCTCCTGGCAGAGAGCGACCACCTGCTTGCCGGCGCCCGGCGCCAGGGCAGTTGGCCCGGTGTACTCCAATTCCATCCCCACCAGCAGACCAAGGCCTCGCACCTCTTTAATGAAGGGGAATTGCGCCTGCAGCTCCCGCAGCTTCAGCATCAGGTGATTGCCGATCTGCCCGGCGTTAGCCGACAGGTCTTCCTGCTCCATGACATCCAGCACCGCCAGAGCGGCAGCGCAGGCCACCGGGTTGCCCCCGAAGGTGCTGCCGTGGGTGCCCGGTTGAAAGACTGTGGCCACCTCCTGGCGGGCCAACAGCGCCCCGATCGGCAATCCGCCTCCCAGGGCCTTGGCCAGGGTCATCACGTCCGGCTGCACACCGTAGTGCTCGAAGGCAAACATCTTGCCAGTCCGGCCGAGGCCGCACTGCACCTCGTCGCAGACCAGCAGCACCCCGTGTTCCTCCCGCACCCTGGCCAGCGCCTGCATAAACTCCGCGGTGGCCTCGTTGACTCCGCCCTCCCCCTGTACCGGCTCGATAAAGATCGCCACCGTCTGAGGGTTGATCGCCGCCCGCAGGGCATCGACATCTTTAAAGGGCAGGTGTACGAAACCGCCGGGCAGCGGCTCAAAGCCCTGCCAGAATTTGGGCTGGGCGGTGGCGGTCAGCGCCCCCAGCGTCCGGCCGTGGAAGGAGGTGGTGAAGGAGATGATCTCCGGCTGCTCCTGGCCGTGCAGGCTGGCGTACTTGCGCACCAGCTTGATCGCCGCCTCGTTGGCCTCGGTGCCGCTGTTGCAGAAGAAGGCCCGGTCGAGGCCGCTGAGCTGGACGAGCCGCTTGGCCAGGGTCACCGATTGGGGAGACCAGTAGAGGTTGGAACAGTGGATCAGTTGCTCCGCCTGCTCCCTGATCGCCGCCACCACCCGGGGATGGCAGTGGCCGACGGAGTTGACGGCGATGCCGCCGACGCAGTCCAGATAGCTGCGTCCCTCGGCATCCCAGACCCGGGCGCCCTGCCCCCTGACCAGTACCAGGGGCAGCTGGGCGTAGTTCTGCATCAGGTACTGCTGACCGTCCCGGATCACCTGTGCCGTATATGACTTGCCCGTGGTCGTTGCTTCAGGCGACATTTCTTTCATACTCTCTTGCATGCTTCTCCCCTCGCTTTCTTGTCGTAAATACATCTGCGGGTACCGCTGATGCTCAGCCTGCGGTTATCCCCAGCCACTAGCTATCGACTACCATGGTGCCGACACCCTTGTCGGTGAAGACCTCCAGCAAGATCGAGTGCAGGATGCGCCCGTCGATAATATGGGTGCGCCCCACTCCCTTGCCCAGGGCCTGCACGCAGCATTCCACCTTGGGGATCATCCCCCCGGCGATGATGCCACGCTCGATGTAGCCCGGCACGTCGCCGGCCCTGATCACCGAGATCAGGCTCTGGGGGTCGCGGCGGTCCTCCAGAATCCCCTCCACGTCGGTCAGCAGCACCAGTTTGTTGGCCTTCAAGGCAGCGGCCACCGCCCCGGCCACGTAATCGGCGTTGATGTTGTAGGTCTCGCCATCCCTGCCGACCCCGATCGGGGCCACCACCGGGATGTAGCCCTCGCCCCGGACGGTTTCGATGATCTCCGGGTTGACCCGGGTGACCTCGCCCACGAAGCCCAGGTCGACCGGCGCCTCGCCCGGCTCCGCCGGGAGCAACTGCTTGCGGGCCTCGATCAGGTTGGCGTCCTTGCCCGACAGCCCGATCCCCTTGCCGCCCAGCCGGTTGATCAGGCTGACGATCTCCTTGTTCACCCGGCCGGCCAGGACCATCTCCACGACCTCCATGGTCTCCTCGTCGGTGACCCGCTGGCCGCGCACGAACTGCCAGTCCTTGCCCAGCCGCCGCAGCATCTGTTCGATGGCGGCTCCGCCGCCGTGCACCAGCACCGGGTGGATGCCGACCAGCTTCAGCAGGATGCAGTCGGCGATCACGCCCTGCTTCAACTCCTCGCTGAGCATCGCCCGGCCGCCGTACTTGACGACCACGGTCTGGCCGGCGAACTTGCGGATATACGGCAGCGCCTCCACCAGGATGGTGGCTTTCTCCAGCGGTGACAGGACCATCTCCGTCTCCCTCCGTTCGGTCTCACTCTATTTCGAAAATACGTACCGATGCGCTTACACGATACGAGTTTCCATCAAATCAATCATCGATCAAATCTTATAGCTCCGACGGCAGGCTGTTATATAGATCTGCAGCAGTTTTAGCCGCCCTCAAAGCATCCACAACCTTCTGATCAGGGTTGACAAAGATCATCGGCTCATCGATCTCCCCCAGCTCTTGCCGCACCGGAAAAGCCAGTTTTTCCTGTTCCACCGAAAACTCCGCCTGCACGCCCTCTTTATTTCCCCTGGCATCCAGCCTGATCCACCGATTCAAGCTTTTCAAATAGACAGCGTTCAATCCATGCAACACCAGCCATGGCTTTTCGGCGTCATCCAGGATCAGTTTCTGGTAGCAGAAGCCTGCCGGTATTCCCAACATGCGCAGGATAGCCGCCAGCAAGTGGGACTTGGCGTAACAGATGCCATGTCCATGCTGCAGGACCTCTGAAGCAGAACATGTAACAATGGTGGCCTTGATATCAAAAGAATGCGCTATTTCGTCTCTGACATATCGATAGACCTTTTTTACCAGCGCCATCTCGCCGGTTACACCTTGGGACAGTCTTACGCCCAGGGATCTCACCCGATCATGATGATAATTGATGATCGAAGAATGGCCTAAATAGTGGTTCGGGTTATCTGTCTCCAATATCAGGTTCATGGCCATACCCTCTGTCTGGCATAAAAATGCAGTCCGTATCAACGGGCATGAGCAAGACTGGCTCAGGTGCGGTAGTTGGCGTTGATCCGCACGTAATCGTAGGAGAGGTCGCAGCCCCAGGCCACGCCCCCGGCATCCCCCTGATGCAGGTCCAGAGAGATCTCGATCTCCCGCCCCTCCAGGATCTCCTTGGCCCGCTCCTCGTCGAAGTCCAGGCCGGTGCCCCCATCCGCCATCTTCAGATCGCCGATCCAGATGGTCACCCGCTCCGGGTCGAAGAGCACCCCGGAGTAGCCGGCCGCGGTGATGATCCGGCCCCAGTTGGCGTCCTCCCCGAACAAGGCAGCCTTGACCAGGTTGGAGCTGGCGATGGTGCGGGCGATCTGCAGCGCCCCCTGCTCATTCTGGGCGCCCCGGACCTGGACCTCCATGTATTTGGTGGCACCCTCGCCGTCATGGGCGATCATCTTGGCCAGTTCCACGCAGACAGCCTTGAGGGCATCCCGGAAGGCCTCGAACCCGGCTGAATCCGCCGTGATCGGAGCGTTGCCGGCCAGACCGTTGGCCAGGATCACCACCATGTCATTGGTGCTGGTGTCGCCGTCGATGGTGACAGCGTTATAGCTGCGGTCTGCGGCATAGCGCAGGGCGGCGTCCAGGGCCACCCTGTCGATCACGGCGTCCGTGGTCAGGAAGGAGAGCATGGTGGCCATGTTCGGGTGGATCATCCCCGAACCCTTGGCGATGCCTCCGATGGTCACTGCCGGGCCGGCGCCATCGTCCGGGTTGAACCTCAGGGCATATTCCTTGAGGGCGGTGTCGGTGGTCATGATCGCCTCGGCGGCATCGCCTCCGCCGTCCCTGGTGAGATTGACGGCAGCATCGCGGATGCCCTTCTCGATCTTGGCGATCGGCAGGGGCTCTCCGATCACACCGGTGGAGGCCACCACCACATCGGCGACGGGAACGCCCAACGACTCGGCGGTGACACTCGCCATCCGGCGGGCATCGGCCATCCCCTGCGCTCCCATGTAGGCGTTGGCGATGCCGCTGTTGACCACGATCGCCTGGGCCCGGCCACCAGCCAGGTGCTCCTGGGACAGGATCACCGGCGCCGCCTTGACCAGGTTCCGGGTAAAGAGACCGGCCGCCACCGCCGGAACCTCCGAACAGATCAGCGCCAGGTCCCGGCGCCCCTTCTTGCGCACCTGCGCCACCACTCCTGCCGCCTTGAATCCCTGCGGCGCTGTTATCCCACCGGGTACTGCCGCCCAGTCTTTATGCTCCTCGCTCATTCCTGTTTAACCTCCTGCTGCCGCATCGTGTGCACTGCTCTTGCCTGATTATTTTCTCTTGCTTTTCATTCTTCACCGGCACGCCGCATCATAATATCGAAACCTGACGCCGGAACGGTCCTTTTGACACTATCCTTTATCGACAGGCCATAACGTAAACGCCAGAATCGTCTCCGGGTTCCATGCCCACTATGGGTAGAGGGCCGGATAATCCAAGCCCGTGCCCTCCGGCAGGCCGAACAGCAGGTTCATGTTCTGCACCGCCTGGCCGGCCGCCCCCTTGACCAGGTTGTCGATCACCGAGACCACGATCAGCTGTTTCGGCCCGGCCACCGCCAGTCCCAGACAGCAGCGGTTGGTGCCCTGCACCCACTTGGTCTCGGGCCACCGCCCCTCTTCCAATAGTTGCACGAACTGCTCGCCGGAGTAGAAATCCCGGTAGACCTGGCGCACGGAGGCGGTGTCCAGCGGACGCAGCAGCCTGGCGTACACCGTGCTGAGGATGCCCCGGGTCATGGGGATCAGATGCGGAGTGAAGACCACCTCTGCCTTGCTGCCCGCCAGTACCGAGGCGTAGTAGGAGATCTCCGGCGTATGGCGGTGGGCGGCGACCGAGTAGGCCCGCACGTTGTCGTTGCACTCCGGGTAATGGTAGCCCATGGCCAGGGTACGGCCGGCGCCGGAAACCCCGGACTTGGAATCGACGATCAGCGAGTCCTGTTCCACCAGGCCGTGCTTCAACAGAGGCGCCAGGGCGAGCAGGGCGCTGGTCGGAAAACAGCCCGGGTTGGCCACCAGGCGCGCCGCCGGGATCGCTGACCGGAACAGTTCCGGCAGGCCGTAGACCGCCTCTTTCAGTAGATCTGGGGCCTGGTGGACAGCCTGGTACCACTGCTCGTAGAGAGCCGGGTCCGGCAGCCGGAAATCCGCGGCGGCATCGATCATCCGTTTGCCCGCAGCCAGCACCTGCCGGGCTAGCGGGGCCGAAACTCCGTGCGGCAGGGCGCTGAAGACCAGGTCGGAACCGGCGATCAGCTCCGGCACCCGTTCCATATCCAGAATTTCCATATCGGCAAAGCCGCTCAGATGAGGATATACATGCGACAGAGATTGCCCCGGGGCATCCTTGGCAGCCACGGCGATGGCCGTCACCTGCGGATGCCGGCACAATATCCGGGTCAGCTCCTCCCCCACGTATCCGGTGGCTCCGACAATGCCTACTTTAATGCCCATCTTTCTCTCCCCCATCGATGCCGACTCTGCCTAGCATGAGGCCTTGTGCTGCCTCGAATAAACTAAAACATTTATTATTATACGTTACAGTGTATATTTATACAACGTGATCCGAAAAATTCTCTCTCGGATCTGCGGTGCTATTATCCTCTCCATACTGAACTGAATCCAACTGGCAGTCATCCCGGTTCATGCATAGATCGCCGGGCCATTCAAAGCCTCACCGGTACCGGCTCTTAATTCCCGCCGATGATCGGAATGCGGGCGCCACATTTGCTGCAAATGCCGTGCTCCAGCCCTTGCAGGCGAGTCCGGTAGCCGGTGCGCTCGATCAGCAAATTGCCGCAGGCCGGGCAGCTGGTGTTGCCGGCGCCCAGTTCCGGGGCGTTGCCGATGTAGACATATTTCAACTTGCGGCGGGCGATCTCCCGGGCGCGGCGCAGGGTGGCCAGGGGTGTCGGGGGCAGGTCCAGTTGGTACTGGGGAAAGTAGCGGGAGAAGTGGATGGGGATCTCCGGGTTCAGTCCGGCCAACCAGTCCACCAGGGCGGCAATCTCCCCGTCGCTGTCGTTCAGGGTGGGCACCAGCAGGGTGGTGATCTCCACGTGGCAGCGGGTATGGGCGAGTTCCACGGTCTGCTTGACCGGCCCCAGCCTGCCGCGGCAGGTCTCCCGGTAGTAGCCCTCGGCAAAGCCCTTGACATCGATGTTCATGGCATCGATCAGGGGCAGCAGTTCCAGCAGCGGCTCATCCCGGATGGAGCCGTTGGTCACCAGGATGTTCTTCAGCCCCTGCTCCCGGGCCAGCCTCGCAGTGTCGTAGACATACTCGTACCAGACCAACGGCTCCGAATAGGTGAAGGCGATCCCGATGCTGTCTGATCGCTCCCGGGCCAGCACGGCGCTGGCCACCAACTCCTCCGGCGACACCTCCCGGGTATCAGGATCGCCGTGGGCGATCTGCCAGTTCTGGCAGAAGCCGCAGTGGAAGTTGCAGCCGAAGGTGCCCACCGACAGGACCTGGCTTCCCGGATAGAAGTGGTACAACGGCTTCTTCTCGATCGGGTCGACACCGACGGAGGAAACCTGCCCGTAGTTCAGGCTATACAGAGCGCCGTCCGCGTTCCGGCGGACGCGGCAGACGCCTGCCTGCCCCGGCTCGATGTGGCAGCTCTGGGGGCAGAGACGGCACCAGACCTTATGCCCATCCTGTTTCTCGTAGAACCGCGCTTCCTGCATTACCCCGCCTCGCTTTGCTTCTACTGGCCGCCCCCTACTCGTAGCGAACGACCTCGAACCGGGCAAGCTCCACCGGTTCATCCGGCAGCAGGCCGGCCTTCTGACGGGCGATCCCCACCTGCTCGGCCACACTGTCGATCCCCTCCAGGTTCGGCAGCAGCAACCCCACCCGGCCGCGGCTGCTGACGATCACCCCATAGCGCTTCGGTTCCAGATCATCCTCGGAGGCAATCGGCTCCGGGGGGGAGAGCACGTCCACGGAGATGGTCAATTCGGCTAACTCATCCAACTGCACCGGCCAGAATCGGGGGTCCTCCACCCCTGCACTGACGGCGTTATTGATGATCTCCCCGGCCAGGTTCTGCTGTAACGGCTGGATGGTGCCGATGCAGCCCCGCAGTTCTCCGTGCTTCTTCAGAGAGACAAAAGCGCCCGCCTGGCCCTCCATGCCGGCAGGCACCGGGTCGGGGACGGGCAGCAATTGCCGCGTTCGCAGGTAATGCTCCAGGCTGGTCCAGGCCAACTGCACGTAGGACGACGGCTGTTTGCCGACCTGTTGTTCAGATTCGCGCTCAGGCATCGCCCGCACTTCCCTTCTGTGGCATCCGGGCCGTGGCCGGTGTTGTTGCACCATCGGCCGGCTGCTTGAGTTTGAACCCGGCTACCAGGTAGCCGACTCCAAAGGGCCCCTCGTAGGAATAGATCACACTCTCCACCTCGAAATAGCTGAGGGCGCCGAGCAACATGATGATCGGCCGCAGACCGCACTCACCCGCCCGGTCGGCCAGGATCTCCGGGATGTTCAGAATGCGTTCCTCGTCCATGACCGCCAGGGATTCCCGGATCAGCCTGTCGAACACCTGGCCCTGGGGGTCGTAGCCTGCCGGGGCCTCCGGCTTTAGCCGGTGCGACATGTCGCCGCTGGCTATTAGACCAATCCGCCGCGGCGATTTGGTGATCGCCCGGTACAGGGCCTGTCCGAACCGGTAGTGCTGATCCGGTGGCAACAGGCTGATCCCGAACACTACCAGGTTAGCGGTCACACCAGCCTCCTGCAGATAGTACAGTGGCACCAGCACGCCATGATCCAGGCTGTGAGTGTTCAGTTCCACCACCTGCACCCCTGCCAAAGCAGCCTCCCCGGCAATGGAGACCGCCAGGTCCCAGTCATTGGCAACCCTGAAAGAGATCTCCGGCGCCCCGAAGGCGGCGAAGCTACCCGCCAATTCTTTTCCGTTCAGACAACCCAGGGCTCCATGCAGGAATGGAGCGTGGGGGCTGATGAAGACCAGCGATTCCAGCTGGGCCGCGGCTGCCGCCCTGGCCCACTCCTGCATACCGGTTACGGTGCTGGCTGCCGTATCCAGCTCCGGCCCCCCCACTTCCGGTATTATGATCGGTGGGTGTGGAGTCAATCCGGCGAACACGAGCATCTCCAATCACCATCCCTTCTAAATAATATGACCATGTTTGTGATCACGCCTGCATTTCTGATTCACTCCCCGCCCCAGCATGGTAATAGCGGACATTATTACGATGAATAGCCATCATGCCGATTTATTTCCATTCTATCCCATAATAATCGGCAAATCAACAAGGCGCTCCCGCAAAACGAACCTGATTGGCCTACCCCGAGCTTACAGTTCCGGTCGACCTCGATTTGCAATCGGAGGGAATACCTTTCAAATTTTCTAATCGGTTTACATTTTAGATTAATAATTCTCAGGTTATCTTAAGAAGTTTCTCATCTGCTTCTCATGTTGCAGTGCCAAGCTGAATATACAGTAAATGTAAGCCGTGCTGCTTGATCCCATATGCCTCCAGCACTTGGCGTATCTGCTTGGCATGCCCCCATAGTCTAAAGGGAGGTGATTTTTTAAGCTGAAACGAAACGTTCAATGGCATCCAAACGGCAAGATCGTCTCCATTTCATAGCTAAACAAGATTTTAACCCCGGAGTATCGGGCATGCTTGAAGAAAAGGCTGTCGCCACATGGTCAACAGCCTTTTTGATGCTTACTTGGCGCCGGATCTTCATCGTTGATCTGCTTTGCGCCAGGGAAATAGCGCCAGGTAGCGCGGGGTGGAGGCGGTAACTGTGGATGGCCGGCAGCGGTTTCATGGCGGGGAGAATCCACTATGGTTAGGCTATCCAAAATCAGATCTTCCTCCGCCAGTTGTCCGTTCTCGTAAAATCTGCGTCTGATCTCCGCATGGGGGATCACCACCGTGATCTCGCTGGGCACCGGTAGAGTGCTGCAACGTCGCACCTGCATCAACACACCGTCAATCTTGATAGTCATCTCGTCTCTGAGGGCCACATCACCCCACCACCTGCCATGTATTCATAATACTGCCATGTAATAGGATATGTAGTACCGGGGCGCATGGCACTCTTTGGCTTGAAATGGTATTGAGAAGCTGTTTACCTGCATAAAGAATATTATGGGGTTTTGGCCGGAGGTGACACGGTGAACAGGGGTGACAGTGTGAACGATAAGGAAAAGGATTTTTATACGGTTCGCGGCTATGAAAGGCTGCGTCAGGAAGACAGACCAGTCACTCCCAGCATGGAAGACTACCTGGAGATGATCTACAGGCTGTCCAGGGACCGGGGCTATGCCAGGATCGGCGACCTGGCCAGCGCCCTGCATGTGCAGCCCCCTTCCGCCAGCAAGATGGTGCAGAAACTATCAGAGGTCTCCTTTTTACACTACGAAAAATATGGCATGATCGAACTGACCGTACAGGGGCGGGAATTGGGGGAATACCTGGTCGAACGCCACGAAACCATCGAACGGTTTCTGAAGTTTATCGGAGCCAACAAGGGCATTCTGGAGGAGACCGAGAAGATCGAACACAACCTGAGCCAGGAGACCGTGAAGCAGATCATGCTGCTAGTGCAGTTCATGGAGGGAAATCAGCAGTGGATGGATGCCTTTGCCGCCTACAAAAAAAGCCTCGCCTAGCCACCCCCCCCTTCGCGCTGAATATTACTTTATGCGTATATTGCTGAAGACGCCCCTTTTCAGGCGGTTTAGCTTATTTCGGCAATAAATAGGGGCTAGCCTGGCGGAGCGTGGCAACCCGCCACCTATTCGCTCCTTCTCATTCCCGCCTTCCATCTCCAGCACGCTCCCGGTTGACCCGCCTGGTCAGGTCTCTACCCTGATCGCGGTTTGTTCTGCTCCGCTATCCAGTTTGGTGCCGTTCGCTCTGATCTCAATTGCTCCGGTGCCCACCAATAGATCGGCCAAGCCCTTGCCGTTGCCCAGTTTAACGTCAAAGGTGCTGCCGATCCCTTTCCGGCCTGTTTCACCGCCATTTAAGCCAGACACAGAAATGCTCCCGGTTTCACTGCTGGCCCTGATCGCCAGGTCAGAGGATGCCGGTATGGCAAAACCGATCTTGCCGGTACCGGCTTCCAGGTCATATTTACCAGATAGGGGCTGGCTGGCAGAAAGAGTCAGGCTGCCAGATCCGGTTTTGGCGGTGACATCGCTCCCCGGATCAATAATATAAATGGAACCGGTATCATTCTGAAGATTGATGCTCCCGCTAATCCTCCTCAGTTCGACCTTGCCCGTGTTTGACTGGATATCGAGACGTCCCTGCAGATCATTGGCCGTTACCATTCCTGTACTGGTGTTCACGCTGGCATCAGTTTTTAAAGGCATCTTTATTTCCAGGTCGTAATAAGCGCTATGCAAGCCCGTCGGCGCTCGTACGAAAATCTGGTTGCCGCTCCGGGCCACGTCCACATTCGCATGATCAGCCTGCTCTCTGTCCGGCCCACTCTCGGGAGAGTGGATCACCGCCCTGACAGTCAGCGCGGTCCCGGAGGCGGGCATCAGGTCGATCCGGCCGACCGGATTATCCACCACCAGATTGTCTCCCTCCTTCACCTCCAAAGGTTGTGACTCCCAGGTCCGGGTGTAGGACTGACCGGTCCATGACCACCAGGGCATTGATTCCAGAAAACCCCCGGCACTGGAGATGGCCCCGGCGGCTATGATCAGCAGAATGATCAGCAGCAGGCTGCCGCCGGAGAAGCGCACCTCGATCTCGGGGTCCCGGTTCAGGATCCGCCTCAGAAAATACTCCAGGCCGATGCCGACCAGCAGGAGGGGCGACAGCTTCCATAGCCAGGCCAGGCTGGGGACAGCCCCCAGGTTATGAAGCAATAATACCGCACCCCCGAGGATCAGGCCGCAAGCCAGGGTGATTGGGCCGGCCTTAATTTTGCCCTGTGCTGTCATTGCCATCCTCTCCTTTAGCGCTTATGGCGCCGCTAACGCTACGGCCGAGACTCCGGTACAGGAGATAGGCGCCAATGGCAATGATGATCAGCGGTGGTATCAGCCGGCTAACGATCCAGCCCGGAATGATGGTATAGGGCAAGATGTTATACAGCAACGCCAGGGCGCCCAGCCCGATCAGGATGTAGCCCAGGATGTTCTGCCAGTTGGGGTTGCCGATGTCGATATAGGGCCTGTCCTCGATGAACAGTCCCTCATTCATCCGGGAGGCCAGCTGCAGGGAATCGAAGATGGAGTAGAATACCAGCACCGGCACCACCAAGCCGATCAGTGCCCCCAGGTTGACAACCGAAGCCAGAAAGATGGAGCCGAAAAACAACACCATGGCCTGCAACCCCCGGTTCATCAGGCCGAGGTACATGTAGCCGGCTCCGGGGAGCAGCGACAGCGCCAGCACCGAAAAGGCGCCGCGCCTGTTGTTGACACCGCGCACGCCTGCTACCCCCGCTTCCAGGCAGCGACAGCAGTAAAACTTGCCATTCAGGTTGAAGCCGCAGTCCCGGCAAATGGGAGCCTGGCACACGGCGCATAGGGCCTCCGCATCTGTTTCCGGATGATTCGCGCATTTCATCTCCGCAACCACTCCTCATAATTAAGTTTACTGAATACCCTTTCAGCCGTGCTTACTGTGTGTTTCGATACGTTATCACTGGCGCCGGCGTAGGAACTTACCAACTTGTTCGCGTCGACCACTTCGGCGTTCGCCAGCCAGGGACCGGCGCCCCAGGTAAAGGCCAGGGCCAAGATAGCAGCAACCGCCAGGTGACGGATCAGCATGGCTGTTCGTCCGGCTACCGGCTGCTCCTCCAGTTGTCGTTGAGGTTGTCTGCGCAAAGACTGCATCACCGACTGCAGAAGATCTTCAGGAGCGGACTCCTGCTGCCAGAGGTCCAGCAACTCGTTCACATCCTTTAACTCCGCCAGCCTGGCAGCACAACCGGGGCAGCCGGCCAGATGCCCGGCAACCGCCTCGCTCTCCAGGGGATTGCATGAGCCCGCCAGATACCTGTTCAACATCTCCTGTGCTTTGCTACAACGCATCGCTCTCACCCCCGAGCAGCAGTCTCTGCCTCAACCTCAGCTTCGCCCGGTGGATCCGGGTAGCCACCGTCTTCTCGGTCAGATCCAAGCAAGCCGCCACCTGTCGGTAGCTAAGCTGCTGGTAATGGTGCAGCACCAATGCTACCCGGTACTCGTCGGGCAGATCGGCCACCGCCCGGCGTACTGCCTGCTGTCTCTCCTTATCCAGCAGGAGTTCTTCAGGCCCCGCCCGGTCATCCTGCAATCGGTCCTGGCTGCCAGATTCGTCCCTCGCCGGCAGGCTGCACAGGCGCTCCCGGTGGCGACGGCGCAGTTGATCCAGACAGACGTTGGTGGCAACACGGTAGAGCCAGGTGGTGAAATCAGCCCTGAGGTCAAATCCCGGTAAGGTCTTGAAGACCCTGATGAAGATCTCCTGAGCTGCATCCCTGGCATCTTCAGTGCATGTGAGCAGTCTGGTGGACAGGCCGTAAACCCGGTCCTGGTAACGCCCCACCAGTTCCCCGAATGCCGCCATATCCCCGGCCTGCGCCCTCCTCACCAGTATCTCGTCAGTTGCCATGGATAACCTCTCATTTCGCTGCTCTTGATCATTAGACGTTTGTGCTTGCTATTTTCTTTCACAATACCAGGAATTTGGCTTTTTTAGAAAGGGTATTATACCTGTCTGGGCGAGCCCCCCGGTTCTGCCTAACAGCGATTGGTGAACAAAAAAAGCAGGTTCTCAACCGAACCTGCCACTATCTCAGCCTTAATTGACCAGTAATTGCAAGGCAGCCATTCAGAGCAAAAACATCCGCAATTTTAATCCGGCTCACCGTTGATCTTTCCAAAGTGGGCCGGCGGCCAGTAGATCAGGTCGGCCTTGCCGATCACGCCGCTAAATTTTTCATAACCCCAGCTGCGGCTGTCGTTGCTGTTGTTCCGGTTGTCTCCCATCATGAACAGGTCGCCGTGAGGAACGAGCACCGGGGGCTCGTAGTCATTTTTAGGCTTGTCCTTTATGTAGGGCTCGGTGAGCGGTTGTCCATTCACGTACACGGTCCCGCTACGCACCTCCACCTGGTCGCCCGGCAACCCGATCACCCGCTTGATCAGCGGGTCTCCGGTTGGGCTGACCCCAGCCGGCGCCCAGAAAACGATCACATCGCCGCGCCGCAGTTCGCTCGGGTTAAAGAACAGCTTCTGCACGATCACCCGATCGCCGATCTTGAGCGTCGGCTCCATGGAAACAGACGGTATCACCCGCGCCTCCGCCACATAGCTTTTAATAACCAGCGCCAGGACCAGCGCTATCAATAGGGGCAGCACCCAGTCGGACCATAACCTGCGCAGCATCAATTTCCCCTCGCTTTGCCTCATTATTGAGCAGACGCTATCAGCGTCGGAGCTTCTACTTCTCCACGCGGGTCGCTATTTCCTCTTTAAATCTTTATCTCAATAGGGACTCTTGGGAGCGGGCTGGCCCGCAAAGAAATGCACTACACCAGCATAGACGCACCAGGCAACCTTGTTCTGGTAGGCTGGTTCGGTGAGGAGAATTCCTTCCCGGGGGTGAGATAGAAAACCGGCCTCCACTACAATGGCCGGCCTTTTTACGTCGCGTAGCACAAAGAAGTCCGCCCCCTTCGCCCATCGGTACTGATCGCCGAGAACGGCAATCAGTTCCTGTTGGACTAAGGCAGCCAAACGAAAGCTCTCAACGGAACGGGGATGGTAGAAGACCTGCGCCCCCTCGCAATCGGCCGAAGGGTAACTGTTCAGATGGATGCTGATAAAGATGTCAGCATGATGCTTGTCCGCCAGACCCAGACGCGCCTGCAACTCATCCCTGTTTGTCAGGCCAGGCAGATGCTCCCGATCTGCGAGATCGTAGTCTCCATCCCGGGTAAGCACAGCAGACGCCCCGGCCTGCCTGAACATGGCAGCCAGGCGTTGGGCTATTTGCAGGTTGATATCCTTTTCCAACACTCCGGTCCGGCTCACGGCCCCAGGATCGATCCCTCCGTGGCCAGGATCGACCATGATCACTTTGCCGGCGACCGACCAGGACATGGCCTGCACCGCCCCACGCTCCCGTGCCGCAACAGCATAAGGATAGTAAGCGCCGCCCAGGAGCAATGCCAATAGGGAAACCAGCATCAGGCACTGGTTGATTCTGAACACCCGTAAAAAAATAAATGGACGCATTTACACGCCTGCCCTCGATAAACCCTCTTGCAAAATGTTATGCAGGGCGGCGTGGATTTATCCGTCGTGTCGAAGCGCCTTGATCGTTTTCTCTTAGTGCAGGCACCGGAACCCGGGTGCTGTGCCCGCACCCGCCGGGTACCCGCTTTAGCGGGTAGGATACCCGGTGTGCGCATCTCGCACCGCTCGATTAACTCCTTCGGCGGAGGTACCCGGGTATTCCAGAATCTGAACTGCCTAGCCGGGGCAATCAACCATTGTCCCGGCTTTCAACTATTACCATTACGCCAGTGGCAAGCCCAACGGAAAAGCGGCAGGACCGCTCGCTGCTGTTAACGCTTGGAGAACTGCGGCGCCTTCCGGGCCTTCTTTAAACCGTACTTTCTTCTCTCTTTCATGCGCGGGTCACGAGTCAGAAATCCGGCCTTCTTCAACGACGGCCGTAGTGCCGGGTCTGCCTTGAGCAGCGCTCTGGCTATCCCCAGCCTGACTGCTCCTGCCTGGCCGGTAATTCCGCCACCTTCAACAAGGGCAACCACATCAAAACGGGTGCCCGTACCGGTGATCTCCAACGGCTGCCTGAGTACCACCATCAGCGTTGGCTTGGCGAAGTATTGTTCGGCCTGGCGTCCGTTGATGTTGATCTGTCCCCCTCCGGGAACAATGCGCACCCGGGCGATGGCAGTCTTTCTCCGTCCCGTACCCTGATACATCACTTGTGCCAAAATAACTCTCCTGCCTTTCAGCTATTGTCTGATCGTCCAAACTTCCGGCTGCTGTGCGGTGTGAGGATGAGCCGCTCCCCGGTATACCCGCAGCTTCCGGTAGATCTGGCGTCCCAGGCGATTGTGCATCAGCATGCCCCAAACAGCCTTTTCAATCGCCCGTTCCGGTTTGGTGCGCAACAGGTCAGCATAGCTCATCTGCTTCAAACCGCCCGGATAACCGGAATGCCAGATATATAGCTTATTCTCCAGTTTTTTGCCAGTCAGATGCACCTTTTCGGCGTTGATCACCACTACGTGGTCACCCACGTCAACATTCGGAGTAAACTCTGGCTTGTACTTTCCCCTGAGAATGTTAGCCACTTCGCTAGCCAGTCGGCCCAGAGTCTTGCCATCCGCGTCGATCAGATACCACTTGCGGTCTTTTTCCTGCGGTTTGGCCATGTATGTATGCAATCCTGCTACCCCCTCTTGCTGTAACTGCGTCCAGATGTCTTGCTGATACAGTCCACAACAGAAATTATTTTAAGAAACCCAGGTGACTGCCGTAAAGAACAGCCGCCATATTTACATAACCCGCAACGGTTCGAACAACTGGCTGAATCCGTTCGTGACCAGGCTTTCCGGTTCATCCCCGTAGGCGATCCGAACTAGAAACAACCCCCGGGGCGGCAACGTCGGCCCGCCCTCGCCTCGCGTCCCCGATGCCAGTAATTCTCCGATCCTTTCCGGATCAGCCCGGCCAAGTCCGATCTCCACTAACATGCCCGTCATCAGCCGTACCATTTTATATAGAAACCCGTTGGCAGCCACCCGAAAGCCGATCCAGTCGCCACTCCTAAAAACATTACTGGCAAATACCTGTCGCACCGTACTTTTAGCGCTGCTGCCTACGGCCGAAAAGGCCTTAAAATCGTGGGTGCCCCTAAAACAATCCGCTCCCTGTGCCATCCGCATGTGATCGAGCGGCTGCGGAACGTGGTAGGAGTAATTGTGCCAGATCGCAGACCGTTGCTGGCGATTCAGGATCAGGTAGCAATACTCCTTAGTTCTGGCCGAGCACCTGGCGTGGAACGAGGCATCCACATCCTCGGCGCTACTGATGGCCACATCAGGCGGCAACAATCCGTTCAGAGCTGCCGGCCAGCGCTCCGTCGGAATCCCGGATTCCGTAGCAAAGTTTACAACCTGCCCCAGAGCATGCACCCCAGCATCAGTACGACCTGCGCCTACTGTCAGGTGCTCCACACCGGTCAACCGCTCGAGGGCTGCATCCAGCATTCCTTGCACCGTGCGCAGGTTAGTACCGGGCTGTTTCTGCCAGCCGCTAAAACCGGTCCCTTCGTACTCCAGGGTCAGCTTAAGCCAGCGCTTCACCGGACCCCCGCCCTAAACGAGCTCCACAAGCACCATCGAAGCGCCATCACCGCGGCGATAGCCCATCTTCAGGATGCGGGTGTAGCCGCCGTTGCGATCCTTGTACTTGGGAGCAATCTCGTCGAACAGTTTCTTGACCACGGTCTCATCAAACAGGTAGGACAAAGCCTGCCGCTTGGCGTGCAGGTCGCCCTGCTTGCCCAGGCTGATCATATGGTCGGCTATGCTCGATAGCTCCTTGGCCCGCTGTTCGGTGGTCTCGATCCGCTCCGCCTTCAGCAGAGATGTTACAATATTTCTCAACAGACTTCTGCGATGGTCGCTTCGAAACCCCAGTCTCCGGTACACTTCAGATCACCTCTTTTTTACATGACTGTTACTCGTCGATCTTCTTTAAGGCCAGACCCAGCTCGGACAGCTTGGCGTCCACTTCCTCGAGGGATTTCTTGCCCAGATTGCGCACCTTGATCATATCTTCCTCAGTACGCTGGATCAGGTCCTCCACCGTGTTGATGGCCGCCCGCTTCAGGCAGTTATAAGAACGCACCGAAAGTTCCAGTTCTTCGATCGGCATGTCCAGGAGCCGCGATCGCTCATCGATCTTCTTGTCCGGCAGCACTGGGTCCTCCTCCACCTTATCGGTGAGGCCGACAAACAGTCTGAAGCGCTCGATCAGATTACGGGCTGCCAGGCTGACCGCCTCTTCCGGAGTGATGGTGCCGTTGCTCCAGACCTCCAGAGTCAGCTTGTCAAGGTCAGTCTGTTGGCCGACCCGGGTATTCTCCACCGTGTAGTTAACCTTGTAGATAGGGGAGAAGATGGAGTCCACCGAGATCACCCCGATCACCTGATCGTTTTCTTTGTTTTTCTCTGCCGGGACGTAGCCCCGGCCTTTTTTCACTGTCATTTCCATGAATAAGCGGCCATCGGGCTCCAGGGTGGCAATGTGCAAATCCGGATTGAGAATGTCGATGTCCGAGCCGGCGATGATGTCGCTGGCCTTGACCTCTCCCTCATCCTTGGCCTCGATCCTGATGATCTGGGGCTCATCACCGTAGTGTTTGATGGCCAATTCCTTCACGTTCAGCATGATATCCGTGGTATCCTCACGCACTCCGGGGATGGTGCTGAATTCGTGGAGCACACCCTCAATCTTTACATTGGTCACTGCTGCTCCCACCAGAGAGGAGAGCAACACCCGCCGCAGGCTGTTGCCCAAGGTGGTGCCGTAACCCCGCTCCAATGGCTCGACAATAAACTTGCCATAGGTGCCGGAACTCTCGTTTTGAAGATGTTCTATGCGAGGTTTGTCAAAGTCCAACAAGTGTCAGACCTCCTTTAGTGCAGGCGTGCCGGCCCCAACTCCGACCTCGACCTCGACCTCGACCCACTGTCGTGGGTACCCCGTCGTGGGTACCCCGTCGTTGGTGCTCCGCCTGAATCGGAGCTTCAGAGCCTGCCCGCGCTCACTACTCTACTAAATTAAGCTAAGCCTCAGAGCCTGATCCCATAAACTTTCTGAATTCCTTAACGGGAGTAAAGCTCCACGATCAGGTGTTCTTTGATCGGAGTGTCGATATCTTCCCTGGACGGGAACCCCTGTACTTGCACCCTCATCTTTTCCAGATCCACTTCCAGCCATGGCGGAGGAGTCTTGTGAGCTGCAGTTTCGGCCAACTCAGAGAAGCGTGCCTGCTCCTTGCTCACTGGAGCAATCTCGATGATATCTCCTACCTTGACCAGATACGAGGGAATGCTGACGCGCCTGCCGTTTACCGTCACATGCCCATGTCTCACCATCTGGCGCGCCTCGGCCCGGGATGCGGCAAAACCGATCCGGTAGGCCACATTATCCAGCCGGCGCTCCAGCAACCGTAGCAAATTCTCGCCTGTGATACCCTTCTGCCGCTCGGCGACGTCAAAATAGCGTCTGAATTGCCGTTCCAGAATCCCGTAAATTCGCCGGGATCGCTGTTTTTCCCGCAACTGTAGACCATATTCGGTCACTTTCTTGCGGCCCTGGCCCTTGTCGCCCGGAGCGTAATTGCGGCGGTCGATGGCACATTTGGGAGTGTAGCAGCGGTCGCCCTTGAGGTACAGTTTCATGCCCTCGCGGCGGCACAGGCGGCAGACAGCTCCTGTATATCTTGCCATATATCCTTTTCCCTCCTTAAAGTATGCAGGCGTGCTGTTCGCCCACTCAGGCATCCCAGGTACCCCACCCAAAGGATACCCGGGTGCGGTTACCCGGTTGGAGCACCCGCGCCCCGCTCGTAAACTGCGGTGCTAGGTCCGGCGGACCCGGCGCGGTGGGCACAGTACCCCTGATGTCGCCACGCTCTCTACCTAATTAGGAAGCGAAGCTTCAGAGCCTGCCTTGCCTAAATGTTTATACGCGCCGTCTTTTAGGAGGCCGGCAGCCGTTATGCGGAACAGGGGTCACATCTTTGATGGTGCTGACTTCCAGGCCAGCCGTCTGCAGCGATCTGATCGCCGCTTCCCGGCCCCCGCCGGGCCCCTTGACATAAGCCTCCACCTGTTTCATCCCATGTTCCATTGCCGTCTTAGCAGCTGATTCTGCAGCCAACTGAGCGGCAAAAGGAGTGCCCTTGCGGGTGCCCTTGAATCCCATCATGCCGGAACTAGCCCAGGCGATGGCATTTCCGCCAGGATCGGTGATGGTGATAGTGGTGTTGTTGAAGGTTGACCGGATATGGGCCACCCCGTGTTCAACGTTTTTTCTCTCCCTGCGTTTCGTCCTTGTCTGTCGCTTTGGCACCTTGATCCTCCTTTTATGCAGGCATGCTGTTCGCCTTCAGGGCCTGCCCTGTGCACAGGCCTACTTTCAGCCTGAGGCTCAGCCGGGGTACCCACCGATGGTGGGTCTGCCTGCCATTCTCACTACTTCTTACGGCGCACTCCCACAGTCCGGCGCGGACCCTTCCGGGTTCTGGCATTGGTACGGGTACGCTGGCCTCGTACCGGTAGCCCGCGGCGGTGGCGCAAGCCACGATAGGAACCGATCTCGATCAGCCGCTTGACATTCATGGTATGCTCGCGGCGCAGATCGCCCTCTACCTTGCACTCCTTGTCGATCACTTCCTGAATCTTACCTACCTCTTCTTCGGTCAGGTTCTTGACCCGCGTGCTCGGGTTGATCCCGGTTTTTTTAACAACGCCTGCCGCGGTGGTTTGGCCGATCCCGTAGATATAGGTGAGAGCTGTTTCCACCCGTTTATCACGTGGTAAATCGACACCGGCGATTCTTGCCATCATCCAACCTCCTTATTGGGATGTGCGAGGTGAGAGGTGAGTGTCTGGGCGTTTCCGCCTTAGGCGCAGCGGGTTTTTCATTAGTATTGGCTCCGCACTCCGCACGCCTCACCCTGAGGGCACCCGGGCACTCGGCCTTCTATTCCCACGTCACGCTTCCCACTTCTCAGCTAGCCTTGCTTTTGCTTGTGCTTGGGGTTCTCACAGAGAACCATCACTCTACCCTTGCGTCGAATGATCTTGCATTTTTCGCAGATCGTCTTGACAGAAGCTCGCACCTTCAAGTTAAACGCCCCCTTAATTACCATGACAACGGCGTATGTTTTTCTGATCGGCGGTTAAACTTATTTAAAACGATAGACAATTCGTCCGCGGGTCAGGTCATAAGGTGAAAGTTCCACGGTGACCTGATCGCCCGGCAGGATGCGGATGAAGTTCATCCTGATCTTGCCGGATACATGGGCCAGTACCCGGTGCCCATTCTCCAACTCTACCCGGAACATGGCATTGGGCAAGGCCTCGATCACTTTGCCTTCAACTTCGATTACATTTGGTTTTGATTTGGGCATATCATTTCTCTACCCCCCTCGTATCGGAATCATTGCCAACCACAGTCTGCATAAACCCGGCAATCACTTTACGAACCTCGACGTTACCAACCTGCTGACCGGCTTCCCACTGCTGCGCCAGATGTTCCGCCACTGCTGGGTAAAACTGCAGGTGCTTGACATTCTTACGCTTGGGGTTTTCAATTCTACGCCTGTCTCCGTTTACGAGGTAGATAAAAGCATCATCTATGATCTCCAGAACGAGGTAGGATACACCCCTGTCGCGGCCACGTTTGGAAACTGCCAATTGCCCAACAACCGCATTGCTCACCACATTGCTCTCCTGAACCATCTCCCGCCTCCTTTAGTACAGGCCCCGTGCCGGGTATTGCTTGCGGCGCGCCTTAAACGAAGCTTGAGAGTCTATCCGGTGCGCAGGCATGCGCCTGCCCCCTAGAGCCGGGTGAGGATCTCCGGCGTTCCCTCGGTGATCAGAACAGTGTGTTCAAAGTGGGCAGACAGGCTCTGATCCCTGGTTACTGCCGTCCACCCGTTGGACTGCACCACCACTTCATAGGTACCCACATTGACCATCGGCTCAATGGCAATAACCATGCCTGGCTGCAATCGCGGCCCTAGCCCGGCTTTGCCGTAGTTGGGCACCTGGGGTTCCTCATGCATGTGACTGCCGATACCATGACCCACAAAATCCCTGACCACTTGGTAACCGTGCGATTCCACGTAATGCTGTACTGCAGCGGAGATATCCCCGATCCGGTGACCGGGTGTTGCCTGTTCGATCCCCTTGTATAAGGACTGCTCCGTTACCTGCATCAACCTGGCAGCCTCATCAGAGATCTCTCCCACCGGAAAAGTCATGGAAGTATCACCATAGTATCCATGGATCACCGAACCAATGTCAATGCTAATAATATCCCCGTTTTCCAGTTTTCTTAAACCAGGGATCCCGTGTATGACCTCTTCGTTCACAGAGGCGCAGATGCTGGCAGGGTATCCCTGGTATCCCAGAAACGCCGGCTCTGCTCCCGCCCTACGCAGAAACTCTACGGCAAACCGGTCAAGGTCACCGGTGGTAATCCCAGCCTTGACCTGCTTACCTAACTCCTGCAAGGTCAGAGCGACGATCCGCCCGGCCTCCCGCATGTAGGAGATCTCCCGGGCTGACTTCAAGGTGATCATCGGCTAAGACTCCTTAACAGACCTGACATTGATGCCCACACCTCGTCTATTCCCAACTCGCCGTCCACTTCCTGCAGCAAGCCACGCTGCTGGTAGAAATCCAACAGAGGCACGGTCTGGTCGGCATAGACCCGCAGCCGGTCGCTGACCGTCTCGGCAGTGTCATCGCTACGCTGGTATAGCTCACCGCCACAACAGTCGCAGACACCTTCCTGCTTTGGTCTGTTGAAAACCATGTGGTAGGTCGTCCCGCATTGGCGACAGACCCGGCGTCCGGTCAGACGTTCCAACAAGACGGCCGGCGCCACTTTGATATTCAGCACCAGATCCAGTTTCATTCCCAGTTCGCCCAGCAACTGCTCCAGGGCCTCCGCCTGGGGAATGGTACGGGGAAATCCGTCCAGCAGGAATCCAGTTGCGCAGTCCGGCTCCTGCAAGCGCTCCCTGACGATTCCGATGGTGACCGCATCCGGCACCAGCGACCCGGTATCCAGGTACGACTTGGCCTGACGGCCAAGCTCGGTACCCGCCTTGATCGCCGCCCGAAAAATATCTCCGGTAGCGATATGCGGTATTTTACAGTCCCCGGCAATACGCTCTGCCTGGGTGCCCTTGCCGGCGCCAGGCGGGCCCATCAATAAAATTCTCATCCTGGTATCTTCACTCCCCTGCCATTTTGGCCGTTGGCAGTTAGTCGTTGGCCATCTGAATTTCCCTTTACTTCATGAAGCCCTGGTAATGCCGCATCAAGAGGTGCGACTCAAACTGCTTCATCGTCTCCAGCGCCACGCCCACCACAATCAGTAGGGCTGTTCCCCCGAAATACAGGGAGGGAATGCCGGTGGCAGCGATCATGAAGTTCGGCAGCACAGCGATCAGCGCCAGGAAGATAGCACCCAACAGGGTGAGCCTGGTCAGGATCCGGTTAATGTATTCGCCGGTCGGCCGGCCCGGGCGCAGACCCGGCACGAAACCACCATACTTTTTCAAGTTGTCGGCCACGTCCATCGGGTTAAAGACGATCGCCGTGTAAAAGTAGGTGAAAAAGATGATCAGCAAGGCATACAGTATGGAGTTGACCGGTTTCCCAAACTGTAAATTGACGGTGACCCACTGAGCCCAGGCGTAGTGAGTCATCCACTGGGCGATCTGCACCGGAAACATCAGGATCGACATGGCGAAGATGATCGGAATCACGCCTCCCTGATTGACCCGCAACGGGATGTGCGTGCTCTGCCCGCCGTAGACCTTGCGGCCCATCACCCGCTTGGCATACTGCACCGGGATCCGGCGCTGGCCCTCGTTGACAGCGACCACGGCGGCAATCACCAACAGCCCCAGGATCACCAGCACCCCCACGCTCCAGTAGGAGATGGTGCCCGCCTGCAACTGGGTGAAGGTGTTCGCCGCTCCGGATGGCAGCCGTGAGACGATGCCGGCGAAGATGATCAACGAGATGCCATTCCCGATCCCCTTCTCGGTGATCAACTCACCCAGCCACATCAATACGGCTGTTCCTGCAGTCAGGGTGATGGAGATCAGCAAGTAGGAACCGATGCCCGGATGCAGCAGCACAACCTGGCCTCCGGTCAGGCTGGTCGGCCGCCCCAGGGCGATCGACATACCGATGGCCTGAATAAATCCCAGCACTACAGTACCATAGCGTGTATACTGCGTGATGATCTTCCGCCCGGCCTCCCCTTCCTTGGAGAGCTGCTCCAGCCGGGGAATGACTATGGTCAACAACTGAATGATGATCGAGGCGTTGATGTACGGCGTGATGCTCATGGCGAAAACAGTCAGCTTTTTAAATGCCCCGCCGGAGATCATGTCAAAAAATCCGAAAAACTGTCCGGATAACATCTTCGCCAGCACGTCATGGTTGACGCCAGGCACGGGGATATGCGCCCCGATCCGGAAGACCAGGAACATCAGCAGGGTGAACAGCACCTTGCGCCGGAGATCGCCCATCTTCCAGGCACCTGTGATCGATTCGAACATCTAGATCACCTCAACCTTGCCGCCGACAGCTGTGACTTTCTCCACAGCTCCCTTGCTGGCGCCGTGCACCTTGATGGTCAAGGGGCGGTCTATTGCGCCATGGCCCAGAAGTTTGATCCGGAGATCGCGATTCCTGACAAACCCCTCCTCGAAGAGAAGGTCCGGCGTGACCTCAGTTCCAGGCGCCAGTTGGTTCAGGTCTCTGATATTGACCACAGCCATCTCTTCGCGATAGATGTTGGTAAACCCTCGCTTGGGGATTCGCCGCGACAGCGGCATCTGCCCGCCCTCAAAACCGCGGCGCACGCCGCCTCCAGACCGGGCCTTCTGCCCCTTGTGTCCTCTCCCGGAGGTCTTGCCAAGGCCGGATCCGATGCCCTGGCCCTTGCGAGTGCTTTTAGTCCGGGATCCCGCTGCAGGCTTTAGATCATGTAGTCTCATGCCTTCTTCTCTCCTTCCTGCCGCGCCACCGGTGCTACTGCCACCAGGTGCTGGACGTGCCTGATCATGCCCCGGATCGACGGCTGGTCGGCCTGGATCACCGAACTGTTCATCTTACCCAAGCCCAGGGCCCGTAACACTTTACGCTGCTGCTTCGGAAAACCGATCGGGCTACGGACCAGGGTGATCTGCAACATATCTGACACTGTCAATTCCTCCTATGGGTGCATGATGCCGAAGTCAGATCTGTCCTCTAAATTGTCTTTCTGCTTCTGACTTCTTGCTTCCGGCATCCGAAACTGCCTGCTTACCCGATTAATTCCTCGACAGTCTTGCCGCGGAACCTGGCAACATTCTCGGCCCGCTTCAAGTCCTTGAGGCCTTCAATGGTCGCGTGCACCATATTATGGGAATTGGAGGAGCCCAGGGACTTGGTTAGAATGTCCTTGATCCCTGCCGCTTCCAACACTGCACGCACCGGGCCGCCTGCAATCACGCCGGTACCGGGTGAAGCTGGTTTCAGCAGCACTTTGCCAGCGCCAAACTCGCCGGTGACCACGTGGGGAATGCTGGTGCCCTTCATGGGGATCTCGATCATGCTCTTTTTAGCATCCTCGATCCCCTTTCTGATAGCTTCCGGCACCTCTCCGGCCTTACCCAGACCGGCGCCCACGTGTCCCTGGCCGTCGCCTACGACTACCAGAGCGCTAAAACTGAACCGGCGGCCGCCCTTGACCACTTTGGCAACCCGGTTGATAGTCACTACTTTTTCTGTTAACTCCAGAGCGTTGGGATCAATACGCAAAACAACGATTCCTCCCTTGACCTCTAGAAATCCAGGCCTTGTTCCCGGGCCGCCTCAGCAAGTGCAGCAACCCGACCATGGTAGAGATTGCCACCCCGGTCAAACACAACCTTGGTGATACCCTGCGCCAGTGCCCGTTCGGCAACCAACTTGCCAATACCGCGAGCAGCCTCAGCGTTCTTCCTGCTGCCCTCGCCGCCACGGAACTCCGGAGCTAGAGTGGAGACAGCAACCAGCGTCCGGCCCTGCACATCGTCGATCACCTGGGCGTAGATATGGTTGAGGCTCCTGTACACACACAACCGCGGCCGTTCCGGTGTGCCGAACACCTTTTTCCGGACCCGTACGTGCTTGCGTTGACGAATTTCCTGACGTGTCTCTCTCGGCATTCTACTGTCACCCCTTACTTCTTGCCCTTTACGCCTGCTTTGCCAACCTTGCGCCTGATCACTTCATCCTCGTATTTGATGCCCTTCCCCTTATAGGGTTCCGGCTGGCGTACCGCCCGGATTTTCGCCGCCAAGGCGCCTACCTGTTCCTTATCGATGCCATTAACACTGATCTTGTTCGGCGCCGGCACCTCAATACTCAGGTTCTTGCCCGGGTCGATCTCTACTGTATGGGCATAGCCCACTGTGAGCACCAGTTTGTCGCCCTGTTTAGCAGCACGGTAACCGACACCCACTAACTCCAGTTTACGGGTAAAGCCCTTGGTCACGCCGTCCACCATATTCTGCAACAACGCTCGGGTCAATCCATGCAGCGCCCGATGCTGTTTTTCGTCCGACGGTCGGGTGACCACCAGTGCGGCTTCCTGGCGAGCGACTCCAATTGCAGGATGCACCTCTCGCTTCAGCATCCCTTTGGGACCGTTGATCTCCACCAGATTACCGTCGATCTTCACATCTACTCCTGCCGGTATTGCCACCGGAAGACGTCCCACCCTGGACATGGCGTCACCTCCCTTACCAAATGTAGCAGATAACTTCTCCGCCCAAACCGTCCTGTCTGGCCTGCTTATCCGTCATCAGGCCTTTGGGGGTCGAAATAATGGCGAGCCCCAAGCCGCCTAGCACTTTCGGAACCTCATCCTTCTGTACGTATACACGCAAACCCGGTTTGCTGATCCGCTTCAGCCCGGTGAGGACCTTCGTCTTATTGGGTCCATACTTCAGGTAGAGGCGCAGGACTCCCTGTTTGCCATCGTCAATCTTGTCGTAGTTCCGCAGGAAACCCTCATTCTTCATAATCTCGGCCAGTGCCCGCTTCATCCTGGAATTGGGGATCTCTACGCGCTCCTTGTTGGCCTGGTTCGCGTTGCGGATGCGGGTTAAGAAATCTGCAATCGGGTCTGTCAACATCTGTGTTTCAGAGCCTCCTTTGTGCCGCTTTACCAGCTAGCCTTAACCACACCGGGGATCTGCCCCTTGAAAGCTAGTTCCCGGAAACAGATACGGCACATTCCATATTTACGCAGGTAGGCGCGCGGCCGCCCACAGAGCTTGCAGCGGTTATAGGCCCGGACCTTGAACTTTGACGGTCTCATTTGCTTGGCAATCAAAGATTTTTTAGCCACTTACATTCCTCCTTAAATCGGAAGTCTGACGCCGGAAGTCGGATTCAGATTGATCCATCACTTGCTTGCCCCCCGGGTTTTCAGATAGCCTTTCAAGTTTCCAACAGCTTTCTCCAACCTCGTACATCTGCCCTCTTCAATGTCAGCTTTCCCGGAAGGGCATGCCTACCAGACGGAGCAGATCCCGCGCTTCCTCATCGGTCTTTGCGGTGGTTACCACGACAATATCCATTCCCCTGGCCTTGTCGATCTTATCGTAATCGATCTCCGGGAAGATCACCTGCTCCCTGAGCCCCAGGGTATAATTACCCCGCCCGTCGAAGGACTTGGGCGAAACCCCCCGGAAGTCACGCACCCTGGGCAATACTACACCGACCAGTTTGTCAATAAAGTCGTACATACGGTTACCCCGCAACGTGACCTTGCAGCCAATCTTCATGCCCTCACGCAGCTTAAAGGCTGCGATGGATTTGCGAGCCTTGGTCACCACCGGACGCTGGCCGGTGATGGTAGTCATATCGTTCACCGCCGCTTCCAGCGACTTGGGGTTCTGAATGGCTTCGCCTACGCCCATATTGACGACAACCTTTTCCAAGGTCGGCACCTGCATCACGTTTTTATAATTGTACTTCTTCACCATCTGGGGAACGATCTCCTGACGATAGCGCTCTTTCAGCCCCATCAACCACTGCCTCCTTATGGGATGTGCGACGTGTGAGGTTTGAAGTGAGACCCCTGCCGACATTGGTTTCGCGCCCCGCTCTGAGGGCGCCCGGGCACCTGGTCTTCTATTCCCACTTCCCACATCTCGCTTCCCACATCTCAATATTACTGCTTGTCAATAATTTCCCCGCATTTCTTGCAAGCCCGGAAGTATTTCTGATCCACCAGCTTCTTGGCCACGCGGGTTGGCTGACTGCACTTGCTGCAGACCAGCATCACATTGGAACCGGCGATCGGGGCTTCCTTTTCCACGATCCCTCCCTGCGGCAGTGAACGGGTGGGGCGGCTATGACGCTTGGCAACGTTTACCCCTTCGACGATCACCCTCTGAGTGGCAGGATAGACCTGGATCACCTTGCCCCGCTTGCCCGCGCTCTTCCCCGCCAGCACCAACACTGTATCGCCCTTGCGTACATGCACTTTATGCTGTATCATCTGTTCCCTTCACCTCCGCCTGTGCCTCTCATTAGAGCACCTCTGGCGCCAGAGAAACGATCTTCATGAAATCCTTATCCCGTAGCTCTCGCGCTACCGGGCCGAAGATACGCGTCCCGCGAGGGTTTTTCTGGTCGTTGATTATCACTGCCGCGTTTTCGCTAAATTTGATATACGAACCGTCCGGGCGGCGGACCTCTTTGCGGGTTCTGACCACCACCGCCGTCACCACCTCACCCTTTTTAACCATGCCGCCCGGGCTGGCCTCTTTCACGGAGCAGACGATGATGTCGCCGACCGAGGCATACCGGCGCAGGGAACCCCCCATCACCCGGATGCACATCAGCCGCTTAGCGCCGGTGTTGTCTCCGGCCCTAAGTATTGTTTGCGGCTGTATCACCTGGGACTGCCCCCTTTCCGGTCATGCCCCTGTCGGCAGCCCGGGTCAGGATCTCGGACACCCGCCACCGTTTCTCTTTGCTCAGCGGACGCGTCTCCATGATTCTAACCTTGTCCCCTACCTTGCAGGCGTTGGTCTCATCATGGGCCATAAACTTTTTTGACCGGGTTACAGTCCGCCCGTAAAGGGGATGCCGGACTCTAGTTTCCACCAGCACGACCGCGGTCTTATCCATCTTATCGCTTACTACGGTTCCAATACGTGTTTTGCGCTGTGCTCGCTCGTTCACCCGCGCCACCCCCTATCAACCTTGGCTTACTTGAACATCCCCGGTGCGCAGGGCGCGCTGCCGGTCCGATCTTTCCCGTTCCAATTCTCGCTCTCTGGCAATGGTCTTGGTGCGGGCAAAGGCCCGGTGTACCTCCCGGATCCGCATGGGGTTTTCCAACTGCCCTGTAGCCATTTGGAAACGAAGCCGAAACAGCTCATCCTTCAAATCGAGCAGTTTTTTCTCCAGCTCGTCATCGGTCAGGTCCCGCAGATCCTTAGCCTTCTGTACCGGCATCACTACCACCCGCTTCCTGCCGTTTTATAAACTTGGTCTTGATCGGAAGCTTATGACCCGCCAAGCGCATGGCCTCTCGGGCTTCCTCTTCCGGCACCCCGGCCAACTCGAACAGCACCCGGCCCGGTTTGACCACGGCCACCCAGAAATCGGGGGCTCCCTTGCCGCTTCCCATTCTGGTCTCAGCTGGCTTGGCAGTAACCGGCTGGTCCGGAAAGATCTTTATCCAAACTTTACCGCCCCTTTTGACGTGCCTGGTCATGGCGATACGGGCAGCTTCGATCTGGCGGGCGCTGATCCAACCCGCTTCCAGAGCCTGCAAGGCATACTCCCCAAAGGTGACTTCGAAGCCCCGGTTGATCTTGCCGGTTGGCCAGCGTAGATGCTGTTTGCGATAGATAACCCGCTTCGGCATCAACATGTTTAACCCTCGCCTCCCTCAGCCCCGGTCGGGTGCTCCACCCGTTCCGGGTTCCCGGCAGGCGCAATACGCTTCTTCTTTTCAGGAAGAATCTCGCCCCGGTAAAGCTTTACCTTGACCCCGATCTTGCCATAGGTGGTGCTGGCTTCAGCAAAACCATAATCAATATCGGCCCTCAGGGTCTGAAGGGGGACCTTACCTTCGCTGTGCCATTCACTACGAGCCATTTCAGCCCCACCCAGGCGTCCGTTGACACCGATCCGGATACCTTGGGCACCCATGCGCATGGAACGGGATACCGCCTGCTTGATTGCCCGGCGAAAAGCGATGCGCTTCTCCAGCTGAGCAGCCACATTTTCAGCCACCAGTTGAGCTTCCAGTTCCGGACGCTTGATCTCGATGATGTTTACATTGACTTGCTTGCCGGTGATCCGCTCCAGATCTTTCCGTAGCAACTCCACTTCGGTTCCGCCCCGGCCAATGACAATCCCTGGCTTGGCTGTATGAATGGTGAGGCGTACGCGGTTGGCCGCCCTTTCGATCTCGATCCGGGAGATGCCGGCCACGAACAGCTTCTTCTTGATATAGTTGCGCAGAGCGATATCCTCATGGAGCAGGTCTCGATAATTTCGGCCCGCATACCACTTGGAGTCCCAATCCCTGATGATTCCCAGCCTGAAGCCGATCGGGTTTACCTTTTGTCCCACTGCCTACCCCTCCTTTCCATCAGCCACTACCACGGTAATGTGACAAGTCCTGCGGCGTCTTACATCAGCCCGGCCCCGAGCCCTGGCCCGAAACCGCTTGAGCACCGGACCCTCGTCGATGCAGATCGCCTTGATGAAAAGTTCGTCTGCATCCAGGTTGTGGTTGTGCTCGGCGTTGGCCTGAGCCGAACGCACCACCTTGGAGACCGGCTGTGCCGCGCCCTGAGGTGCAAAGCGCAGAATAGCCAGCGCATCATTGACCCTCTTGCCACGCACCAGGGCAGCCACCAGGCGTACCTTGCGCGGCGCTATCCAGATGTAGCGCGCGACGGCCTTTGTTTCCACGGCTGTTCACCCCTTCTATTTCAGTGATGTTGAGCGTTCCGTATGTGCACCATGGCCGCGGAAGGTCCGGGTCGGCGCAAATTCGCCCAACTTATGGCCTACCATGTCTTCGGTGATGTAGATGGGGACATGCCGCCGCCCATCGTGCACGGCTATGGTGTGTCCTACAAACTCCGGAAACACGGTCGAACGCCGGGACCAGGTCTTGAAAACCTTTTTGGCGCCCTTTTCATTCATGTCGTTGATCCGGTCCAACAGTACCTGTTCGCAGTACGGTCCTTTTTTGAGAGAACGGCCCACTGCTAGTTTCCCTCCTTAAGCGCCGCTATTTGGTGCGCCGCTTGACGATCATTTTATCTGAAGCCTTCCTCTTGTGCCGCGTCTTGGCGCCCAATGCCGGCTTGCCCCAAGGTGTACATGGATTGCGCCCGATCGGTGAACGGCCCTCGCCGCCACCATGCGGGTGGTCAACTGGATTCATCACGGAACCGCGCACTGTCGGTCTGATTCCCTTCCAGCGTGTACGTCCGGCCTTGCCAACACTGACATTCTCGAAGTCCAGGTTGCCAATCTGGCCAATGGTCGCCCGGCATCGGAGGTGCACTAACCTCACCTCTCCGGAAGGCATCCGGATGTGGGCATAATCTCCCTCTTTGGCCATCAGCTGGGCAACTCCCCCCGCTGAACGCACCATCTGGCCACCCCGGCCGGGATTCAATTCGATGTTGTGCAGCAGCGTACCAGTGGGGATATTTTTCAGTGGCAACGTGTTACCCGGTTTTATGTCCACGTCAACACCAGAGACCAGGGTATCTCCCACTTTTAGACCGAGGGGCGCCAGAATGTAACGCTTCTCCCCATCGGCGTAATGAAGCAGGGCAATGTTCGCCGAGCGGTTGGGGTCATATTCCAGAGTCGCTACCTTGGCCGGAATGCCGTCCTTGTCCCGCTTAAAATCGATCACCCGGTAAAAACGCTTCTGCCCGCCGCCACGGTGCCGCACCGAGATTCGTCCCATATTGTTGCGCCCGGCTTGCTTGCGGAGCGGCTCCAACAGCGAACGTTCCGGCTTGTCGGTGGTCAGCTCTTCATAAGTCAGAACGGCCATCTGGCGCCGGCCAGGGGATGTTGGCTTGTATTTCTTGATGGGCATTGCCTTTCCCTCCTAATAATGCAGGCTGTTTGGGAAGTCCGAGGGGTAAAGGATCCCGCTTCTCAACTTCTCTTTAGAGCAGCCCTTCAAAGATCTCGATCTTATCGCCCGGGCGCAGGGAGACAACCGCCTTCTTGCGATCCGGCCGGAACCCCTCCGGAGAGCGTCCGACCTTCCTTCTCTTCCCCTTGAGGTTGGCGGTGTTGACTGCCAGCACCTGCACCTTGAATAAAGCCTCTACTGCCTGTTTGATCTCGATCTTGTTCGATTTCGGATTAACGTAAAATGTATACTTGTTCTCACTCCTGACCAGATCCACAGCCTTCTCTGTCACGACTGGTCTTAGCAGTGTATCTTGCGGGCTACGCATCAGCCAACACCTCCCCCAACCGGTCCAGGGCGCCCCGGGTAAAGACGATCTTATCTGCGGCCAACAAGTTGTAGACGTTAACCTGGTCAGCCGGTGTGCACCATACGCCCGGCAAGTTGTTGGTGACACGTTCCAGCAGTAATTGGCGCTCACCGGTAACCAGCATGGCCCCGGCGCTGATCTCGATCGTTTTGAGCAGACCGGCTATGAACTTGGTCTTCGGCTCCGTGATCGCAAACTCCTCGATCACAATCACATCTCCTGCTCCAGCCCGGGCTGCCAGGGCGGACTTCAGGGCCAGCCGACGCATCTTCTTGGGTAATGCCTGTGTATACTTGCGCGGGTGCGGCCCGAATACGATACCGCCACCACGCCACAACGGTGTCCGAATGCTTCCGACGCGTGCCCGGCCAGTCCCCTTCTGGCGCCAGGGCTTGCGAGTGGAGCCCTGGACTTCACCCCGGGTCTTGGTATCCGCAGTGCCCAGGCGCTGGTTCGCCAGGTGGCGTACCACGGCCTGATGCATCAAAGCCTCGTGGACAGGTGTTCCAAATACCTGCTCACTCAGGTCAAGGTCGCCTACCCGGTCTCCATTGGCGTTGTATAAAACAGCTTTAGGCATGATCATTAGCTCCTTTCCGGCTAGCGCAGCGAATCCCTGATCAGAATCAGCCCGACCCTCGGGCCGGGGACCGCGCCCCTGAGCAGTAACAGGTTGCGTGCCGGGTCCACCTGGACCACTCTTAGGTGCTGAACTGTAACCGCCTCGCCGCCCATTCGTCCGGGCAGCTTGCGGCCCTTAAAAACCCGGGCGGGACCCTTTGCTCCCAAGGATCCAGGCCGGCGGTGGTACTTGGAGCCGTGCTTCATGGGACCGCGGTGCATGCCGTGTCTCTTGATACCGCCGGCAAAGCCCTTGCCCTTGGAAATACCGCGGACATCCACATAATCGCCGGGGCTGAAGACATCAACCTTAATCTCCTGGCCGACTGCAAATTCTTTGAGATCCTCGGCTTCCACCCTGATCTCCCGCAAAAAGCGCTGCGGCTTAACTTTCGCTTTAGTAAACTGGCCGCGCAGGGGGCGATTCAGCTTCTCACCGCGCACCTCTTCATGACCCAGCTGCAGGGCAGTATAGCCATCCCGCTCCAGAGTCCTGATGTTGACAACAGTGCACGGCCCGGCCTCGATCACCGTCACCGGGACAGCTTTACCCTGTTCGTCGAAGACCTGCGTCATGCCAATTTTTCTTCCGAGCATTCCTTTGCGCAACTGTTTCACCTCCACGTTCTACCGCACCCGGCGGGCGTTCTGCCCACCAAGGCGGGTACCGGGCACTGTGCCTCGCCGCACCGCGCCCGCTTTTGCGGGCACCCGGGACGGGCACCCGGCGGGTGTGGGCACTCAGCACACCTGATCTTCGCTTCGCTCACAATCAAGATTAGCCGGCCTTACACCCCGTCAAAGTTTGATCTCGATATCAACTCCGGCCGGAAGGTCAAGGCGCATGAGAGCGTCGATCGTCTTCGGAGTTGGTTCCAGGATGTCAATCAACCGCTTATGGGTGCGCATCTCAAACTGTTCCCGGGAGTCCTTGTTCACGTGCGGAGAGCGCAGCACCGTGATGATGCTCTTCTCCGTCGGCAGGGGGACCGGGCCCGAGATCGTCGCCCCTGTCCGCTGGGCTGTCTCAACGATCTTCTGCGCCGACTGGTCTAGTATTTTATGGTCAAAAGCCTTTAATCTAATGCGGATCTTCTGGCGCGCCATGTACATTCCTCCTCAAGATCACCACGATGGCCCATCGAACATCTTAAAATCTAAATAGGCCATTCACACCATCAGCCTGTAGTGATGCCCGTAACGACACCGGATCCCACGGTACGGCCACCCTCGCGGATAGCAAACCGCAGTCCCTCTTCGATGGCGATCGGGGTGATCAGTTCCACATCCATATTGATATTGTCACCGGGCATAACCATCTCCACTCCCTCAGGAAGCTTGATGACGCCGGTGACGTCGGTGGTCCGGAAATAGAACTGCGGGCGGTAACCCTGGAAGAACGGAGTGTGACGGCCTCCTTCTTCCTTGGTCAGGACGTAGACCTGGCCCTTGAACTTGGTATGCGGCTTGATAGAACCGGGTTTGGCGATCACCATGCCGCGTTCCACGTCTTTCCGGTCGACACCCCGGAGCAGAACGCCGATGTTGTCGCCGGCGATACCCTGGTCCAGCATCTTCCGAAACATCTCCACGCCTGTGACTATGACCTTGCGTGATTGTTCGTGCAGGCCGATCATTTCGACCTCTTCCTGTACCTTGACAGTACCGCGATCGACCCTGCCGGTGACCACGGTGCCGCGGCCGGTGATGGTGAAAACGTCCTCAATCGCCATCATAAACGGCTTGTCTGTAGCACGCTCCGGAGTCGGAATATAGGCATCTACTGCATCCATCAGCTTCTGAATGGAACCGCAGGCCTCGCACTCCGAACTGCCACAGCCGCATTCCATCGCCTTGAGAGCACTGCCGGCAATGATCGGTATATCGTCGCCGGGAAATTCATATTCGGTGAGTAGTTCCCGAACTTCCAACTCGACCAACTCCATCAGTTCGGGGTCATCGACCATGTCTGCCTTGTTCAGATAGACCACGATGTACTTGACGCCGACCTGACGAGCCAGCAGAATATGTTCACGGGTCTGAGGCATGGGACCGTCGGCAGCTGAGACTACCAGGATCGCTCCGTCCATCTGGGCGGCGCCGGTGATCATGTTCTTGATGTAGTCGGCGTGACCGGGGCAGTCAACGTGAGCATAGTGCCGCTTCTCGGTTTCATATTCCACGTGGGCGATGGCGATAGTAATACCGCGCTCCCGCTCTTCCGGGGCCTTGTCAATTTCACCATAAGCAGTCGCCGTAGCCAGGCCCTTCTTGCTCAGACAGATAGTGATGGCTGCGGTAAGGGTGGTCTTGCCGTGGTCCACGTGGCCGATCGTCCCGATGTTGACATGTGGCTTGGTGCGCTCGTACTTCTTCTTAGCCATTCAGATCATTCCTTCCCTTCTTAATTGTAAAGATTATTTGAGCTTGTTAGATGCTCATGCAATTCCCTCGCCGCGGAAAAAGGATCTCCGAAACGGCGGAGGGCACCTGCTCGTAATGAGAGTACTGCATCACGTAATTGCCCCGTCCCTGGGTCAGGGACCGCAGGTCAGTGGAGTAGCCGAACATGGCAGCCAGGGGCACATAACCCCGGATTGCCAGGATCACGCCCCTGATCTCGGTGGCCTCGACCCGGCCGCGCCGGGCGTTGAGGTCGCCGATCACCTCACCCAGATAGTCCTGAGGGACGGTGATCTCAATGCTCATAACCGGCTCTAACAACACCGGGGCACCCTTTTCAGCAGCAGAACGAAATCCCAGGGCGCCGGCAATCTTGAAGGCAATCTCCGAAGAGTCCACCTCATGATAGGAACCCCCAGTCAGCGTCGCCTTGATGTCTACCATCTGGTAGCCGGACAACACACCATTTTCTAGGGCTTCCTTGGCCCCGGCATTCACTGCCGGAATAAATTCCTGAGGAATGATGCCACCACTGGTGGCATCCACAAACTCGTAGCCGGTTCCAGGGGGCAGCGGTTCCAACTCCAGCAGCACGTGGCCGTATTGGCCGCGGCCGCCGGTCTGGCGGACAAAACGGCCCTCCCCTTTGCACTTGCGGGTGATGGTTTCCTTATATGCTACCTGGGGTTTGCCCACGTAAGCATCAACATTGAACTCCCGGAGCAGGCGGTCAACGATAATTTCCAAGTGTAATTCGCCCATCCCGGCGATCATGGCCTGGCCGGTTTCTTTATCAGTATAGGAACGGAAGGTGGGATCTTCTTCTGCAAGGCGGTATAAGGCGACGCCCATCTTGTCCTGATCAGCTTTAGTCTTGGGCTCGATGGCGATAGAAATGACTGGGTCGGGAAAACTCATCTGTTCCAATATCACCGGTTGAGCTTCGGCACACAGAGTATCCCCGGTAACCGTTTCCTTAAGACCAACCGCAGCAGCGATCTCTCCAGAGAAGACATCCTGCACATCCTCTCGATGGTTGGCGTGCATCTTTACCAACCGTCCCATCCGCTCCCGCTTGCCTTTGGTGGCATTGTAGACCGTCTTACCGGATTGCAGAACCCCGGCATAGACCCTTATAAATACCAGCTTGCCTGAGTAAGGATCTGTTTGCACCTTAAAAGCCAGGGCAGTCAAAGGCTGATCATCCCCCGGTTGCCGCTCTACTGTGGCACCCGTCTTGGGGTCGGTCCCCTTGACCGGTGGTATATCCAGCGGCGACGGAAGATAGTCTACCACTGCATCAAGCAGCGGCTGAACGCCCTTATTCCGTTTGGATGCTCCGCAAAGCACCGGCACAAACCGGCAAGCCAAGGTGCCCTTGCGGATAACCGCCCTTATCTCCTGATTGTTGATCGGCTCGCTCTCCAGGTACTTGACCATCAAGTCCTCATCAAGCTCCGCCAGCGCTTCCAATAATTGGTCCCGGTAACGCCGCGCTTTTTCTGCGTATTCCGGAGGAACGTCAACGGTGTTAGCCACTTCTCCAAGTTCATCCTGATAGATGATGCCCTTATTCGTCACCAGGTCGATCACGCCCTGGAAGGAGTCCTCACTCCCGATGGGCAGTTGAACCGGCACCGCATTCGCCTGCAATCGCTCCTGAATGCTGTCAGTAGAGCGGTAGAAGTCGGCGCCCACCCGGTCCATCTTGTTCAGGTAGGCAATCCGGGGGATGTGGTACTCGTCAGCCTGTCGCCAGACCGTCTCAGACTGGGGCTCGACACCGGCAACGGCGTCAAATACCGCGATCGCTCCGTCAAGCACCCGTAAACAGCGCTCTACTTCCGCTGTAAAGTCCACGTGGCCTGGCGTGTCGATCAGGTGAATAATAAAATCGCGCCATGAGCAGGTTGTCGCAGCCGAGGTAATGGTGATGCCCCGCTCCTGTTCCTGGATCATCCAATCCATAGTGGCGGATCCCTCATCTACTTCCCCGATCCGGTTAACCCGGCCGGTATAGAAAAGAATCCGTTCCGTGGTGGTCGTTTTGCCGGCGTCAATGTGTGCCATGATCCCGATATTGCGTATCCGTTCCAGCTCAACCTCACGCGCCATGCATTATCCCTCCTTCCATTTCAGACGTCAGATACCGGATGTCGGAAGTCAGATCTCTTGTCTCTGACCCCTGTTTACCAGCGGTAATGGGCGAAGGCCTTATTGGCCTCTGCCATCTTGTGAGTGTCTTCCCGCTTCTTTACGGCGCTGCCAATGCCATTAGCCGCGTCCATGATCTCCCCCGCCAGCTTCTCTTCCATACTCTTTCCGGAGCGGGCGCGAGAATAGTTGACCAGCCACCTGATCCCCAGGGTCAACCGGCGGTCCGAACGCACCTCGATCGGCACCTGGTAGTTGGCGCCGCCAACGCGCCGGGCCTTTACTTCCAACACCGGCATGATGTTCTTCATGGCCTGCTCGAAGATCTCCAAGGGTTCACGCTTAGTCTTCTCCTTGACGATCTTCAAAGCATCATAGCAAATCCGCTCGGCGATGCTCTTCTTGCCATCCCACATCACCTTATTGACCAGCTTGCTAAAAATCTTGCTGCCGTACAGCGGATCAGCTAGCGCCTCCCGCTTTTCTGTAAAACCGCGGCGTGGCAAAAACATCCCTCCTTATCCCTTTGCTGCCTTCGGCCGTTTCGTCCCATATTTCGATCGGCCTCTGTTCCTGTTCTGCGTACCCCCGGTATCCAGGGTTCCCCTAATAATGTGATAGCGCACACCCGGCAAATCCTTCACCCTTCCGCCTCTGACCATCACCACCGAGTGTTCCTGGAGATTATGGCCAATGCCGGGGATGTAAGCTGTGACCTCAATGCCATTGGTGAGCCGCACCCGGGCCACCTTACGGAGGGCCGAATTCGGTTTCTTTGGCGTAGTAGTATAAACACGGGTACACACACCCCGTTTCTGGGCACAGTTTTTCAAAGCCGGTGCAGTTGACTTCTTCTGTGACACCTTGCGGCCTTTACGCACTAACTGGTTTAATGTCGGCACCTGAACACCTCCTTTTTTGGGATGTGAGAGGTGTGAAGTTAGAAATGAGACTCACTTCCGGTCTTCTATTCTCACTTCACACGTCCCGCTTCTCACTTCTTTTATCGCAGGGCCGCAGCGGCGGCCGCTCCTACCTTGATACCGCAGGTCTTGCCCAGTTCAGACATGGAGTCAACCATAACCAACTCCAGGCTCTTTTCGCCGCACAGCTTGATGATCGGGGAGATAACCCGCTCATCCGCGTCCTTGGCAATATAGACCACCTGGGTCTGGTCCTTCTCGATCGCCTTCTGGGTCTGTTTGGTTCCTACTACTTTGTTGCGGGTATTGATCAGCCTTTCCATCGCTATTTCACATCCTGCCGGCCCCGGCCTGCCTGTTGGTGGCAGGCTGGCAAAAACTTAGAAATTCGCACAAAATTGATTTTAACATCTTTCTATTTACCCTGTCAATCTATAACATAGAATTCTGTTGACTTTACATACCCAGGGACGAAATCTCCGGGGCTTGGCGTCCCACTCGCTCGGATTCTGAGTCCAGCGAGTGCCCCGCCACCTCTTCTGCGGACGCCCCGGACTCCTTGGCTGCAGCAGCCTCGCCCTGCCCCTCCGGATGAACGCCTACCTCTGCCGCGCCGGCATCCGGTTCGCCCTCCACGTTGATTTTCAGGTTGCGGTAACAGGAGGTGCCGGTGCCCGCCGGGATCAGCTTGCCGATGATCACATTCTCTTTCAGCCCCAGTAACGGGTCTACCTTGCCCTTGATCGCCGCCTCGGTCAGCACTCTGGTGGTCTCCTGGAAGGAGGCCGCGGACAGGAAGGAATCGGTCGCCAGGGAGGACTTGGTGATCCCCAGCACCACCGGTTTGGCCGTGGCGGGCTCAGCGCCGGCAGCGATCTGCCGCTTGTTCTCATCCTCGAAATCGAAGATCTCAATCAGCCCACCGGGCAACAACTCGGTATCGCCGGACTCCTCCACCTTGACCTTACGCAGCATCTGGCGGATCATCACCTCGATGTGCTTGTCGTTGATGTCCACCCCCTGCATCCGGTAGACACGCTGCACCTCCCGGAGCAAGTACTGCTGCACAGCAGGGATCCCTTTGATCTCCAGCAACTCGTGGGGGTTGATCGACCCTTCGGAGAGTTCCTCGCCAGCTTCCACAAACTGCTCATTGACCACCCTGATCCGCGAGCCGAAGGGGATGGAATAGACATGTTTTTCACCGTCGCTGCCAGCCACCTCAATCTCTCGCTTGCCCTTGTTTTCCATCAGCGTGACCACGCCGTCATTCTCCGAGATGATCGCCTGGCCCTTCGGCCGGCGCGCCTCGAACAACTCTTCCACCCTGGGCAAGCCCTGAGTGATGTCCTCACCGGCCACACCGCCGGTGTGGAAGGTGCGCATGGTGAGCTGCGTGCCCGGTTCACCGATGGACTGGGCGGCCATGATCCCCACTGCCTCCCCGATCTCTACCGGGAAACCGGTGGCCAGATTGCGACCGTAGCATTTATGGCACACGCCGTAGCGGGTCTGGCAGGTTAAGACCGAGCGAATCAGGACTTTATCGATCCCGGCATCCTTGATCAGCTCAGCCTCCTCCTCGGTGATCTCCTGGTCACCGGGGACGATCACCTCGCCGGTCTTCGGATGAAGCACCGGTTTGATGGTATAACGCCCGACAATACGCTCCTCCAGGGGCTCGATCACGTCTTCGCCATCAGCGATCTCTTTAACGTAAACTCCTTCCACGGTGCCGCAATCCTCTCCCCGGACGATCACATCCTGGGCGACATCGACCAGGCGCCGGGTCAGGTATCCGGAGTCCGCAGTCCTGAGGGCGGTATCGGCCAGACCCTTGCGGGCGCCATGGGTGGAGGTGAAGTACTCCAGCACCGTCAGGCCCTCCCGGAAGTTGGCCTTGATCGGAACGTCGATGATCCGTCCGGAGGGGTCCGCCATCAGGCCGCGCATGCCGGCCAGCTGGCGGATCTGCTGAATGTTGCCGCGGGCGCCGGACTGGGCCATCATATAGATCGGGTTCAGGGGGTCGAGGCTATGCATCAGGGAGTCGGTCACCTTATCGGTGGCATCCTGCCAGAACCCGATCACCCGCTCGTAGCGCTCTTCCTCAGTGATCAGGCCGCGGCGGTACTGTGTTTCCACCTTTTCCACGTCCTGGTCGGCCTGAGCCAGGATCTGGGGTTTGTCTTCCGGGATCTTGACATCGGTGATACCGGCGGTGATCCCCGCCCTCGTAGCGTATTTGAAGCCCACGTTCTTGACCCCGTCCAGCAGGGCGTCGGTGCGCTCGTAACCCAACTGGCGGTAGCACTTGCCGACAATCTGCGCCAGCTTCTTCTTGCCGACGATTTCATTGATGTAGCCCAGTTCCGGCGGGATCACCTGGTTGAAGATCAGGCGTCCGACCGTGGTTTCAAATAATTTACCGTCGATGCGCACCTTGATCCAGGCGTGCAGGTCGACCGCCTTGCTCTCATAGGCATAGAAAGCCTCGTCAAAGTCTTTGAAGATCTTGCCCTCACCCAGGACACCTTTTTGCTCGATCGTCAGGTAGTAGACACCCAGCACCATGTCCTGGGTGGGACCCACCACCGGTCGACCGTCCTTGGGGTTCAAGATGTTATGGGCGGACAGCATCAAGATCCGGGCCTCTGCCTGGGCCTCGGTGGACAGGGGCACATGCACCGCCATCTGGTCGCCGTCGAAGTCGGCGTTATATCCGGTGCAGACCAATGGGTGAATCTGAATCGCCCGACCTTCCACCAGGATCGGTTCAAAGGCCTGGATACCGAGACGGTGCAGCGTAGGAGCACGGTTGAGCATTACCGGGTGCTCGCTGATCACGTCCTCCAGCACGTCCCAGACCTCCGGCCGTACCCGTTCCACCATGCGCTTGGCGCTCTTGATGTTGTGGGCAAAGCCGCCGTTGACCAGGCGCTTCATCACGAATGGCTTGAACAGTTCCAGGGCCATCTCCTTGGGAAGGCCACACTGGTGCAACTTCAGTTCCGGGCCCACTACGATCACCGAACGCCCGGAGTAATCGACCCGCTTGCCCAGCAGGTTCTGACGGAAACGCCCCTGCTTGCCCTTGAGCATGTCGCTCAGGGACTTCAGCGGCCGGTTGCCGGGGCCTGTCACGGGGCGGCCGCGCCGCCCATTGTCGATCAGGGCATCCACCGCTTCCTGAAGCATCCGTTTCTCGTTCCGGACGATGATGTCCGGAGCACCCAGATCGAGCAATCGTTTAAGCCGGTTGTTGCGGTTGATCACCCGGCGATAGAGATCGTTGAGATCTGATGTAGCAAACCGGCCACCGTCAAGCTGGACCATGGGGCGCAGTTCTGGCGGGATCACCGGCACGACGTCCAGAATCATCCAGGACGGGTCATTGCCGGACTTCCTGAAGGCTTCCACCACTTCCAGGCGCCTGATCGCCCGAACCTTGCGCTGCCCGGTGGCATCCTTGAGTTCTGCCCGGAGCTGTACGCTGAGTTCTTCCAGATCGATCTCATCAAGCAGCACTTTAACCGCCTCAGCGCCCATGGCCGCCTTGAACCGTCCGCCATACTTCTCCCGGCTCTCCCGGTATTCCGCCTCGGTCAGAAGCTGTTTCTTAGCCAGACCCTGGATGTTCCCCGGGTCTGTAACCACGTAGGCCACAAAATAGAGGATCTTCTCCAGAGACCGGGGTGACATATCGAGCAACAGCCCCATCCGGCTGGGAATCCCTTTGAAATACCAGATATGCGATACCGGCGCCGCCAGTTCGATATGGCCGAGCCGTTCCCGGCGCACCTTGGAACGGGTCACCTCTACGCCGCAACGGTCGCAGATGATGCCCTTGTAACGGACTCTCTTGTATTTGCCGCAGTGGCACTCCCAGTCCTTGGTCGGCCCGAAGATCCGTTCGCAAAACAGACCGTCCCGCTCCGGCTTGAGGGTACGGTAGTTGATCGTCTCCGGCTTCTTCACCTCACCGCTTGACCAGGCCCGGATCTGCTCCGGGGAGGCCAATCCGATGCGCATACGTTCAAAATTACTGACATCCAGCAACAATACCGACTCCTTCCTCTGGCATAGACATCATACAGTTACCGATTGTCACAAGAAAGGACTGTTATTGTTTACTCATCTGGCTTCTCCTCATCTTCATCCTTAGCCTTGATCAGCGGTAGCAGATCCCTTAAACTGTTCAGGCCCCGTTGGGGGCGTCCGGCCTGCACCGACTTCGGTTCCTCGGGAACTTCCCCTTCTTCCAGTGTAATCTCCAGCGGGAGCAGATCGGCCTCGGCTTCAGCCTCATCCTCGGCCTCATCCACCTCTTCTGCCGCCTCCTCGCTATCTGCAGAGATAAACCTCAGCTTTGGCGGTTTGGCAACCGGGAGCCGGGCTTCACCGATATCCAACTCCAGCTCTTTGGCAGTTTCGCTGATATCCTCGTCGCTCTCCCGGATCTCGATCTCCTCGTTGCTCTCCGAGAGCACCCGCACGTCCAGGCAGAGGCTCTGAAGCTCCTTGATCAATACTTTAAAGGATTCCGGCACTCCGGGTTCGGGAACATTCTCGCCCTTGACAATCGCTTCGTAAGTTTTCACCCGCCCGACCACATCATCAGACTTGACCGTGAGAATCTCCTGCAAGGTATAGGATGAGCCATAGGCTTCCAGAGCCCAGACCTCCATCTCTCCGAAGCGCTGACCGCCAAACTGGGCCTTGCCGCCCAGAGGCTGTTGAGTTACCAGGGAGTATGGCCCTGTCGACCGGGCATGGATCTTGTCATCTACCAGGTGGGCCAGCTTGAGCATATACAGATAGCCAACCGTAACCTCCCGGTCATAGGCATCACCGGTGCGCCCGTCATAGAGCACTGTCTTGCCTTCTCTGGACATGCCCAGTTGCCCCAGAGTGTCCATGATATCCTTCTCCCGGGCCCCGTCGTAGACCGGCGTTGCCGTATACCGTTCCTGCTTCTGGGCCACCATGCCCAGATGGCACTCCAAAACCTGTCCGATGTTCATTCGTGAAGGAACGCCCAGTGGGTTCAAAACGATCTCCACCGGGGTCCCATCCGGCAGGAAAGGCATGTCCTCTTGCGGCAGGATCCGGGAGATGACCCCCTTGTTTCCGTGCCGTCCAGCCATCTTGTCCCCCACGGAGATCTTCCGCTTCTGGGCGACGTAAACCCGGACCAGCCGGTTGACTCCCGGTGGCAGTTCATCCCCGTTCTCCCGGGAGAAGACCTTGACGTTGACCACCCGGCCGGATTCACCGTGCGGCACCCGGAGGGATGTATCCCGGACCTCCCGGGCTTTCTCTCCGAAAATAGCCCTGAGCAGGCGCTCCTCGGCAGTCAGTTCGGTCTCTCCCTTGGGAGTAACCTTGCCGACCAGGATGTCGCCAGGACGGACCTCGGCCCCCACGCTGATCACTCCGCGATCGTCCAGGTCCTTGAGTACATCCTCGCCCACGTTGGGAATGTCCCGGGTAATCTCCTCAGGCCCCAGCTTGGTGTCCCGGGCATCGCACTCGTATTCCTCGATATGAATGGAAGTGAAATAATCTTCTTTGACCAACTTCTCACTGATCAGGATAGCGTCTTCGTAGTTGTAGCCCTCCCAAGGCATGAAGGCAATCAGTACGTTCCGCCCCAGGGCCAGCTCACCGCCCTGGGTGCAGGGCCCGTCGGCAATGATCTCGCCCGCCTTGACCTTATGGCCGCGGGAGATGATCGGTTTCTGGTTGAGGCAGGTACCCTGGTTGGAACGGGAAAACTTGATCAGCTTGTACTTGTCCACATCATGCTTGCCATTGCTGCGCTTGATGTGGATCTCGTCCGCCGTCACCCGGACCACGGTACCATCGTGCTTGGCCCTAACCACCACACCGGAGTCTTGAGCAACCCGGTGCTCGATCCCTGTCCCCACCAGTGGAGCCTCGGTGCGCATCAGCGGTACTGCCTGGCGCTGCATGTTCGCCCCCATTAAGGCACGGTTGGCGTCATCGTGCTCCAGGAAAGGAATCAGAGCGGCAGCTATGCTGACCACCTGCTTCGGGGAGACGTCCATGAAGTCCACTTCCGAGGAGGGGACGATCAACACTTCTGAACCGTGTCTGGCATTGATACGCGAACTCAGGAAACGTCCCTCTTCGTTGATCGGAGCGTTCGCCTGGGCGATGATGTAATCTTCCTCTTCGTCGGCTGTCAGGTAGGCGATCTCCTCGGTAACATATCCTGACTCCTTGTCTACCTTACGGTAAGGGGTCTCGATGAAACCGTACTGGTTGATCCGGGCAAAGGTGCTCAGAGATCCGATCAGGCCGATGTTTGGCCCTTCAGGGGTCTCGATCGGGCACATGCGTCCGTAATGGGAGTGGTGCACATCCCGCACCTCGAACCCGGCCCGCTCACGGCTCAATCCGCCCGGTCCAAGGGCGCTCAAGCGTCGCTTATGAGTCAGTTCCGCCAGCGGATTGGTCTGGTCCATGAACTGCGACAACTGGCTGCTGCCGAAGAATTCTTTGATCGCCGCCACCACCGGGCGAATATTGATCAACGCTTGGGGGGTGATGGCCTCCACGTCCTGGATGGTCATGCGCTCCCGGACGACCCGCTCCATCCGGGCGAGCCCGATCCGGAACTGGTTCTGCAACAACTCGCCCACCGAGCGCACCCGCCGGTTGCCCAGGTGATCGATATCGTCCACGTTCCCCTCACCGTGCATCAGCTTGAGGAAGTAGCGCACCGCATTAAGGATGTCATCCTTGCGAAGGCACCGGCCATTATAGGTAGGGTCGAGCTTCAGCTTTTTATTCAGCTTATAGCGGCCGACATGTCCTAAATCATAGCGGCGCGGGTCCAGGAACAGGCCATCCAGCAAGGCACGGGCGCTATCGATAGTTGGCGGCTCACCAGGGCGAAGTCGCTTGTAGATCTCTACCAGCGCCTCCTCCTGGTTCTGGCTGCTGTCCCGTTCCAATGTGATCTTCATGAAATCATCCTGGTCGTAAAGCTCCAGGATCTGCTCGTTGGTGGGATAGCCCAGCGCCCGGATCAACACGCTGGCGGGCAACTTGCGGGTACGGTCGATCCGCACATAGGCCACATCGTGGGTGTCGGTCTCGAGCTCCAGCCAGGCTCCCCGGTTAGGGATAACCGTGGCGCTATAAGTTTTTTTGCCCGTGGCATCGCTGCCGGAATGGTAATATACCCCGGGGGAGCGTACAAGCTGGCTGACAATCACCCGCTCCGCCCCATTAATAATGAAGGTTCCCTTCTCGGTCATCAGGGGAAAATCGCCCATGAACACGTCCTGTTCTTTGATCTCCCCTGTTTCCTTGTTTGTCAAACGCACTTTCACCCTCAGGGGAGCGGCAAAGGTCACGTCCCGCTCCTTGCACTCCTCCACAGAGTACTTGGGATCCCCCAGGGCGTAGTCGATAAACTCCAGCATCAGATTACCTGTGAAGTCCTGAATTGGAGAAACATCCTGAAATAAATCGCGCAGGCCGGAATTGAGGAACCATTCGTAGGATTGCTGCTGGATTTCGATCAGGTTGGGTATCTCCAAAACCTCGTGGATCCGCCCATAGCTGTAACGCTGGTGCTGCCCCGCCTGAACTGGATATGGATATGCCATGATGCCATCCCTCACCTCTGTCTTAAAAAGGTTTCGCATCCACCCGAAAACTACTCCGAAAAACAGATTGACCGGGATACATACATTATGCCCCCGGGTTTACCATAAATATCCGTTTCCCTCCATGATTAACATATTTCAGCAATAATTATAGGGCTTGGTACGATAGACAATTTAAAATGTTAGCATATCCACTAATCATTGTCAAGTAAAAAAGCACGAAAAAGCAAAGAAACCACTTGCTACGTCTTTCGCAAATGGTCTCCGCAGCTCAAATGTTGCTTTCCGTGTAAGCTAGTTATTTCCAGGTTATTTTATCTCTACTTCGGCGCCGTTTTCTACCAGTTTCGCCTTGATCGCTTCAGCCTCTTCCTTGTTCACCTTTTCTTTAACCGGCTTCGGGGCACTGTCAACCAGATCCTTGGCCTCTTTAAGCCCCAACCCGGTAATTTCCCGGACCACCTTGATGACGTTGATCTTCTTGTCGCCGATAGTCTTGAGGATGACGTCAAATTCAGTCTGCTCCTCTTCGACCGGAGCTTCCGCCGATGCTTGGGCTGCAGCAGCCACTGCTACCGGAGCCGCTGCACTGACCCCGAATTCCTCTTCAAGGGCTTTGATCAGTTCCGACAACTCCAACACTGTCAAACCTTTGACGCTCTCAATAATCTCTGCTACCTTGCTCATGATCTACCTCCTAAATTATTCTTATGGTTATTTATGTTCGGCGATACTTCTGAAACACTGTTAACTGGCAGCCTTCTGTTCTTCGATCGCCTTCAGGGCATAGGCCAGCTTGCGGATTGGCCCGGCCAGTACGGTCTGCAATCCGGCGATGGGTCCCTGCAGTCCACGCATCACCTGGGATACAAGCACCTCGCGGCTTGGCAGATCTGCCAGCAGCCTGACGTCCCTGGTGCTGATCACCCGGCCTTCCAGCAGACCGCCCTTGATCTCCAGACTGCGTTTGGTCTTGAGAAAATTGTTCAACAGCCTTGGCGGGGTTGCCAGGTCGGTGTAGCCGAAGGCGATGATGGTGGGCCCCGTCAGTAGTACTTCCAGTCCCTGGATGCCTCCCCGCTCAGCCGCAATCCTGGTCAGAGTATTCTTAGCCACCAGGATTTCCGCCCCCGCCTCCCGGAAAGCCACCCGGAGGGCAGTGGCGTCAGCCACATTCAGACCCCGGTAATCAGCGAACACCGCCACCTTGGAGGAGGTCAGCTTGGATGCCAGGTCGGCCACCAACTGCTTCTTTTTCTCGATTGTTGCCATTTTGCACCTCCTTACATATGCCACATAAAATAAAAATGCTCTCCCGAAAGACAGGAGGGCAAATTATCAAGCTCTACCCTGAACCTCGGCAGGTGTTCTCACATTAAGCTCTTGGCGCCTGCTGTCTCCGGTTACTGGTCGATCATAGCAGATATTCGATTGGAAGTAAAACTTATTTAACATTATTTAACGGCCGTGCGCTGGTTGATAACCTTGATCCCCGGTCCCATGGTCGAGGAGACAGTCACGCTCTTGACGTATTGACCCTTGGCCGCGGCTGGTTTCGCCCTGGCTATCACGTCCATCAGAGTGGTGAAGTTCTCCAGCAAGCCTTCACCGGTAAAGGAGGCCTTGCCGATAGGTGCGTGAATGATCCCGGCTTTATCGGCGCGATACTCGATCTTACCAGCTTTGATCTCCTTGACGGCCCGGCCAATGTCCGTGGTTACCGTACCGGTCTTGGGGTTCGGCATCAGTCCCCGGGGGCCTAGCAGCTTACCCAGCCTACCCACCAGGCTCATCATATCGGGCGTGGCTACAGTCACTTCAAAATCCATCCACCCACCCTGGATCTTCTCCACCATGTCCTCGGCTCCAACATAGTCAGCACCGGCATCCTGGGCATCCTGGGCCTTATCTCCCTTGGCGAACACCAGCACCTTCCGGGACTTGCCGGTCCCGTTGGGGAGCACTACCGCTCCACGCACTTGCTGGTCGGCATGGCGCACATCAATACCAAGCCTGACAGAAACCTCCACGGTCTCGTCAAATTTGGCAGCCGCCATCTCCTTCACCAGTCGTAAAGCTTCTGCCGGATCGTACAGCGTGGTCCGCTCAAGCTTCTCCAGAGCTGTCTGATACTTCTTGCCCCTCTTTGGCATGCTGCATAACCTCCTTGTGGTATTAGCGGATTGCTCCTCCCACATAAATAGTGGTTGGTCGTTAGTCGTTAGTGTTCGGGGCCCGCTTGCGGTCACGTTAGCCGTATTACTGACAACTAAATTATTCGACGACTTCGATGCCCATGCTGCGGGCGGTCCCCTCCACCATGCTCATGGCCGCTTCCACCGAAGCGGCATTCAGGTCCCGCATCTTGAACTCGGCGATCTCCCTCACCTTGGCCCGGTTAACCTTGCCGACCTTCTTACGGTTGGGTTCGCCGGAGGCAGATTCTATCCCCAGGGCTTTCTTTAACAGGATCGAGGCCGGAGGGGTCTTGCAGATGAAGCTGAATGTCCGGTCTGCATAGACGGTCACTTCTACGGGGATTACTAGTCCCACGTCACCGGCGGTGCGCTCGTTAAATTCCTTGCAGAACTGCATGATGTTCAGGCCGTGGGGGCCGAGGGCGGAGCCAACCGGCGGCGCCGGAGTGGCTTTGCCTGCGTTTACATGAAGTTTGACGAGGGCTGCAACCTTCTTGGCCATATTATTTCACTCTTCCTTTCTTTATTGTCAGGCCTGTCATGAACAGATCGGATTTGTGCCCCGAATCAGATTTTTAGATCCGACTTCCGGCCTCTTGCCTCCGGCTTCTGTTATCCTAGGCCAGTTTTTCGATCTGGGTAAACTCCAGTTCGACCGGTGTCTCCCGCCCAAACATGGAGACCAACACTCTAAGCTTGCTCTTTTCCGGGTAGATCTCCTCTACAGTGCCGATGAAGTTCTCGAAGGGGCCAGTGATCACCCGCACGCTCTCACCCAGGTCCAGGTCAATCTTGGTCCGCACCTCATCAAGACCCATCTGGCGCATGATGCTGCGCACTTCGGTCGGCAACAGCGGGATCGGCTTGTTGCCCGAGCCCACAAAACCGGTGACACCAGGCGTATTGCGGACCACATACCAGGAGTCGTCGGTGAGAATCATCTCCACCAACACATATCCGGGAAAGATCTTACGCTTGGTAATCTTGCGTTTGCCGTCTTTGATCTCGACCTCGTCCTCCATGGGCACCAGGACTCGAAAAACCTTCTCCTGCATGTTCATGGACTCAACCCGCTTCTCCAGGTTAGCCTTGACCTTGTTTTCATATCCGGCGTAAGTGTGAATCACGTACCATTTCTGTTCCATAAAAACCAGGGACCCTGGGGTCCCCACCTCCCTGGGAAACTGCTTCCACGCTCGCCCGGGTACTTGCCAACTGCCCGCCAGGCACCCGTCTCAGATCTACAAGATATAGTTCAAAAGCAAGCTCAAAACCGAGTCCACAATCCAAATAAGAGCCGCCACAACCACCACGGAGCCAATTACTACAACAGTGTAGACTATCAGTTCCGATCGCGTCGGCCAATGCACCTTTTTCAGCTCGCTCCAGGCGCTCTGTAAAAACTTGACCGAGTCCTGAAATAAATGGCCTCTCGGCTTCCCGGATTCTCTCCTGACAACCTTGGGCGCAGTTTCTTTGCTCTTACCAGGCACTGCCTGAACCTGCTGGGCAACTTCCGGCTGAGACTTCCCACCGCCCGAGACTAGCTGTAAAAAGTTCCGCATCCGGTTCGGGGGTACCGGAGTCTCCGCAACCGCGGTCTTTTCCTGTTCTTCTGCTGCTGTTTTTACTTTGTCGCCCTGAATCTTTGAGCTTTTCTTCGCCTTAACCGTACCGGATTTCTTCCCCATACCGCGCCTTCACATCCTTTTGGCAGTCCTAACTCGCGCCCGGTTCCCCTGGTACCGCCGGCCCCAAACAATTAACCGCTACTTCGTTTCGCGATGCAGCGTGTTGGTTTTACAAACCGGGCAAAACTTCTTGAACTCGATCCGTTCCGGGTTGTTCTTCTTGTTCTTCTGCGTGGTATAGTTACGGTTCTTGCAATCCGTACAGGCTAGCGTAATACCGACACGCAACCTGGCCACCTCCTGCTATAGAGCTTAAAAATAAAAAAAGACCGAAACCTCACTAAGCATGCAGACATTGCACTTTACTTTAGCATAGTCCCGCATCGCCTGTCAATATATAGAACCGAAAGCGCCGTAATTTTCCCCAAAGAGTGATTGCCTCTAGTATTCCTGATTTATCCTCAATTAACACCCGTATTCAACAGAGGTGCAAAAAAACTGCATGGACCTGCCACGGCAAAAAAGTTCCCTGCTCAGCAGGGAACCATACCAGGTCAAATAAATTAATTAAGAATGCTTAGGCTTGTGCTTCAGCTTTATTGACCCGTACCACGGCATCAACCGGGCAAGCTCTGAAACACCGGGCGCAACGGATGCAGACATCCTTGTCGATGGCATATTCAGCAATTCCGTTTACCTTTACATAAACCGCACCGCTACCACCATCATTCTCGCAGACAAACCAGCAGGTAGCGCAGTCCATACAGAGTTCCGGCTTGATTTCAAAATCGAACTTATACGTTTTCTTCTCTTCGGCCATACTTGTTACCCCCCTTCCAAGATATACAGGAATGTCTTAGTCTCTTTGCGGATCTATTCGCCAGTTAATTCTAAATTCCTTCCTCGGAAATAACTCCTCGGAAAATTATTAAATATTTTCATTTAATTATACCGGATTTTCCCCGGAATCATGACAGCCCATCGTTGGTCGAGATAGTTTCAGCAAGGCAGAGGTATTTTGATAGAGGATACGATCCCGGTCACCTGGTGGCAGATCTAAATTGCCGATATTTATAAGTTCCTTGCGCTGGCCGGTCCAGGGGGAATCGGTGCCAAAGAGCACCCGGTCCGCTCCATGGGCTTTGATCAGCCGGGTCATGCCGGCAGCGCCGAGTTCTGCATAAGAAAACGAGGTATCGAAATAGATTTTCGATCCCACCAGGTGTCGTGCTGCTTCCTCCCAACACCGGAAGCCACCCATGTGAGCAGCAACGATCCGGCCCCCGGGAAACTGGCGTAAGACCCTCGCCAACCGCTCCGGAGGGCAATGCACTGGTGGAGGCAACCCGATGTCCTCACCGGCATGGAACAGGACTACCATGCCCTCCCGAAACAGGATCTCGTAAATCGGCCACATCCGCTTCTCATCCACAAAAAAATCCTGGTAGTCAGGGTGGAACTTGACCCCCTGCAGGCCATCTGACTTGATGCGCCCGATCTCTTCCCGCCAGTCCACCAGGTCCGGATGCAGCGCCCCAAAAAAAACCAGTCGCGGGCCTGGCTGATTTGGCGCTGTCAGTCCATAAGCCTGTTCTGCCGCCGCCCATTCGTTAATCCGCCTTACCTGCTGTGGCCGGGTGGCCACCGGTTGCACCACAGACAGGGAGATACCAGCTTCTTTCATGGAGCGCCGCAGGTCAGAGGCCGTACCATTCAGATGCGGCTTAATCCCGCCGTTAGCCACCAGCTTTGGAATCGCCCTAGGCGCCAGGGCATCAGGAAAACAATGTACATGAAAATCTATCACCATACTGCCGTCCTCCATTACAGATGATTACAACAATAGTGTGCCACCCTGTGCGGCGTTTGTCCATCGCTCCATGCGCCACATCGCCACGAACACCTTTTTCACAGCACGAACTCCTCCCCGGTAGGCAGTTGACTCCCGAGGTAATCGTCGAGCAGCTTCTGAATCACGCGTCGTTCCTGCTCATCGATGGATTCTTGCAAGGCTGGGCACTGTTTCATCTCGTAGCGCACCTGGATCAATCCAGTGGCGAAGGCCAGGCAGGTCGTCTCACCGCATTCCTTGCAGTTGGTGCGTGGCAGGTGCTTGTACAGGGCATAGGGGCTGAGCTGTGACCGGGGTTTGGTCGAGGGAACAATACCGCCCCGCTCCCGGGCGACCTTGTTGAGGATCCTGATCACGTTATCCAGGATCTCTTTGACTTTATCGATGTTCTCGGTCTTGCCCACAATAATCTGCTCCGCTTCCACCACCACCGGGCGTTCTTCATACGAGAAGGTGAAGGTTTTTCCCTCTTCGTGATAGCTGCCCCTCAGCACGGCGTTCAAATACGGCAGCAATTCTTCGATGTTGCACGGCAGGGAGGCGACCGTCCTGATCTTGTTCGGATCTGCAAAACAGGGGGATGTACGCATGATTTTGTAGCCCGGAACGAAGTCCCCTGTTGACACAACCTCAGTCTCCCTCAGAGAAAAAACGGTTTGCTCAGCCTTTGCCGCGATCCATCTGATGGCATCGATAAAATAATCAATCTCTTCAGGCGTATTGAAAAAGCCCGGGCTAACGCGCACCGTCCCGCGTTCGACGGTGCCGATCGTCCGGTGCGCCTGAGGGGAACAGTGAAGCCCGGTGCGGACCATGACGTTGAAAACCTCGTCGAGCACCACGCCCACCTCTTCGGGGTCAACCTCTGGCAAGTTAAAAGAGACCACCGCCACCCGGCGTTCGGGGTCTTGGGAGCCATAGACGATAATGCCGGGTATATGGCCTAGTTGCTCCAGCAGCTGGGCAGTCAACTGATGTTCTTTCTGCCGGATGGTATCGATCCCAGTGTTCAAGATGAACTCTATTGCCGCCCCCAGACCGGCCAGACCAGGGCCATTAGGGGTGCCGGTCTCGAAGCCATCGGGAAGCGTCTCTGGCTGGTAAGGAGAGAGCGAACTGCTGCCGGTGCCACCATCCATCAGCGGCTGTAATTTTAGCCCGGGAGAGATGTAGAGGGCGCCTGTCCCTTGCGGCCCCAGCAACCCCTTGTGACCGCTGCAGGCCAGCAGATCCAGCTTCAGGCCACTGATATCGATCGAGTAGACACCGGTGGTCTGGGCAGCATCCAGCAGGAAAAAGGCATTGTGGGCATGGGCAATCCCGACCAGTTCCGCCGCCGGAAAGACCGTGCCGGTGACGTTAGAGGCGTGCATGAAGACCAGGAGCCGCGTCTTCGGGGTGAACGCCCGTTCCACATCTGCCAGATCGATCTCGCCCTGCTGGTTACACTGCACCTGAGTCAGAGCAATAACGCCTTGCTGCTCCAATGTCTTGAGCGGGCGCCAGACCGAGTTGTGTTCCATGCTGCTGGTGATCGCGTGGTCGCCTGGTCGCAGGAGCCCTTTGATCGCCAGGTTCAGAGCCTCTGAGCAGTTCTTGGTAAAAACGAAACGTTTGGGATCATCGACGTTAAACAGGCGCGCCAGATTCTGACGGCAGTTTTCAATGATGCCGGTCGCTTCCTTGCTACGTTGGAAGCTGCCGCGCCCCTGGCTCGCCCCATGATAGCGCAGGTATTTATTTATTGCCTCATACACACATTCCGGTTTGGGCCAGGACGTGGCGGCGTTGTTCAGGTAGACATCCATGAATAGTCAGCCCCTTCCGCCCTACTCTGCACTGAGCCGGATCCAACAGTCGCTACTTTCCTTGCAGCCAGCTCTCGATCTCCTGCTATTGGGAATATTATGGCGCCCTCATATCAAGAACAGGGAAAACAGCGACTCATATGTTATCTCGACAGGCTCTTATTCCTCGCCAAAACAACTTTTGATGCATAATCTCGTTAAGAATCGCAGCAAGTATCGCTCTTATCGATACAATACATATTGTCTTTGTTGCTATCTTCATCCATTCCCTTGATCACGACATCCAGATTTTTTTTGACTTGTTCTCTGATCAATTTACCTATGGCCATTGCTTGCTCGATCTCTGTTGCCATTGCCCCTGCCTCACGGGCGGCGTTCAAGTGATATTTCAAACATGGTACGCAACCGCCCGCAACACTGGCGCCGATTGCAGTAAGCTCATAAGTTTTTTTATCCATCGCCATTGACTTGGACCTCCTTCCTATGGCATCTTTTCTCCATTATGCAGGAGTCATTCTGGCGTTATCGCATCTTATTACTTTTAGACGAAAGCAATTATAAAAGGATACAGTTGTTCTTAACAAAAATCACCGCAAGAATTGCTAAATGTAGAACTAGGCAATTATGTTGTTAGCTTTTTCAAGGCATTGCTTGCGTTCACAGGTGAGCACATTCCGCTCATCCCGGGAAAAAGCACAGTTTGCTTCCAGCATCTTCTTAAGCTGGGCGCGGGCTCGGTGCAGCCGGATTTTGACAGCATCAAGGCTGATCCCCAGGATGTCTGCAATATTACTATTGGATAACCCCTCATATTCGCTCAATACCAGTACTGTCCGGTAGTTGTCAGGCAGGCTGCCGATATAAGCGCGGATGCACTTATTCATCTCATCCCTGATCAGGAGTTGATCAGAATCAATGGCAGGCATCTTTAACGCTCTGTCAGAGGAAAAACTCTCTTGCGCCAACCGGTATGCACAGCTACGTTTATTGTCCCAGGCGGCATTGGTGGCGATCCGGTAGATCCAGGTAGAAAGCTGAGACTCGCCCCGAAAGTCCTGCAAAGTTTTACTGATCTTTACAAAAACATCCTGGGTCAGGTCTTCAGACTCGCTCATGCCAACCAGATACGTCATATAGCGATGTATTTTAGGATAGAATTCTGTGTAAATTGCCTGAAATTCCAACTCATTCGGAATCATGATACCCCCTCCTAAGTACGGGAAAATATACAGGATAATATCGCTTCCTCATTTTTAAGGCGAAACCAATTGCAGAAAGGATGCAGAACTGCAAAAAACTTTAAGCAATAGGTTCACCCGCAGGCGTGAAGTACTTTTGAGAAAAACTCAGAGCCACGTTGACGAGGCCAATCATCACCGGCACCTCGATCAGCGGGCCAATTACCGCCGCAAAAGCCTGTCCGGAGTTGATCCCGAAGACCGCCACCGCCACGGCGATAGCCAGCTCGAAATTGTTGCTGGCAGCGGTGAAGGCGAGCGAGGTGGTCTGCCCGTAGTTGACTCCCGCTTTCATGCCGATGAAGAAGGAGACAAAGAACATGACCATGAAGTAGATCAGCAGCGGCACGGCAATCCGCACCACGTCCAGGGGCAGATTGACGATAAACTTGCCCTTCAAAGAGAACATGATCACGATAGTGTAGAGCAGGGCGATCAGGGCTACTGGGCTGATGGTGGGGATAAAGCGGGTTTCATACCACTCCTTCCCTTTGGCCGGCATCAGGGTGAACCTGGTGATCATACCGGCCAGGAAGGGGATGCCCAGATAGACAGCCACGCTCTTGGCCACTTCCCCCATGGAGACATGGATGACGGTGATCTGCCCAGCCAGATGCAGCCACTGGGGCGCCAGGGTGATGAAAAAGTAGGCATATACTGAATAGAAGAACACCTGGAATAAGGAGTTGAAGGCCACCAGGCCTGCGGCATACTCGGAATCACCGTGCGCCAAGCTGTTCCAGACAATCACCATGGCGATGCAGCGAGCCAGCCCGATCAAAATCAGCCCGACCATATACTCCGGGTAGCCCCGCAGGAAGACGATCGCCAGGATGAACATCAGGATCGGCCCCACGATCCAGTTCTGGATGAGCGACAGGCTCAAGACCCTGACGTTTTTAAATACCTTCCCCAATTCCTCGTATCTGACCTTGGCCAGTGGCGGGTACATCATGATGATCAGGCCGACAGCGATGGGAATGGATGTTGTACCTACCGATAACCTGTCAAGCAGCTTGGCCATGCCGGGAATAAAGTAGCCGCTGGCAACACCCACGGCCATAGCCAGGAAAATCCACAGGGTCAGAAACCGGTCCAGGTAGGAAAGCCTGATTGTCGCCTGCTCTTGCATGTAGATATCCTCCTAAAAAATTAATACAATATCATCACAAGCTATCTTGCATTTTTATTGGCCGTCACGACAGAGACACTGCATGTTCTAGCCATTACCTGCGTCATCAGTGCAGGCAGGGTGCTGCCTGATCGGGCTTCCACCAGCGTCCCTCAACTGCCTGGCAGGTTGGAAGAGCACCGCGTCCAATAGAGTTGCAGCAGATTCCAGCGCTTCAGGGTCGAGTGAGTAGAAGATCCATTTCCCCTGGCGCCGGTCAGTGATCAACCCGGCTTGACGTAGTATTCTCAGGTGATGGGATACCGCCGGTTGGGAAACAGGCAGGGCTTCCATGATCTCACAGACGCACATCTCGCCATCCTGAAGCATGGTCAGGATCGTCAGGCGCGTTTCATCGGCCACAGACTTTAACAGATCCGACACGAGGCGCAGTTCATGTCTGTCAGTAACTGCTCCCATATCTTTCAACATCGCCTCGCCTCCTTTCCAGGCAATCAGCGCATACTAATGATGTATTTGCCCGTCTTGATCACAAGAGCTGCAGCAACCCGTTAGCCCTTGCGGCGCTGCTGCCTGCCATGGCAGTCTGGCTGCCTTGCATCACAGTTTATCGGCCACCTGTTTCAGCCACGGGGCCTCCAGACCGGCCAGCCTTCCCAGCACAGGATCGGTGGTCCGAATGTCGTTCCCTGTGGTTTGCAATACACAGTTGACTACCAGTTGTTGGTTGTGCAGCCCCAGTTCGCTCAGTTCCCGACTTCCCCGCAGGGCTCCGCCAGGACGGACGGCTCAGGCTTGGCGACCAGGACCAGGGTCGTCAGTAAAGGATTAGCCAGGGCCGCCACAGTATTTTGATAGCGCTCCCGGTTTTCGGCCAAATCCGCCAACGGACCGATGCATGAGGCGCCATGCACGTTGGCGCCGAGAAAGCCCGACCAGACCTTGGGCAAAGGCAACAGGCGCAGAGCCAGCAGGTTGAGGTTGTTGGCCACCCGCGCCAGCCCGGGGTTTGGCGCTGCGCCACATACTCCGGTAGAGCAGCATATGGATGGGTCATAGACAGCAATCTCTCGCATTTTTAATCCTTCTTTCAACATTCCATAAACATATTCTTTTATATTTATATGTTAAAATTATTATGAACGTGTGTCAAGAATACAAAAACTTTTTTCAACGTTTATTAGCTAACAAAATAGGTCTACGTCAGCTTTTGGTATTTTTGATTGGCTCAATACTGCAATTAATTTTCTTCTTGGAATGTGATCCATGCCAGGAAGCTGTCATGTTAAAAAGACGGCAGGACCACGGCCAAAGATACTAAAGTATCCAAAACGATGACGCTCGCCAAAGAGTTGCACGACACGTTTAAAAACAGCATAAAAGCCTGTGCTGCCGCGTTCTGACCAAAGACATGGAACTCAGCTCACCGGTGCACATGCAGCAATGCATCGCCTTTACCGGTGAAGTCGCCGAGGCGGCAGCCAAGACCGTCGTCAGGGAACTGGCGCCACCATCCGCATAACAGGTGGGCGTTCCCCCACTGGTAATTGAACCTGCCATGTTTTCAAAGCTGCGAGCGCCGAGTTTCCCTGACCGCTCTCAGAATAAATTGCCGACGCATCAACACACCCTTCAATATTTCGTGGCACTTGCATAAGGCGCCTTCACGGGGCTCAGCATCATGTTGTTCTTCCCGCAACACTACATGAACCTAATTCTCGTGAATCACTCATCCTACACTCTTTGCGTCTCGTTTATTCCTTGCTGATCGTGTAACCTCCGTCTACGGGGATAACAGCGCCAGTTATATAGCTCGCCTGGTCCGAGGCTAGAAACAGAGCTGTATTGGCGATCTCTTCAGGCATCGCAAAGCGATGGCATGGAATGAGGTTTTCCAGCCTCTCTCTACGTCCGGGTTCTGCAAGGAAAGATGCCAGGCCTTCGGTCATGGTGCGACCGGGCTGAATGGCGTTAACGCGTATTCCATAAGGTGCCAGTTCCACCGCCATGGCCTTGGTCAGCGCCTTGACACCGCCTTTCGAGGCGCTGTAGGCGGATAGATTTGGCGCCACCAGTTCTGTGCGTATGCAGCTGATATTGATGATTCTGCCGGCAGTATGCTCCTTGACCATCCACTTGGCCACAGCCTGGCCCCACAGGAACGCTCCCTTAAGATTCACCGCCAGGTGCCGATCCCAAAGATCTTCATCCATATCGAGGAATGCCACCTTGCGCAATATACCACCGGCGTTGGATACCAGCACGTCCACCCTGCCGAAATCGGAGAGACACCTGGCCAGCGCATTCTGCACATCCTCGCTTTTGGATACGTCTCCGCAGTAGTAGCCGACAGGGCTGGCGCCAAACTCCCCGACGCTCTTATTTAAGGCTTCACAATCGCTATCGAAAAGAAATACCCGGTACCGGTTTTCTGCAAAGCCACCTGCAATGGCTCTGCCAATTCCCGAGGCGGCGCCGGTAATGATGGCGACCTGCAGACTATCTCCAGGCATCGCCTGCTCCAACTCCTTCCCCAATTTCCTGGTCATGCAGATAGCTGACACGGGACATAGGGACTTGAACTCCCCTGTCTCCTTGAGGGGCTGTGGGGCATCATCTCTTGCTATCCTGTAAAATCCGCGCTGTTGTAAAAAACCTTCAATAGTAAGGGTCAAGGCATAGATCTGTTTAATACCCTGACGGCAGGCGTAGGAGATCATGCTCTCATGCAGGATGTTTCCGATCCTTTTCCCGCGGTGTTCGCCCGCAACCGCCAGTGACCTGAGCAGGCCGAGCTCGCCTAGCACCTCAAGCCCGACTGTTCCTATAATCATCCCATCTTGCTTTGCCAGCAAAAAATCCTTCAGGTGTTTGACTATATCTTCATGGGGCAACCCGGCCTCTGATAATAATTTTTGCACAGGCAATAAATCCCCAGTATCTGCAGGCACAATCTTCAGGTTGTCCATGACAGCCTCCTTAGCGCATCTCACAAAAACAATGAGCATGCCGACTCTGAAACTTTTAACCCAGCAGTCCGGCCAGATGTATCACCTTTATTCGCAGCAGCACTCATTGCTGCCGTTCAATCGGCCCCTGATGATCCCGGAGGCGCACCCGACTCCTGCCCGCACCGAAATGGCTGATGCCGGGCAGTTCCTGGCGCAGGCGCCGCACTCCATGCAGGAGTCCTTATCAACAATAGCAGCCTTTCTGCTTTCAACTGTGAACACTTCATGGGGGCATACCTCAATACACATCCCGCAGCCAGTACACTTATGCCGATCAAGCTCCAGCGTCACGACATCTTTCAAATATCTGTACTTCATACACCATCACCTCTCATTAAAACTTAAGAAATAATCTTGAAAACATGAGCACGATCCCTGCTCCCGCGGAACCGATTATTATGGGCAGCCAGATCCTCATTTCCTTTTTCACGCCTGACAGCGAGGTATAGGTCGATGATCCGGTAAAATTCATGGCTAGATATGCCGATATCGGAGGCAGGATCAGCAAGTAGAACAAGGCCGGCCCCCAACTGATCGAAGCAGCCAAATTCCAGGTATATAGGGCATCAATAAGTAAAGCCCAGATGAGTCCCAACAGCCACCCCTTCCAGGCAAATGCCCTGCCGGGTATCCAGGGAAGTAATGCCGGCACAATGACACACCCGATCAGAACAGCACCTGCATATGGCATCAGATCGTGAAATGAGTTGATAAATCTGATCCCTAGCAGGTTCATGATTATGATGGCCGCGATGGCAATTGCCAGCGGCCAGATAAGATGCGCCAGCTCGATCGGTGTCAGAACGATGCGATCTGCAAACCGGAACTTTACAGCGCGCATGTCTGGCGTCGCTTTCATTCCCTCTGCGATAAACGCTTTGAGATCACTCGCCCTTACCGGTCCATAGATGACACGGAATCCCGATTTCTTAAATACTTCGTGGGCAGCAACTCCGGGGGCGCCTAATTGGGGCAGGATCAATTTCCGATGAGACACCCGCCTGTCAAGATCCACGGCCTTGATCCGATGAACCACTTCCCCGGTTCCAAACGTGCCTTTTCCGGCGGCGCACCACACATTGATGCCCTTGGTATCGAGCACCAGGATCCAGGCGTCGATACCCGCCAGTTCTTTTCTCAGGCTGTCAAAACTCATTTTATAGTTGGCCGAGACCAACACCGGAGAATGATCCGTTGGATCTCCGACACCATATAAACCGGGGCCGATCTTATAGTTATGGCGGTTTATTCCCCAGCGGGCTTTCCATGACCCCAGAATATCTCTGGCATTCAACCTCGTAGATACCCGCAATACATCTCCTGCAGGAGTCAACACCTTGCCTGTTATCCAGCCGGCATTACTTTCGTCTAATAAATTGTTTTCTTCAACTGTATTTGATTGCCCACAGCAACACTGGCTCGATGTAGTATTGCAACTCATATTCTTTTCAGGCAAAATAATTCCCCCTCTCGTTTACCATGTTCATTCTCCTCTCGTCTGACAGCACTGGCTTGGCAGACTTCCTACCAGTATCTCCAGGCTTTCGAGCACCTGCTCCCTCTTGGTTTCGGGAAGGGAATTATAAACATCCTGGTAATATTGCTCCATCCCGGACTCGATCTCCAAAAACAGCGCCTGCCCCTGGGCGGTCAGGCCGATACTCAGGTACCTCCGGTTCTCGGAATCGGGTTCCCTGGTCACCAGGTCCCGTTCCACCAGGTTGTTGATGGTTCTGCTCATGGTGCTCTTGTCCAGCCCCAACATATTAGCCAAATCGTTGACCGACATGCTGCCGGCTCTGGCAATCTCCACGATGGCATGGCACTGGCTCAAAGTGACGCCGCAACAGGATGCCTCGCCCTTTTCCAACAGTCCGAGTTTTCTGGTCAGCAACCTGACGCACTCGCGCAGGCGGAATAAGGTTTCTGACGCTGCGATGATAATCGCCTCCTAAATATATATTGTATTATACAACAATTGCATTATGCAACTATTTATTATTATCCATCCTTCCGTTCATCCAGATGGCATTAATACTCTGGAAACGGCAGGAAGCAAGATCATCACACGACCCAAAGCTCTCCATAAAAACAAAAAGCAGAACGCGTCTGGCGGTTCTGCTTTGTTTTTTCTGGCTCCCCGGGTAGGATTCGAACCTACAACACTCCGGTTAACAGCCGGATACTCTACCATTGAGCTACCGAGGAATATATTGACCCACGAAAGATATTATACCCATACATCAGCCGGAGTTCAAGGGCCGAGCGCGAAATCGTGGTCCGACTGACTCAGTATTTACCCGTGAAGAAGCCGCTTGCTGTCTTCAGACCTGTAATAATGGAAAACCAGATCTCATTTTTACTAATTTCCCCCCAGGAAGGTGGAGTAGGCAAGCGACCCCGGGCCGGATTCTGCGCTGCATTTCGCCCTCGTGTTGATCCCGCTCACGAAAGCGTTCATGCATCCTCTCAGCCTGATCTGAAATGCTCCTGAAGTGATCGGGAAATTGCATGATTGGGTACGCCCTGTCACAAAAGCGATGTTGTGGCTATCCAGAGCAATGCCATTGCCTGCGTCAGAGCAACTACCTCCCAGGTAGGTAGAGTAGGGAAGAGATGCATTGCCGGATTTGTTGGTGTCGACCATTGCCACAAAAGCGTTGGAACCTCCGTAAATGCTTCTTAGCATGGGTTGACAGGCATTGTCAGGGGTCACCGGAAAATCCTTGGAATAGGTGTATCCCGTCACGTAGGCATTCCCGGCAGTGTCGACAGTGATGCCATGCCCCTCGTCATATTTGCTTCCTCCCAGGTAGGTGGAATAGGCGAGAGAGATCGATCCGGTGGCATTGGTGTTGATCTTGGATACAAAACAATTAGCGCCGCAATAGATACTCTTTAGCAGCCTCTGATAAGCGCCGGAAGTGATCGGAAAATCGCTTGATCGAGTTGATCCCGTCACGTAGGCGTTATAGGCGGCATCAACGGCAATGCCGTATCCCCGATCATACCTTCTGCCTCCCAGATAGGTGGAATAGATAAGGCCGTCCGTTCCCGATACGCTGGTATTGAGCCTGACCACAAAAGCATTGGAACCGCCATCTTTACTGTTCAAAACAGGTTGATAGGCACTGGTGGTGACCGGAAAATCCCTGGAACATGCATACCCTGTCACATAAGAGTTGCCGATATTGTCGAGGGCAATGCCCTGCCCCTTTTCATACCTGCTCCCTCCCAGGTAGGTAGAATACGCCAGACCAGCGGCGCCGGAGGCTGTGGTGCTGATCACGGATACGAAGGCATTGCCGTGCCCTTTCAACATGGTCTGGAAGGCCCCGGGGGTGACTGGAAAATCGTTGGATTTTGTGATTCCCGTTATATAAGCATTGCCAATGGTATCGATAGCAATGCCATACCCTCCGTCATACCTACTTCCCCCAAAGTAAGTGGAATAAACGAGAGCGGCGGCGCCGGAGGCTGTGGTGCTGATCACGGATACGAAGGCATTGCCGTGCCCTTTCAACATGGTCTGGAAGGCCCCGGGGGTGACTGGAAAATCGTTGGATTTTGTGATTCCCGTTATATAAGCATTGCCAGAATTATCTACCGCTATGCCTATGCCTCTGTCAAAGCCGCATCCTCCCAGATAGGTAGAACAGATTAGCGCGGCAGCGCCGGAGACATTAGGGTCGATCACGGATACGAAGGCGTCATCAAAGCCTCTCAGGCCAGCCTGAAAAGCTCCGGGGGTAACTGGGAAATCAAATGATTGAGTAAATCCGGTGACGTAGACGTAACTGGAGTTGTCTACCGCTATGCCCAAGCCTCCGTCAAAGCCCTTTTCTACCGTGTGGCTAAAGGAGAGACCGGGATCGATCACCAAAGTGTAACCGGGATCATAATTGTCGCCCAAAGCAAAACTGCACTGATTGTCACCAGTTTCATTCTGGCCAAGTAGAAAATTGGTTTCAATAAGTACTTTATCTTCGTTAATGATCTGGTAACTGGTGGGCTTTCTATCTGTCAGAACACCAAACGGAGTTTGGATCAGAATGTTCCCATTTTCATCAAGTTGCAGCCGGTCCGCACCAGAATAGGCCAGCCGGATAGCACTGAGGTCAGCGCCAGGGTGTACAACAAACTTGTATTTTACCTCAGCTCTCTCTGCTTTAAAGACCAGATCAACATTCGGCCAGAGATTTCGATAGATGATCTCTTCGTAGGTGGGCAGACCGGTATGCCATTTATCAGGGTCGTTCCCGATAAAGTAGCTCACCTTCCCGCTGTTCTCAACTTGTCCTTCCGGGGGAATGGGGTTGGCCCCGATGAATTTCATGTAGAGAGCAAACCCATTCGCCTGGTCCTCTTCTTCAGAATGGGGCGAAGTCTCGGTAAAGGCAAACACCACTTCTTCGGGAGTGAAGAAGATCCTGCAGCCAGAACCATCCCCATAGTGAGAGACTTTGGAGTGGGCCTGTCCGGCATTGGGGATAAAAATGAAGGGTAATCCTTTAAAGGCATCCATTACCTGTATTTCAAACGCCCCGGAGATCTCTTCCGGAGCATAATCATCCTGGATATTATCGTCTGTCATGATCGTTCCTCCTTCCATAGTGCACTTTTTCGATGGCTGCCCGCTCTAATGCCGCTGCTCCCTTGAGCGGTGGCCACCGTATCCGGGCTAACGCCCGGCCTGAACGCAGCCCGACCCACCAAAGGTGGGTGCCCCGACTCCGTCTCAGCCTCAAAGGACGGCTGCACGTCGGAAACGGCACAGGTAAGAGCGGCACGTCCCTGAATCACGATTTTTAAGCTTTTGTGGGGGAAAGCAACCCCCGCCTGAAGCTAAGAATTCGCTGGCAGGAACACAGGTATGCTTAAAATATGGCACCGATTTCCTGTTTAATTATATTATTGAAATTACGGAGTTTTTGTTACTGACAAAACAGTTTTTTTCCATATTATCCGGTCATGGCATCTGCCTATAACAATGATAATATTGTGGTAAGCTGATTCTCAGTCACCAAATGTTGGATATTTGCATATTGTGGAAGCAAAGTTAGTCAGCGGAAGACCCGCACCTTAAGCAGCTACAACGCCAGCCACGGCGCATCTATGACGGGGAACCCACGAAGTGGGCCGGGGCCGGTTGGCTTTCACTTATTACCCATGAATTACTCTTCGGGTACCCTGATGTTCGTTTCTCTAACCTTTTAATGAAAGGAGCAATTATTATGTTTGATCAACTTCAGAATTATAAAGGCAATGCCATTGTGGTTGAATTGATGAACGGAAGACGGATAGCCGGGACGGTTGCTGCGGTTAACCAGCAAGAACTGCGCCTGGATACTGATGAGGGAGTGTGCATCATTCTCATTTCAACCATTCAGATCCTTTGGGAAAACTTAAACAGCACTCTCACCGAAAGGATTCCGAAATATACTACACAACAACTGCGAACTGCTGCCGGCGAAGATATTCCTGAAGGCCAACCATTGTGCTTCCAGCAATTCTTTCATCCTTGCTCATCCCCATTCCAGCCTTGCCGAGGGCAATTTGCTGCCCCTTGCCTCGAAATGTTCCAGCATCCGTGCTACGAGCGATTTGCTGCTCCTTGCTTCGAAATGTTCCATCACCCATGCCGCGGTCAATTTGCTGCCCCTTGCCTCGAAATGTTCCAGCATCCGTGCTACGAGCGATTTGAAAATCCCTGCTGCGATCCCTGCTACTACCGATTTAACGATCCCTGCTACGCCCCGTTCTATGATAAGCCCATATACCCATGCTACGAACGATTTCAGCGTCCCTGCTTCTACCCATTCGGATTTGGTCCTCAATATCCCGGTCAATAGCCCATGCCATCCGCACATAAACTAAGGGAGCACGATTTTACTCGCGCTCCCTTAAAATATCCTGGCGGCGACCTACTCTCCCGGGGCGAACCCAAGTACCATCGGCGCTGGAGGGCTTAACTGCCGTGTTCGGGATGG
>JAHFCR010000054.1 GCA_023249405.1 Peptococcaceae bacterium | reverse complement strand
CGATCAGCGCCGTCACCAGGGGCGCCTCCAGTCCGATTGCCTCGATCAGCACCCGCTCTCCCGGCTGCAGCCCGCAGGAATAGTGTATCAGGTTGCCGGCCAGCGTGTTCACTCTGGGATCTCTCATATTGCCGCCTCCAGATATCCTCTCCGATGCACACCTGTAAGTATATCACCACCGGCCGACTATGTGGCACCATCAGGCATCGTGGCTGTGTATGCGGCCGCCCCTCGAAGTCTGCGATGATGCACTGATCGTTAAGGCTTTACCAGGGCCTATGAAGTTGGAATATTATCCTCACAGGGTACGGCGATCTGGCACTTGGCGCAGCCATATCTCGGCTTATACCTCGGCATGATCTCTGTGTTGAGATAACTTTCACAGGCGTGTTTATCTTTGCCTTCGAAAGTTAACGCTTCGGATGGACAGCGTTCTATGCAGTCGCCGCACGTGCCATTGGTGAACCAGAGACAGTACTCATGCAGATCATTGTATGGCCGCGCGGTGGGGGCTAGCTCCAGGGATGTGATCACGCTGCCCAGACGACCTGCACAACCTTTAGCCGTGATCAGATGACTATGTAGACCGAACGTTCCGAGGCCGGCAATGTAGGCCGCATGCCTCTCCGACCAGTTAGAAGTCACTCCTTTCACTTTAAACCGGGATTCCAGAGCCGGCGCCACTCCCTGGCCATTCAGTTTCTCCACCAGGGAGAGCAGAGACTTTCTCACTGCCCTGTTGAACTCTTCCCCGTCTATTCGTGCTGAGACCCACTCCTCAGAGGGCAAACCGGGATGGCGGTTGCTTTGCCTGATCTCTTTGGTGAACGGCAGGAAATAGGAAATGACAGATCTGGCGCTGGCCAACCATTGGGGCGGTGATAGGTGATCAGGTCCGATAACGCCCGGTTCCTTAAGTTTTTCGAATAGTGGGTCATCTGCCGCGGCAAAGGCGACGATCACAGAATCATATATTCTCATTCCACCATGGGCAACCAGCGAGTTACCGGGGTCGTTCTTTACAAAGGCGATCAGGAACTTGTTTATCGTTTCCTCTAAAGCCATTATCATCACCTCCATGCCTTATTGATAACGATACTCCCATACAGGCTACACTGCAGCGGCCCAACTTTACTTTTATTTTTACCGGTAAACCGTTAATATGATCTATGATAGCATTGAGTGCAGCCATAATCTACCTGCAGAAGGCGGATTGCAGCAGCCGCGGCGCAGGCCGCAAAATAAACCGGCGAGGTGAATGCAGCGGTGATCAGCAAGATATCCATAGTGGGTTTAGGCGCCATCGGCAGCGCCTATATCAACCAGATTGTCAAAACGGTTCCGATCGCCAATATCAGTGTGATTGCGGATGGCGAGCGGGCCAGGCGTTATTCGGAGCACGGGGTGGCCATCAACGGGCGGCAATTCAGGTTTAAGATCGTCAACCCTGCGGCCAAAAGCGAACCGGCCGATCTGCTGCTCTTCGGAGTGAAGTTCAACCAACTTGAAGAGGCTCTGGATGCAGCCGGCCACCAGGTCGGTCCCGATACTATCATCCTGTCGCTGCTCAACGGTATCACCAGCGAGGAGATCATCGGAAGGCGTTTCGGGATGGAAAAAGTTCTCTACTCGGTCAACGCCGGTATCGACGCCGTACGGGTCGGAAACGAGACCGTTACCAACCATCTTGGCACCACCTATTTCGGTGAGAAGGTCAACCAGCCAGGCGCCTATTCAGACAAGGTACTCAGAGTCAGGGAATTTTTCGAACAGACAGGCATCGGGTATATCATCCCGGCAGATATGATGAAAACGCTGTGGTGGAAATTAATGATCAATGTCGGGATGAATCAGGTTTCGGCAGTGCTCAGGGCACCGTTTGGCGTGTTCGCGCACGTCAAAGAGGCGCGTGCATTGCTGGTTGAGGCCATGCAGGAGGTGGTGACGGTCTCTCAAAGAGCCGGCATCAACCTCAACCAGGAGGATCTGGACAATTGCCTGGGTATCGTTGACAGCGTGGCCCCGACGGGGAAGACGTCAATGCTTCAGGATGTGGAAGCGGGACGGCAGACAGAGGTCGATATATTTGCCGGCGCCGTGGTGGAACTGGGCAAGCAATATGCTGTGCCCACACCGGTCAACAGCATACTGCTGCGGATCATCAAGGCGTTGGAAGGCATGTTCAAATACAACGCTTCCAACCCCCACTCAATTGACGCATCCCCTGCTGTCATCTCTGATAGGTGACCGCCCCTAATACCCCGTTTCTACAAAATAAACACCGATCCGCAAAAGTATTGTTTTAGTTTTCGCGCGCGATCTGATTAATATGAGTTAGTTGGAGATCTGGTCATAGTAACAAGCAGAAGCACCATGAATTAACTTTCAATCCTGAGGATACTTAGAAGTTGTGCTATCGATATACGGATATCAGAAGCGAGTGTTGAAGGATTATTAAATTTCTTATTTAATGCAGGATAAAAAGAGGGTAGAAACAAATAGCGTCGAATATAGACAGAAAATTACTATTCATATATTTAGAAGGTTAAACGTGGATAAAAGTATCAAGCGCATCATAACTTTTATGATCCTCCGAACTAGCAGCAGCGTTAAATTCCGGGCTTACAAGCTGAATTGCGGGTGAGACAGTGAAACAGGAAAAAGCTGTGGAACAACTGTTGGCAGATTTAGAGATGTTGCGTAAGCAGGTAAATAAACTGAAAGTAGTAGAGGTCAGGAACAAAGAACTGGAGTATTCGCTGAGAGAGAGTGAGGCTAAATACCGTTTTCTTTTTAACCATATGATTAACGGGTCTGCTTATCAAAAAATATTAATCGATGAAAATAACCAGCCTATTGATTACATTTTTCTTGAAGTTAATAAGTCATTTGAAAGACTAACTGGAATAAAAAAAGCTGATGCTATCAATAAAAAAGCGACAGAGATATTCCCCGGGATTGAAAAAACAGAATTTGATTGGATTGGCGCTTTTGGCAAAGTTGCTTTAACTGGAGAAGCAACTAGATTTGAGAATTATTTAGAACCTTTAAAAAAGTGGTATGATGTTTTTGCCTATAGCACTGAGAAAGGTTATTTTATTACAACCTTCAACGACATCACTGACCGCAAACAGATAGAAGAGAGAAGCAGGGAGCAACTGCACTTTTTGCAGGTCTTGATCGATGCCATGCCCGCTCCCGTCTTTTTCAAGGACGCGCAGAGCATCTACCGGGGCTGCAACAATGCCTTCGCAGAAATTGTAGGTATGAGCAAGAATGATGTGATCGGGAAGAACGTCTATGAAGTCAACCCGAAAGAACTGGCTGATCTTTACTATCAGATGGATAACGCTCTCTTGACTAATCACGGTTCGAAGGCTTACGAACTGCAAATTTATTTTGCAGACGGCACCAACCATAACGTTATCTTTCACAAGGCTGCCTATGAGGATACGGCTGGATCTCTTGGAGGTCTGGTAGGGGTTATCATTGACGTTACCAAGAGCAAACATTTCGAGAACAAGCTGGCAGAGAGCCACCAGAGGCTCGAAAAAAACCTGGCGCAAACCGTACAATCCCTTTCATCCCTGGCTGAAATGAGGGATCCATATATAGCGGGACACCAGGTGAGGGTGGCCAATATTGCCTGCGCGATCGCATCTGAGATGTGTCTACCACAGGCTGCAATAAAAATTTTGCGAACAGCGGCTCTGGTTCATGATATAGGAAAGACTACGATTCCGACTGAGATTCTTAATAAACCAGGGGCGCTTAACAACATCGAACGGATCTTTATCCAGACCCATGCCCAGGCTAGCTATGAAATACTGAAAACGATCGAATTCGGTTATCCGATCGCCGAGATTGTACAGCAGCACCACGAAAGGCTGGATGGGTCGGGCTATCCCGGCGGGCTGTCGAAATGCAACATCTTGTTTGCATCAAGAATCCTGGCAGTCGCCGATGTTGTCGAGGCGATGGCTTCACACCGGCCCTACCGTCCGGCGTTGCCGCTGGAGCAGGCGATCGATGAGATCGAGAAAAACAAGGGGAGTCTATATGACCCCGAAGTGGTAGATGCGTGCCTGAGTTTGTATGAACATGAAAGATTTCAATTATCTTCGACATTGCATTATTCTTAATTATTGCCCACCATCCGGCAGCGATCACTGCCTCCTGCAAAAAGCCAAATCCAATCAGGATCGCCCCGCTTCCCTCCATTTGTGTTAATACCTAATATGAGTTCTGTCCAGCTTTGAATTCTACATCAGGCGTAATTGGATTCGACCCGGCGCTCCGGGAGAACCGTATGCAGGAGATCACGCAAAAACGGGCGGCTTTCCTTCGGAGTCAGGGGATGGCTCTTGGCTGGCGGAGGGCATTTTTTCCCTCAAGAAAAAGCAGACAACCAGTCCGATGGCGCATGCTGCCGCTGCTACGATGAAGCAGTCATCGATGGCCTGTACCGCAGACATCATTGCTACCTGCCTGTAAATGACGGAGATACCCAGGCCCTGCCCCGCTCCGGCGCCCATTCCCAGTCGCACCGCCATGCTCCGGAGGATGCTCTGCATTTGATAGAATGCGGCGCTGGAGACATCGATCGAGCGGGCAAGCTGCGCATAGTGAAAGGCCTCTCTGTTTTGCATGATCGTGGCGAGAACTGCGATTCCGAGGGACGAGAAGATCTGATTGGATACCTCGGAAGTCGCCGATGCCCTGCCCACCAATGTTTTGGGCACTGCATTCATGCCGGCGGTCATGAGGGGCATCATGCCGAGCCCGAGCCCCACGCCGCGGATCGTCATCCAGATCGCCATTACCGGAAACGCAGTCAGGGCATTGAATGTGTGCATCATATACGTTGTCCAGGCGGTGATGGCCACGCCCACGATGGCAATCCTCCTCACCCCGTAGCGGTCATAGATCCAGCCGCTGATCGGCATCATCATGCCGGTGGCGATGGCGGCCGGAAAAGTGATCAGCCCGGAGGTCAGGGCCGTCTGGCCGAGCACGTTTTGAATCAGGATCGGCTCCAGAAAAATGGCTCCGTTCAAGCCGCTCTGCAGCACCCAATTGATCAGGCTGGTAATCGCAAAAACAGGGATTGCATAGAGGCGCAGTTCCAAGATCGGATCGGAGACGCTCAGTTCGTTGATCACAAACAAGATCAGGCTCACGACTGCTATGAACAACAGGATCATGATCCGGGGGTCCGCCCAGCCTTTGCTGCCGCTCTGGTCCAGGGCCAGCAGCAGAGTAAAGAAGCCGACGGTGGAGAGCACGATGCCCCTGACATCCAATTTCTCTCCCCTGATCAGGCCGGTTTCCCCGAGCAGTCTCGTGATCAGCAACAGATCGATGATTCCGATCGGCAGATTGATGGTAAAAATCACTCGCCAGTCCGCATTAAGCACCAGGTATCCGCCCAGCATCGGCCCGATCGCCGGCGCCGCCATCGCCGAAATTCCCCAGATCCCCATCACCGTCCCGATCCGTTCCCGGGGGCATATTTTATAGAGCATGGCCATGCTGAGCGGCATGATCAGACCGCCGCCGAGGGCCTGTACGACCCGGGCAATGATCAGGCTATCGAAGTTCCAAGCCACGGCACAGAGGGCCGAGCCGCAGGTAAATAGCGCCATGGCCGCGAAAAAACAGCGCTTGTAGCCAAAATTATCCCCCAAGAATCCGGACAGGGGCATGATTATGCCCATGGTCAGCATATAGGCGGTCAGAATCCACTCGATGGAGGCGGCGCTGACGCCGAAGACCGCCATCATTTTGGGGAGGGCGACGGTGACGATGCTGCCGTCCAGCACGGCCATGAATGTGCCGATGATCAGCACCACCAGGGCGGGCCAGTTCACGGTTTTCGGCAAGTCTCCGTCCGGGTCACAATTGTTGCCCTGTTCAAGATCCATTTCTTTAACGGTCCTCTCGTGTTGGAATTCCGCCCGGAATTTGCCACACCGGCGTCTAAACGGTGTGAATCTTTACCTCCGCAGACATGCCCGGCGTGAGCAGTATCCCTTCTTGCCGGAGCTGGGCCTGGTCGACTTCGATCTTTATTGGCACCCGTTGCGTGACCTTGGTGAAGTTCCCCTCATCATTCTGACTGGGGAGCAAGGAAAAGGTCGACTGCGCCGCCCTGCCCAGCTCGATCACTTTTCCTGCAAAGACCTTGCCGGCATAGGCATCGATCCTGACATCAGCCTTTTGTCCGAGCCGTAGGCGGCCGTAATCGGTCTCCTTGACGTTGGCAGACACCCAGGCAGCCTGGAGGTTGGAGATGGAGAGGATGTTCTGGTCGGGAACCAGGTTTTCTCCTGCGACGGCAGCCACCTGGAGGACGGTGCCTCCGATGGTGGCATGGATTATGGATTTGTCATAGGCCGACTTGGCGTTGTCATACGCTGCCTGGGCCTGCTCGACCTGGGCCTGGTAGCTGGCGGCGCCGGTGTTGTTCACCGCCTCCAACCTGGCCCGGGCATCGCGCAGCTCTGCCTCGGCCGTAGAGGCTTCAGATCTGGCGACAGTTACAGCCGCCTGGGCGGTCCGGTAACGCGATTGGGCGGAATCCAGCGCTTCCTGGGAAACGGCGCCGGCGCTATTAAGCGCCGTGGCCTGAGCGAGTGACCGCCTGGCGTCACCCAGGGCGATCTCCGCCTCTTCCTGCCGGCCCTGAGACGCCAACATCCCCTGCTGGGCCTTATCGGCGGCGGCCTGGGCGGATTTGAGATCGTCGGGAAGTTTGGCATAGTTGGCCTGGGCAAGCTTCAGGACTGCTGCGGCCTGGTTCATAGCGATCGCCAGCTGGGTGTTGTCCAGTTCCGCCAGTTGTTCACCGGCATTGACGGTATCCCCAACCTTGACAAATAATTGTTCCAGGCGGCCGGCGATCTCGGGGCTGATGTCGGCGATATCCCCGGTCACCTGGGCATCGTCGGTACTGACGGTGACTTGCAGTTCGTGCAGGTACCAGATCCCCCACGTCAGAGCTGTCATCAAGACCACGGCGCCGATGAGCCAGCTAATCTTTTTGGAGAAAGAGTTGCTCACCTGCTGGTCCTGATCGTTCACTGCTTTATGCTCCATCCGGCTCACCTTCTGTCGACTTATCCATAGGCTGCTTTTTTCCCGGAGCCCGTCCATGATCATCCGCGGCCTCCGGCATGCCCGGCTCGGGAGACGCAGGACTGCCATGCCAATGTGCCTCGATGCCATAAAATATGGTATCCACGATGCGCCGCGGCAGGTCGCCCGGCGGATCGAATGTGAGTAAAACACCGGATACCAGGTAATAAAAGTAGAGCGGGCCAACGAGCATGCTGCCGAAAAACATGAGATCGATATTCGTTGGCAACTCTCCCCGCGCCTGGGCCTGCATGAACAATGTGCTCTCCTCCTCCATGTGCGGCCCAAAATAACGCTCGGACAGCACCTGCAGCAGCCCGGGGTGGGCCTTGGCCTCGCCGAATAGCCGGAAACATAGCTTTTCTACCAGCGGGTTTTCGGCGAATGTCCTCATGATCTGCTCCAGCGCCCCGATCAGGTCCGCTCGCAGGTTGCCGGTATCGCGAAAATGTGCCTCGCCGCCCAGTTCGCTTTTAATGGCGTCGAGGATCAGGTCTTCTTTGGAATTCCAACGCCGGTAGATGGTGGTCTTGCCCACGCCGGCATGCCCGGCGACCGCCTCCATGCTCACCCCCCGGAAGCCTTCCTCTGCAAAGAGTTCGATCGCTGCCTTAAGAATAGCCTGATGAGATTTTGCACTGCGCGGCCGTCCCGCAACTCTATATTTAGCCGGGCCACTGCCGTCTGCCATAAATCATGCCTCCAATACGAAACAGTATCGTATCGTAAAATTAAAATAATCATAGCATGAAACAGGCATATACACAACTATTAGATCGATATTTGAAGCGCCCATCATTCGGTGACCTAAAAACCTGCTTTTGCGAACTCTTGAAAACACGGCAGCATTTTTTACAGTAGCTTTTCCAGGAGGGAGAACGTTGCCGCTTGCAACAAGAATCTTCCTCTTCATCACGGCATATTTTTATGGTGGGCATAAAAAACGAGGAGGGAGTAAAAAGTTGTTGGAGACAGTTGATCTTCTGCTCATTTTAGTGTTTGCGATATCTTTGATAGTCGTTGCGGCCGGTCTATTTCAACATAACTCGATATTGGTAAAAAGGTGGCTCATCGTAGGCGCTACCGCTTTCATCATCTTCATATTTATTTTGTTAACGCCGTATCTTTTGAATAATTGCGACTGTCATCTTGATAGTTGCTGTAGTTCCGGCTGCAATTGTTCGTGCGCTAAGCCCGGTCCCAAACTGTGGCCATAGTGCGTATCCGGTATTAACCGCATTCCTACAAAAACTGATTTCTCCATTGCCATGTTGAGGAATAGAGTTTCGGCACTGATCATAATCGGCTTTGGAACAATTGCTTTATGGGTTTCCATTCATATTAATATTTGATGGAAATGGTTATACTATCTTTAAATATTAACAAGGAGGAAACCGTAATGGCTTTTGAGGTTTATCATGCAAGAATAGGCAGGGATGCGTCGAAGAAAAAGCTGGCAGTAAGCCTATCGAAGAATTCCATCGTGCTGAATAAGATCGCCAGAGAGAAGCTTAATTACCCCGAACATGTAGAACTGGCGTATGACAATGATAATAATATTATTCGGATCAGACCGACTGATAATGATAACGGGGGGCTTTCTGTCAAAAAAACAAAATTATCTGCGAGAAGATTTTATAATTATTTTCACATCAATGTGGGTAAAGGTAAATACAGCGCAGATTTTATCCCTGATGAAAACGCCCTCTACGTTAGTCTGGCACAGGATTTGATCCGTTAGCCGCTTTCCAAACGGGGAAAGCTCTTGTCAATGACGAAACCAGGTGGCGTGCACCTGGTTTCGTGAGGAATTCCCTGGGTATCAGGATGTTACTTGCTGTTCTGGTACTGCTGCCATACTTTCTTGGTCATGGCTCCACCGACGGAACCATTGTCACGGGACGAAACGTTGCCCAGATACCCCTGGTTGTAATCGACTCCCACCTGGCTGGCCACCTCAAACTTCAACTGATCGAGGGCCTTTCTCGCATTGGGGTTAAGAAGACCATTTCGAGCCATTAAAAAATCACCTCCTGTCGTTTTTTATTGAGTCTGGTTATAGTTTGGTTAAAAACGGGCATTAGATACTAGTGAGTTGGCACCAAATCATAAAATATTTACAGAAAAAAATATTAAAAGTATGCGATGCCAATAACCGAATATGCTCAGCTAGAATCTGGTTTCAGGCCTCTGTCTGCTCCGCCAGGATGTAGGAGGAGACTCCGAAAACGATTGCCGACAGGATGAGCACACAGCCTATTCCGATGACGATCATTGACGGATTGAGCGATGATGCCGATGCCGGAAAGGCCAGGCTGATGGCGGTTCCATCCACGGTGGTTTTAACAAAACAATCAGTTATATAGCGCATCAACAGGCTGAAGGGGTATATCGCCGCCACCAAAATGATCGGCGTGAGCGGGCTCAACCGGGATTTACGAGTTACCGCTATCAGCATGCCCAATGTGATCGCCAGCGGCGATATGACAATGATCAACAGATAGAGCCTGGCTGCCACCACCGCTGCGGCGCCCAGCGCCCCCGCCGTCCAGGCGGCAGGGTAGAGCAGCGCTCCTGCCAGCGCAAACAAGGCCAACAATGCCACCGATACAGCCACGCCCTTCAGAAAACGAATGAACATGCCCACCAGTTTGGCCAGGAGCAGTTCCGCCCGCGGGTAGGGCAGGGTCAGCCACCAGGATACGGTCTGGCCGCTCCATTCCCTGCCAATCAAGCCTATTGAGCTAACGAATGCCGGAAAGAGCAAGAAGGGAATGAAGGCTGTCAGGGCGATCGGGCCGACTGCTCCCCGAGAGATGGCATAGCCCAAGCTCACCAGAGCCAGGAAGCAGAAAAAGTAGACATACAATCTCCACCAGTGCGTTTTTCTATAGCTGGTAACCCTTTTGACTTTATACGTATTATCTACCAGCGCCCAGAACTCGTTCATTGAAACAACCCCCTATAGATGGATTCCAGCGACCCCTTTTCTTGCCGCAACGCCTCGACCTCTCCCGCCAGCACGACCTGCCCCTGATCGATAAAAGCCACCTGATCGAACAAACTTTCAGCTTCCCGGATCTCATGAGTGCTGATGATGATAGTCTGTTTTCGCTCGGCGAAAGACTCGATCAGTCCCTGGATGATCTTCTCCCGGGAGACCAGGTCAATGCCGGAGAAGGGCTCATCGAGCAGCATCAGCCGGACATCCCGGGCCAGGCAGATGATCAGTTTGAGGCGGGCCTCCTCCCCCCTGGAGAGAGTTCTTACTATGGCATCGTTTTTGAGCCTCATGAATTCAGCCAGTTCCCGCGCCCGCTCCTGGTCGAAATGCGGAAATACTGCAGCCGCATAGTCGATCGCCTGCCGCACCGTATGCGATCCATACCAACGGCACTGGTCGGAGAGATAGGAGATCTGCCCATTGGTTTTCCAGGATGGACTGCCGTCTAAAACCCTGACGCTGCCTGCATCCAGCTTTACCAGGCCGATGATCGCCTTGAACAGGGTGGATTTGCCTGCGCCGTTGGGGCCTAAAATGCCGGTTACCTGACCTTCGGGCAGACCGAGCGTCAGGGAATCCAGGGCTCTCTGCGAACCATATGCCTTGGTAGCGTTCTCCAGATTTACAGCCATCATGACCATTTCGCCTCCTCCAATAAAGTACACGCATCCTTCTTGCTTACGCCCAGGGTTTTCATCGCCAGCATGAATTCCTTGGCGGCCTCCCCGGCCAGCAGTTTTTTTACATCGGAGATCTTCTGCTGCGAGGAGGTGATGAATGTTCCCTGGCCGCGCCTGGTTTCGGTCAGACCGTCTCTTTCCAGTTCCTGGTACGCTCTCATGACCGTGTTGGGATTGATTTTCAGCTGTTGTGCCAGGTCGCGGAGGGACGGGATCTTATCGCCAGGCTGCAGGTCGCTGCGGGCCACGGCCCCCCGGATCTGGTGCAAAACTTGCCCCCACAGCGGTTTTGACAGGTCCAGTGTAAACGTCAGATCGCCGGTGTTGACCTCTTCCAAATATGTCTCACTCCTTTTATTGAGCAGATAGGAGAATCGCTGATTTAAATATATTAAGTGCATTATATCACATAATGCACTTAATGCAATAATACCTGCTATGATTGCCAAAAATATTTTGACAATGTTTTTTCGGCTTGAATGCGAGCAGATGGCCGGCAGGACGGAAGCCGGAAGGACGGAGTGATGGCGGCACAAAATGTCTTATGGGGCGGGTTGATGTGCGCAGATAAAAGTGGGAGGCATGGGAATGTCCCATGCCTCGGAGTTGGAATCAATTTGAGCCTGCGGTGTTGCTTATTCTGATTGGTAGGCCACAGAATCTGAATTGTAGGCCTTGCGTTTTGATTCAGCCTGGTGGGGCCCGCGCATCAGGGCGACCACGGCGGCGATCACACTGATGATAAACGAGAGCCAGAAAATTCGGTGCAGGCCGGCTAAAAACTCGGAGACGACGACCCCCTGCGACCCTATCTGGATGCCGATGAAGAGGTTCTGCATAGTTGACGGGGACATGCTGGAGCCGATCATGGCCACCCCTAGGGCCAGGCTGATCACTGTGCCGGCGTTGTTCATCATGGTGCGCGTTCCGCCGGCAATGCCCCGCCGTTCCGGAACCACCGCTCCCATGATGGCATTGGTGTTTGGCGAGAAAAACAGACCGGAGCCCGCTCCCATGACCACCATCCAGGTCATGATCTCGGCCAGCGCGGTATCCGTGTGCATGTGCGCCAGCCCGAACAGTCCGACAGCAGATAGGGCCAGCCCGATGGAGCTGAGTTCCCGCGACCCGTAACGGTCGGACATCCAGCCGCTTAGCGGCGCCACCACCATCATCGCCAGGGCGAATGGGGCCATCAGGATTCCTGCCCTGAGCGGATCGATCCCCCAGATGATCTGGAAGAAGAAGATCATCATGAAGGTGACCACGCCCCTGGCGATGCCGTTCAAAAAGTTGCAGCTGTAAGCTGCAGCCAGCAAGCGGTGTTTGAAGAGGCTGAGGTCGAGCATTGGCTGTTCTACCCGCCCCTCGATGCAGATGAAGGCGGCCAGCAATAGCAACCCTCCGGCCAGACCACCGATAAACAACGGGCTCGTCACCCCGGCCATCACGCCAAAGGTCAGGGCCAGCAACAGCAGCGTCAGACCGACAGTGAAGAAGATCGTGCCCGGCCAGTCCATCCTCTGTCCTTTGGGCAGCTCTGCGATCTCCCGCAGTTGGACGGCTGCCCAGATGGTGCCGATGATCCCCAGCGGGACGTTGAAAAAGAAGACTAGGCGCCAGTTGATGGCGGTCAGGGCTCCGCCCAGGATCGGCCCGATCGCCGAGCCGACGGAAATCACCATTCCGTTGATCCCCAGGGCCCGGCCAAGTTCATGCTTGGGGAAGGCATCCGTCACGATGGCGGTGCTGTTGGCCAGCAGCAGGGAGCCTCCCACCGACTGGATGAAGCGCATCAGGATTAACTGGCCTCCGTTCTGAACCAGCCCGCAAAAGAGGGATGACAGGGTGAATACTATAAACCCGGTGACATACAGCTTCTTGCGCCCGATAATATCAGCGAACCGCCCGATGGTCGGCACCAGGATAGCGAGCGACAGCATGTAGATCATCAGCGTCCACATCACCGTCTCCAGTGAGGAGTGCAGGTCCCTGGCGATCACCGGCAGGGCGATGGTCAGGATGGTCCCATCGAGGACGGAAAGCAGGGCGCCCAGCGTGGTGCAGGAAAGGGCGAACCATTTATAGTTGCGTTCTGTTTTGGCAATCATCTGTATTTCTCACTTCTTTCGCCTTGGCGCAGTATAGTTTTAAATGTGATAGGACAGTGTTCAGGGTGATATTCAAGGATTCCAGGTCAATCTGCAGATCGGCCAGGGATGATCTCAGCACTTCCGAGCGGTATTGGTTTACCTCTGTCCGCAGACTGGATCCGGCGGGGGTGAGCGCCAAAAAGACCACTCTGCGGTCGTCCTCTTCACGCCAGCGGCGGACCGCATCAATGGCCACCAGTCCGTCCACCAGCCCGGTCAGGGTGGCCGAGGACAATCCCAATCTCTTTTGCAATTCTCCCATCGTCAGCGGCTGGTCCAGCGACAGGTTTTTAATGACCCAGTAGCGGGACTGGCTTAAACCCTTTTTGTTAAGAAAGCATCTGACATGCTGGTTGAGCTGCATGGCGATCCGGTGCAGCAAACTCTCAAATTCCTGCATGCTGTCAGTATCTTCAGCAACCAAATATCTCGCCTCCAGTATATTTAGTAAAACTAAATATTATTATAATAGTATTCGAGCGCAACATCAATTAGAAAATAGAAGAAAACGAGGGAATCGAGGCGTAAACATGTCAGGATGGGGCTATCTGAAGTCGCGGTTATCAGGCAGCATTGCTGCCTGATAACAGGTTGCAAAGTAGCAATGAGGAAATCTGCCGGCTTATCTGTTGACAGAGATGGGCGGTCTCGATGCCATTGTTTTGGCAATTTTCTTTATTTCATTCTTGACTGCCCAGAACAAGCAGTGTTCTTCCGATGAGACAAAATGGTTGCCGGTCTGCTCAAAATTAACTGCGTAGCAGGTTCCGGAGCATTTCATGAAGCAATGTTTACAGCCATCAGGTTGGTGGCAGATCGGATTTTGGAAGGGCCGCAACAAGCTGGCATCAATCTCCTGATGGACATTACCCACGATATGTCTGCCCGCTTCATCATCCAGACCCAGCAGCTTTGAACAGGGGCTTATATCCCCATTGGGCGCCACGGCCAGAGAACTCCTTCCGGCCTGGCAGCCCCAACCGGTGTACCTTTCATCCGTCTCGAATTCCTCAATAAAGATAGGAACGCCACGCTGCTTCAATTCATGATAATCATGGAGTATGGCCAGAAAGTTGAAGCCGTAATGCTCTATCTGCTTCTTGCTCCAGGGCGTGGCTCCCTGAGCCGGGGAGATCAGCAGGGTGTTGAAGCCGAGGTCTATCAGCCGCCGGAAGTCCTCTCTCATGGTATCCAGGGATTCAGTGCTGACTGTCATTCTTCCGCTCAACCAGGGCTGGTATTCTTTGATAAGCGGTATTCGGCTGGCGATTTGATGCCAGGTGCCTGCACCGTTCTTGGTTCGTCGATGCCGGTCATGGTTTTCCGGTCCCCCGTCCATACTCAGGAGCATATTGATCTTGTATTGGGCAAAGAACTTTAAGATCTCCTCGTTGATCAGCGTTCCGTTGGTGGTTATCGCCCATGCAACCTGCAGATTCCTCGCCTGGCCAGCTTCAAGGGCATAGGGGACGATTTTCTTGATCAGTTCCATCTCTAAAAGAGGCTCGCCGCCGATCAGGGTGATAGCCACATTTGGAACGACCGCATGCTCCAGCAGCAAATCGATGGCCTTTTGAGCCGTAGTGAAGCTCATCCGGTCATGGGCGTTCTTTCTGCGCACGAAACAGTAATCGCAGGCCAGGTTGCAGTTAAAGGTCAGGTTCAACTCCATGGCTGTCAGGCAGAGATGGCTTCTGCCAGATTCTTTATTTAGATAATTTAACAGCTTTTCAGCTTCGCCTACGCTGATCAGAAATTTGTCGCTCACGGTCTCCGCGACAACCTGGGGGGAGTACCCGGGATTTTTTCCGGTGTACTCCCCGATGAATTCCACAATCTGATCTATCCAGTCACTCCGGTTCCTCGTTTCCATGGCACTATTCATTTGCACCCTTGTCGCTCTCTGGCGTTATTTCCGCATTTGAGCCCGGTGTTTGCCCGGAGGCTTCCTCCGGTGCCTGGGGACCTAGAGAGAACGGATGGAAGCATGGATGCCCGAACCGCTCAAAGCATGGCTGTCCGAACCGCTCAAAGCATGGCTGTCCGAACCGCTCAAAGCATGGCTGTCCGAACCGTTCAAAGCAGGGATGTCCGAACCGTTCAAAGCATGGCTGCCCGAACCGTTCAAAGCATGGCTGCCCGAACCGTTCAAAGCATGGCTGCCCGAACCGTTCAAAACAGGGATCTCCTGGTGGTGCGAAAGAGAATGGTTGGTAGCATGGTTGGGTGTACATTTGGGCGCATGGTTGGGCATAGGCCTGGTAGCAGGGCTGAGCATACATTTGAGTACATGGTTGGGTGTACATTTGGGGGCATGGCTGAGCATATGCCTGATAGCAGGGCTGGTTAGGATTGGTTGGTTTTTTCTCGGCAGCGTTTCCTAGCTTGTATGCGATATATTTCGTATTCTCCTCAGTCAGAGAACGGCTTTCCCAGATAACCTGGATCGCTGAAAGAAGAATGGCACAGGCTCCCTCATCGGTCTCCAGGCGCATTACTTGCTCCTCAACTGAGACCACCGTACCGGTAATCTGTTTTCCGTTAACCAGTTCGACGGCAATTTTATTTCCTTTATAATTTTGCAGTTGTTCAAACATCGCGACGGCTCCTTTCAAGAAAAATTACTTGCATTCCATTATATGTATATTTATTTTACTTGTGCCTGCCGCACCCTACCTAGCCTGGTGTAGCCTTGCGTTTTCCTGGATACGGGAAGAATCAAAAGCCGGGCGGAGGTCTCTCGCCCGGCATGGTTTTCGTGGCAGCGTCGGAATTGGTTTTTATGGGCGTTGATAAAATCGAAATCGAGAGTCCTTTTCAGGCCTGTCTGCAGGGATGGGGGCAATGGGCTTACTGCGAGGAGCCCGTCTGTTATTGGTGACCTCATCAGTTTGCCGAACATTATTCTGACCCTTCTTGTTGTCTCGGTCCTGTCTGGTATTCGGTCTTATATTAGGTACCACAGTTTTCGGCCGTGCACCGTGACCGTTATCGGCAGCGGCCTTTTGCTGGCGCACGGGGTGGCCATTGTCAACATTATCCTGCGTGCTGCTGTGTCTGCTAAGATCTGCAACCGGAATTGTCTTGCCATTCTCATCGACAGTTATCTCCGGTTCCTGACCGTTGCTGCGTTTCTGGATTCTAATTTTCTGATAGTTCGGCAGTAGATTGATCTTGTAAGTATTAACCAGTTTGCGAATGGTGTTTTTTTGCACATCGGCAATGCTGACCTGGTTTCCCGTACCGATCAGCTGCTCGTAGACCAGGTATTTACCCGGACTCAGGCCCTTATCTTCAGCCTCGGCGCGGAATTCAGGGGTTGCCGAATAGGTCTTGACCTCGGCGGTAAGCTTGCCCGTGCTGATCGTTTTATCCAGGAACTGTTGGATTGATCGCTGATCAATGGAAGCGGTACCGGTTCCGGATGGAGTCACGGTGGAGACGATTAAATTATCCTGGCCGGCTTTGATATAATTTTGGGCGATCGCCCGGTTAACCACTGCGGCCAGGGCATCATAGAGGCTCTTTCCCCTGAGGTTTTCTTGCTTCAAAAGATTGGCTGCATCATCATTGAAGGGTTTTGCGTCGATCACCCGCAGGTTTTTGTCAACGGACAATTCCAGGCTGGGGTTGATATCCAGGGAGATGTAGGCCATGGCCACCGGCGGACTTACCTGCCCAATTAAGGAGAGGCAGACAAACAGGATGAGCAGCGAGGCTACCAGCATCATGGGCCTGACATGGGAGGGGATGACGGCAGGATAAGACACTTCAGCCCCCACCCTCGCTCCTTGAGCGGGCATGGGAATTTTTTCGTAGGTCCCCTTGCTGGTAAGGATTATGCAGTAGCCGCCGCTAATTTTAGCGACCAACCCCCGTTTTCCGAACCACATTGTCGATCCCCTCTTTTTCTTCATAGACCGAAATTTACATAAGATCGCAGGTAGATAAATTCATCAGGTTTGCTAAGGATGATGGCGCTGGCGATGATAAATTTTCTTCCCCGCTCCAGCGTTTTGCGGTTTACACCGCAAACCTTCTCCAGCTCGCCCAGCGGCAACTGTCTTTTGCTGGTCAGGGATTCCATCAGACTATCTGTTTGTGATAGCCGGCTCGCCACCCTGAATAAGGTCAGCCGGTAATCACGGTGTTTGGGCGAAACCTCGACGAGGTCCTCAAAGCCGATCGCATAACCGGATAAGATCTCTTCGAATCGCTCCAATTCCTCCCGGCGCTCGTCGTCTATGGTGTGGTTGACGTAGTTGTCCCAGGCTGTCCGGCTCTCCAGAGAAAGGCACTCGTCATCAAGGCCGCAGTGGTTCTGGTGTTTTGATTCCCTGCGGACATGGTCCTTGAGCCGGTTCAGGATAACGATTCTGCAATATGGCAGGAACGGGATCTGCTTAGCAGGCTCAAATGCGTCGATGGCAGAGTTAAAGGCTATCAGGCCGACGCTGAGTTCGTCATCCCGGCCCCATTCAAGTGAGCGTTTGCAGAACTGGGTTGCTGTCTTTAGCACAAAAGGTTTATATTCTTCGACCAGTTTTTCCCGTGCAGTCCGGTTCCCGCTCTTGATTTTGATTAACGTGCTCAGTAGACGCTGGTAAGCATCGGAATCCATAAAGGATACCCCGTAATGCTGATCAATTGTCTTCTTTGGGGTGGTGCGGTGGTCGCTCTACTTCTATATACGCATGATCAGCCAGATTTTAGAGGGTGAGAGATACCCCCTTAAAAAAAATCACCACATCGTATCTTATATTGAATCCAAAAAAGGGAACCGCTGGTTCAAATATCTTAATATTGAAGGGGGGTTGGGTCCCAATTAGATTTTAAGCCAGATGCCGCATAGCGCACAACTGCCAAAAAGTAACAAATAAAGGTTATCTGTGGGGATTTGAAAGTTAGATTAAGCTCAAGAATTGCTAATGAATTAAATTGGAGGAGAGAGACTTGTTTAATAGAAAACGTTCGAAGTGGCTTTCCCTGTTCATTATTGTGGCGGCTCTTGTATCCATGCTGGTACAAGGCGGAATGGCATCGGCTGCCACTCAACTTCCGGTTATCAACCCCAATGGCGGTGCCTTCACCGCCGCCCGCACTGTGACCATCAGCAACATCGCCTACGGGGACACTGCCTACTATACGGCAGACACCTCCAACCCGACGACCAGCAGCACGGCCACCCATTATACCGGCGCCTTCACGGTCTCCCAGTCCGAGACGGTCCGGGCTGCTGTCTATGATTCAATTACAGGCTGGAGCGCCGTGGCCTCTGCCGTGTTCTCCATCAGCGGCGCAAGCTTGCAGACGCCGGTGATCTACCCGAGTGGCGGCGCCTTCACCGCCGCCCGGAGCGTGACCATCGGGAGTATCCCCTACGGGTATACCGCCTACTACACCACCGATGGCTCCGACCCGACGACCAGCAGCACGTCCACCCCTTACACCGGCGCCTTCACAGTCGCCCAGTCCGAGACGGTACAGGCGGCCGTGCACGGCTCATCCGGCTGGAGCGCCGTGGCCTCTGCCGTGTTCTCCATCAGCGGCGCAAGCTTGCAGACGCCGGTGATCTACCCGAGTGGCGGCGCCTTCACCGCCGCCCAGAGTGTGACCATTGGTGGTGTTGACAGCGGAGATACTATTTACTACACCACCGATGGCTCCGACCCGACGACCAGCAGCACGGCCACCCCTTACACCGGCGCCTTCACGGTCTCCCAGTCCGAGACGGTCCAGGCCGCTGCCCATGATTCCGTATCCGGCTGGAGCGCCGTCACTTCAGCCGCCTTTATCATCAACGGCCAGCCGGGCAGCAATAGCGATCAGATCGCCCAGTTGAAGCAGGAGTTTGCTGCAGCGATCAACAGTGACCGGATGGCGCAGGCAATGCAGATACTGCAGCAGATACAGCAACTTGTCAAGCAGGGTTCCAGTGAAAGCCAGTTGAACAATCTCAAGCAGCAGTTAATCGATGCGGTTAACAATGAAAAGTGGGCCAAAGCCGAAGAGATATTAAAACAGATTATCAAGATCGAAAATTCTGGCTGGGCCTATACGCAACTGGGCCAGGTGTACCAGCAACAGGGCGACAATAATATCAATGTGTTCAGCAACGGCGATCAGGTCAATTTCGATGTGCAGCCGATTATCGTGAACGGGCGCACCCTGATCCCGATCCGGCAGGCGGCCAAGGCCTTTGGCTTATCCGACAGCAACGTTGACTGGGACTCCAAGGGTACGGTTACCATCAATAACGGATCCAGCCGGATCATCATCCGCAACAATGCGCAGCAGGTATCCCTGAACGGCGCATCCTATGACACCGATGTACCGGCGCAGATCGTCAACGGGCGGATGATGGTCCCGCTCAGAGCGATCGGACAGTTATTCCATAAAAATGTGCAGTGGTACCCCAACGGCAAGATCGTTTCCATATCTTAAAAACACCGTCCTTGGTGGATTGCAACAGAGAATAATATAGCTCAATATGAAAGCTGTTTGACAAACCGGTTTGCCGGTAAACCCAGGATCGAAATGATTCTGGGTTTTTTGTGCCCGCTCTGATTGGTGAAAATTGCAGTTCCATTCTGAAATCTATTTTGCAGAACCGCGCTAAACCGTTTCTCTCGCGAGATCGTGAAAGATGTCGTCGACCGTTGAGAAAGCCTTCTGAATCGAGCCCTTCGATCCAACATTGACCGTGGAAACTCCCTCTTTCGATTGTTGACATGGTAGCGGTAACGGCGTTCGTATAGTTGGGTGGCTTGTGTTGACAGGATATGGTATAATTTCAACGAAGTAGATAGCGATTGACCTTGACCGGTGAAATAGCCATATGCCGGGCTAGTGCTACCGTAAGGAGGCATTTGATTTGAGTATGGCTAAAGAGGAATTGCACCAACTGGTGGACGCCCTGCCGGAAAAAGAGACCCTTGCGGTCAAGAGATTTCTGGAGTTTATCTTGCGTGAAGCCAATACCGAAGACAAGGATTGGCTGGATGCTGACTTTGGTGAGCTTCCACCTTATGAATGGGGGGCGCAAGGGCCGCCCAAGGGAAAGCCAGTGCGCTACCAGCCGGGCGTAGGCTTGATAATTGAGGAGGGCAAGGATGCGTGACAAATGAGGCACTAAAGCCTGGCGCTGTTGTGCTGGTTGTTCTCCCCTTAAATGACCCAAAAGGGCACGAACAAGAAGGAAAAAGACCTGCTATCGTGGTGGGAATCCCTCAAGGATTGCCACGCTACCCAGTAGTGATCGTAGTGCCATTGACTACGCAGAGTGGCCCGTGGGCTGAGAAAAACCCAAACTTGTACCGACAGCTACCAGCCGGCGCCGGAGGAATACCCCAGGCTTCAATTGCCTTGCTGGATCAGATACGGGCATTAGATGTCCGCCGAGTGAACGCTTACTTGGGAAGTCTTGAACCTGAAATCTTCACGCCAATCCGTAATAGCCTGCTTCAGCTTTTTGACGAATTAAAAGAATGATTTTAGGCATATACATAACCCTCACATCCAGTGAGGGTTATTTTGCAGGTTAGAACCGTTCAGACCGCATATGTAGATCTGATCCCTTTACTCCAGTATTCTGGTTGTTGATCGGAGAATATGGGAAACTGGTCTGTGCTCGATGCTGCCAATACACCAGGATGTTATTAGGGACGGGGTAACTATATGACCACACAGCGCCGGGAAATAGCGGAATATTATCCGATCTGGATTTCAGTAAGAATTGGCCGAATTGGTCCTGCTGGGTCCTGACGATTTCGACGGTTAATCAGTGCCACAGATAACGCATAAAACCAAAATTATGTGTGAGCCTCCGAGAAACGGCTGCGGGGGCTTTTATGTTTTTAGAGACGGGTAGCAATCACCATGAGGAGAAGAAATAGATCGAGCCCGAAACAGGGTTATTCCGTCTTTCGGTGAAATATTTTGCAAAACCCATGCTTAGACCATCCAATTGAACGATTATCTGCATCTTATTTAGTGAAGGGGTGAAGAGGCGGTGGCTGCCAAAAACGATCAATGCATCACGCCAGAAGATGAAGTTTCGCGCGGGAGCGGATAGCTAGTTGCTTTTCAGCCAAATCACTGCAGTTCTAGTGTTCAGCGATTCCTCGTCAATGTCACGATACTGCATACTGCCGAATTCGACAAGAGA
>JAHFCR010000053.1:19044-21184 GCA_023249405.1 Peptococcaceae bacterium | reverse complement strand
AAATCAAGGGTTTCAGGGTTTGTAACTTACTACAGCCCAAAGAACCCTGTGATAAAAGAATAGCTTGCAGGATGCCCCTTGGCGGGCATCTTTTTTCTTCCTTTTCACGGATGATCTTTTTATAGCATTAACCAGCTATCAGTTATTTTAGTAAATGAAGGTGTAAAATAGTAAAATAGGGTGAAAACAAGTATAGGGGAGGGTTCAATATGAGTACGAAAGCCGAATTAGACAAGAAATCTGCTGTTGATTCCAATAAGCCAAAATTCAAGGTAGCAATTGAGAAGAATGGTCCCTATCGGGTGTCGGGTAAGTTATCATTAAGGAAGGAGACAATCCTTTCCAATGAAAAAGGTTACTCCGTTGCCTGGGAACAAGGAGAGGAGTTTCCGGAACGGGAAAATTACGCCCTCTGTCGCTGTGGCCGTTCGAAGAATAAACCCTACTGTGATGGAACCCATGTAAAAATCGAGTTTGACGGTACCGAGACTGCCAGCCGTGAGCCCTATCTAGAGCAAGCTAATGTCATCGATGGGCCAGAGATTGTCCTGACCGATGCGCAAAATCTATGCGCCTTTGCCCGTTTTTGTGATAGTGCAGGGGGTGTCTGGCAGTTAACTCAACAGTCGGACAACCCCCGGTCCAAGGATCTGGCCATAAAGGAGGCCTGCAACTGTCCTTCGGGCAGGTTGGTGGAGTGGGATAAAAGGACTCGAATGCCGTTTGAACCGGAGCTGGAACCGTCGATCAGCTTGATAATTGATCCGGAGCAGGGATGCAGCGGACCAATCTGGTTGAAGGGCGGCATTCCACTGGAATCATCGGATGGGACTAGTTATGAAGTCAGAAACCGCGTCACTCTGTGCCGCTGCGGCAAGTCGCGCAACAAACCATTCTGCGATGGCACTCACGCTTCCATCAAATTCAGGGGCTAGGCAAAGGCTGCCCTCGCTTTGCCTGGCGGCGGAGGTGCCGCAGATGAGTTTTAAGTTCAGGGGCCGAGGCATGAAGAACTTGTTCTATACGAGGATCCTCCTTTTGAAGGATCTTTATAGTGTTCTGTAGAAAACCTAGCCGGGTGGTTTGTGATGACACGTGAGGAACTCCAGGATGCTATCAGAGCTACAAAGCAGAAAATGGATCAGATCAATGAATGCCTTGAGAAGATTGCTGACCAGCGGGAACGGCGCCGGCTGCTAAATGAGCTGAAAGATCTACAATATCTACAGTTTTGGCAGAGAGAGCAGTTGGAACACCTGGGCGACGGCTAGATATACCTTTGCAACCAATATCTGAGGAAATTTTAAAATAGAACGGAAGGCTCGTTGTTATCTCCAGCCTTCCGTTCTATTTATATTGCTTGGTGGTAAAAAACTAGTAGCCGATGGAGAAGTAATCGCTAGTGCTCGTTATGAGCGGAGCGCTGGTGCTGGTTATGCGCACCTGGAAATCGGAGCTGCTGGCCTGGAAGATGGAAATGTGCCAGCTGTAGTAACCATTGCCTTTGCTGCCCATTAAAGTTCCGGAAGTGATAGTGTTGTAAAGTTTGCCTCCTTTCAGGAGTTCGATCTTAACTGAATTACCGGGATTTCCGGTGTATTTCCAGGAGATTAAATAGTATTTTCCCTTCGGCCAATGTTTCCCGCCTTTGGGGTAGGTGAGGGTGATGGTGCTTGTGGGGGATGGGGCATTACTAATTGTAAAGGCATTGCTGGTGCTGGTGCTGGCTGCGACAGTGGTGCTGGCCACCCGGATCTGATAGTCGGAGCCTGCTGCCAGGCTGGCGGGAGCCAACCAGCTGTAACTGCCGGAGCCTTTGCTGCCTGCGGAGGTGCTGGCAATGATGGTGCTGCTCAGACTGCCTCCCTTGAGCAGGTCGATCTTTACGGTTCCCGGACTGCCTGTATAGTTCCACGAGATCGTGTGCGAACTGCCTGTCTGCCAGTTCTCCCCGCCCGCCGGAGCGGTCACGCTGATCGTCGCCGACACCGGCTGGGCGCTGATGGTGAAGCTGTTCGAGGTGCTGGTGCTGGCTGCGACAGTGGTGCTGGCCACCCGGATCTGATAGTCGGAGCCTGCTGCCAGGCTGGCGGGAGCCAACCAGCTGTAACTGCCGGAGCCTTTGCTGCCTGCGGAGGTG
>JAHFCR010000053.1:0-18944 GCA_023249405.1 Peptococcaceae bacterium | reverse complement strand
GGTGCTGGTGCTGGCTGCGACAGTGGTGCTGGCCACCCGGATCTGATAGTCGGAGCCTGCTGCCAGGCTGGCGGGAGCCAACCAGCTGTAACTGCCGGAGCCTTTGCTGCCTGCGGAGGTGCTGGCAATGATGGTGCTGCTCAGACTGCCTCCCTTGAGAAGATCCAACTTAACAGCAGAACCGGGGTTGCCGGTATAGGCCCACGAGATCATGTGCGAACTGCCTGTCTGCCAGTTCTCCCCGCCCGCCGGAGCGGTCACGCTGATCGTCGCCGGAACGGGTGCCGGAACGTTTGCTGTAAAATTGAACGCAGTTGCCTGGGTACCGGCAAAATCCTGCGAGGCAGGTGTGAAGGTGCAGTTTGCTTTACTCGGTGTCACACGGTAGGTCGTACCTGTCTGGAAGCCTGACTGCGTCCAGTTGCCGCTGGTATTGGTGGTAACTGTCGCCGGCAGGGTACCATTGCCGCTCACGATGGCAAAGCTCATGGTAACACCGGAGACCGGCTGCTGATTCTGGTCGGAAACGGCGCCGGAGACTGCATAAGTATTGTTGGTTGGAGCCTGATCGTACATCACTTCGGCCTCGAAGAAATTGTTCTGGGCATATTTGTAGCTGATCCAGCCATAGCCGCCATAGTTGCCCCAGCTGGTGCCCCAGGAGTTGATGAACTTGAATGCTCCAGCACCGTCATTCGTCTGGTGGCTGTCGTCGTAACCTACTAAAGCGATGGCATGGCCGCCGGCGCTGCTTCCCGAAACGCCGCTCTGACTGATGTTGCCACTTGTTTGCCAACCGGCGTTCCAGTAAACGTCTGTTCCCGCCTCGATCGGCCCGTTGGCTAGAGCGGACTTCATGGCGTTGATGTTTGCATTTCCCTGGAAGATCGGTGTCCAGCTGATTTCCTTGTATTGTGCGGCACGTTGCCGCTGCGCCTGGGTCGGCTGGGTAGTGCAGTCCCGGTCATTGTAGGGGAAGTCATCAAGGGTATCGTCCCCCTGGTTCACGAGTAGGTTCATGGCGTCGGAGATGGATGCCCCTCCATCTACTCCGCCGTCTATCTGGTTGTAGATATAGGCTGGGCTGAACAGGTGGCTATTGGTGTTGAGACCCCAGTTACGCTCCTGTTGCTCCTGATAGGACTTGTAGTTGTAGCCGACACTCCAGGCTACGCAACTGCCTTGCTGCCCCTGATCGCCGGAGGAGGGCATCCCCGCGGACCAGTCTACGGCGGCGGCTGTCGAGGATGGTTTCTGTAATATGCTGCTGATGTACCGGGCATTGTAGTGATTCGATAGAGTTGTTTGGGATGACGGCTTGCAGCCGAGCGGATGAATTTGGGGGCTTGCGACGGCAGGGCCGATCAGGATGAACAGCCCAGCTAACGTCAACAGCCCCAGTATTACCAGTTTCTCCTTCAGTTTCATGCGCATTTATCCTTTCCCGAGTTTCTTCCTCGCCCATTTCTGGCCACGAGTGTCGATCTGAATCATCACCTCCGTGAATGGTTTTTCTTGCTGTAGTCGTTAATGAGAAAGGCGGCAGAGCCAGCCTTCACATAAATCTGATTCTACATTAATCTCCTTTATCCTTCCTTATTCGACTTTATTTTTCATAACTGTAAATAGATTTAAAATATACAACTAAATTATAAAAATGATAATTATAGATAGCTGGATCTCCCGAACAATCCTGATAAATCAAGAATTATTCGATTTCGCTCTCTCAGATGATCTGGTAAAAACGGAAGACTGGCGAGGTAGATTAGAATAAATTGGCAGGTGGGCACTGGCTAAAAAATATGGATGGGAATCCAAAATATGTATCGGAGATGGCTGCAGGCAGAAGAAATCTGGCGGTTGAAGCGGATATTTCCGATCTAGCTCTTGATGGCCCTGACTGTCAGGGTTACCGATTGCAGGAAGTGGTTGTCTACAGTAATGTCAGCAGAAAAGGTGCCTGGAACTGGCAGCGTCAGGTTCTGGATGTGCAGAATGAGATTAGCGTCCAGGGCTTCCGGCTGCAGCACAAACTTGCCCTCGATTGTCGGCATGATCTCTTTGCCGTCGGCATCTACCAAGTTGATTCTCAAAGCGTGGCTGCCAATTTCAGAGCGATGGCCACGCAACGTCAGCACCAGAGACATCTCCGGATGCATGGCAGGAAAGGTCTTGGCGTTGATGTTGTCGAAGATCCCCAACACGTTCAGCTTACCGCTCGAATCTGAGGTTGCTGCGTCACAAAAAAAGGCATGGCGTGTCTCCATGTTATCGCTCTTCTTTCATTAAAAATATATGGCTGTTTTTATCAGCCTCTGAAGAACTGTTTCGACAACAAGCTAGTTTATCCTTCACTAACCGTAGCCGGGTGCGAAAGGGTATTCCTCCCAGTGTCGTCGAATATACCAATGGGGTAAAGTCCTGGAAGAGGGACGAGGGGTGAACATGTTGCGAGGAAAAACTGCAATTGATATTAAGGCTGTGGTCTCATGGGTCCTGACCCTGTTTTTTTATGCCGCAGCAGTGGTCGGTCTCCTAGGATCCGGAGCCTTCGCTGTGGCCTGCTTTATTCTACATTATCCTTGGCTGGGGATGCTGGCGCTTCTTGGCGTCATTATCCTGGCGATCAGTTTCTGGCGGCTGATTCAGGGTCGTTGGCGCATTGGTGGATTGTTATGACACTCCGGCCCGGGTAAGTCTGTGCGGCCTAACGGACCAGGAATAAGAAGCTGGGGAGAATCCGAAGCGCTTCATAAAGAGCTTGATGTCTAAGAAATCCTGCCGGTTCTGTCACGTATCTACCGGACTTAGAATAATATGGTGGTGATGGATTAACTATTTAAGGAGGAGCGGATATGGGAGCAAAGGGGTTTGGAGGGATTGGCCGCAAGGAGATTGACAATAAAGGGGCAGGAGGGGGCGTTGGTTTTTTTGCCTTTTTCCCCATATGGTTTATTTTCATCATCTTTATCCTACTTATTTTTTGGAATTAATTAGTTTCGCTCCAATCGCTATGAAAACGTCCCGGGTACATCCCGGGGCGTATTATTGAGGCTAAAGCGGCGGGATAAAAAGCGCTGAAACCTCGAGAGCATCATCGAAAGCTCCGGGCAAAATACCCGGAGCATGATCAGTTTTAGGGCGATGGTCATCATGCCTGGGATTCTGTAGCCTTGCAGATAAGCGGCATCAGTTCTTGGGGGGTTTGCGAAGAGGTGCGATGACCCGGGTAATCACGGTGTAGAGCATGGTGCTCCCTAGCAGGAGCAGTAACAGAACTGCCAGTGTTTTTTCGAACATTGCCTCTGCCTCCCGTATGGACCAAGACCACAGGCTGAATGAGGTGCGTACAATTTAATGTAACCCTTTTGCCTTAATGTATTCCGCGGCGCGCCTAAAATGCGGCCGGAACCTGTTAAGGGAAGTGCCAATTGCTAGAACCACCTGTCTTCGGGCGCTTGACGAAACATAGGAGCGGTGCTATTATGGCTACGTGAGCCGCGGGAGTGGCGGAATTGGCAGACGCGCCGGACTTAGGATCCGGTGGGTTTTCCCTTAAGGGTTCGAGTCCCTTCTCCCGCACCATGCCAGAATTAACCGGGGAAAATGTTTACAACGGGCGGGGCTGAAGGCTTGTAATCAGGGTATGCGCTGGATGGCAACAGGTTTTGCAGCTTAGCGCCAATAATAGATAGCAGTAAGAAATTGGGAGGAGCATAAATGCAAGCATCTCTGGAAAGGCTAGAGAACAATCAGATCGCCCTGCAGGTAGAGGTGCCCGTAGAACAGGTGGACGAAGCCCTGGGCAAGGCATACTACCGGGTGGTCAAGCGCATCAATATTCCCGGTTTTCGTAAGGGGCGCGTTCCGCGTCCGATTCTTGAAGCCCGCATGGGCAAGGAAGTGCTTTATGAGGATGCTCTGGACATCCTGGTTACCCAGGCTTACCAGGATGCGGTCAAGGAGCACGATATCGAGCCGATCAGCAAGCCAGAAATGGATGTTATCCAGATGGAGCAGGGCAAACCTCTTATCTTCAAGGTAAAGGTGGAAGTGATGCCCGAGGTCAAGCTGGGCGAATATAAAGGTATTGAAGCAGAGGTGCCTGAGGTCAAGGTGGGTGATGACGAGGTCGAAGCCCACTTAGCGATGCTGCAACAACGCCATGCCCGGCTGATCGATGCCGGAGAAGAGCCGGTCAACGATGGCGATATCGCCATCGTTGACTATGCGGCGTCCATTGACGGCAAACCTGAGCCCCGCCTGGCGGGTAAGGAAAGATCCATAGAAATTGGCACCCACAAGTTCATTCCGGGTTTTGACGCCCACCTGTTGGATGCTAAAGCTGGCCAGGAGTTGGAGTTCACCTTGCAACTGCCGTCAGTCTTCCAGATTTCAGAACTGGCAGAGAAAGAGGCCCGATTCAAGGTAAAGGTGACCGGGGTCAAACACAAGGAATTGTGCTCCATTGACGATGAATTTGCCAGAGATATCAGTGATTGCACCACCCTGGATGAATTTAAGGTCCAGATAAAAGATAAACTGGAAGAGGTAGGTAATTATAACGCCAAACGTATCTTTGCCGAGCGGGTGGTCAACCAGGTGGTAGCCCAGGCAGAGGTGGAACCGCCGGCGTCGCTGGTAGAAGAGCAATTACAGCAAGAATATGGAGAATTTGCCCGCAACCTCTCATCGCAGAAGTTGGACCTGGACACCTATCTGCATCTGGTGAAGAAGGAGCCGGACGCCTTAAAAGCGGATCTCCAAGCCAGGGCAACGGAAGTCGTCAAGGGACGGCTGGTGTTCAGTGCTATCGCCAAGGCCGAGGGCCTGAAGATTACTCCGGAAGAACTGGAGCAGGAAGTGAACGATACGGCAGCACAATATGGCATGGAGCCGGCCAAGCTGCGTAAGACTCTGGAAGACAAGGGCCAGTTGGGCGCTTTTGAAAAAGGCCTGTTGCTGGACAAGGTGCAGAAGTTCCTGTCGGAGAATGCTAAGGCTGTGCCGCCTAAACCGGAGGATGAGTCGAGTGCTGGCCTGCAGGCAGAAGCGGCACAAGTTCAGGAAGCGGTGGAAACAGACGCCTCCCAACCGGAAGCAACCGGTGAGGTTGCGGCAGATAAGTCCTGAATGATTTGCTCCGCTGTATTGGCTGTAGATGTAGCAGGGACGCGGATAGCATGATGAAGTATGGCAGGGCCGCGAGATTTTTTCTCGCGGCCCCTTTTACCCAAAACAAAACTCTGATATAGTATTAGTCAAAGATAGTTAAAAGAAGGTTTTCCGTTAGTTAAATTGAATAAAATAGATAGTTAGAAAGCAGGTGAAGAAAGATGATTACTGGGCAATACTTGGTCCCGATGGTGGTGGAGCAGACCAACCGGGGCGAACGGGCTTACGACATCTACTCCAGGTTGTTGAAGGACCGGATCGTGTTTTTAGGAACACCTGTCGATGATCACGTGGCCGACCTGATTATCGCTCAGTTACTATTTCTGGAGGCCGAGGACCCGGACAAGGACATCTATCTTTACATCAACTCTCCGGGCGGCATAATTACCTCAGGGATGGCCATCTATGACACCATGAAGTATGTCAAGCCGGATGTGTCCACTATCTGCATCGGCCAGGCGGCGAGCATGGGGTCCTTCCTGCTGGCTGCCGGCGCCAAAGGAAAACGCTTTGCCACCCCCAACAGCGAGATCCTGATCCACCAGCCCTCGGGCGGTGCACAGGGGCAAGTTTCGGATATTGAGATCCATGCCAAGCATATTCTCAGGGTTCGGGAGCACTTGAACCAGATCTTGTCTGAATTGACAGGGCAGCCTTTGGAGAAGATCCAGCACGATACCGACCGTGACTTCTTCATGAGCGCCCAGGAAGCTAAAGAATACGGGATCATCGATGAGGTGATGGCTTCCCGACCCGGGGAGAAAGTGGGCTAGTCCTTAAGGAGGTGTAACCACGTGTACAAATTTGGTGATGACAAGGGGCAGTTGAAGTGCTCTTTTTGCGGCAAGCTGCAGGACCAGGTAAAGAAACTGGTGGCCGGTCCGGGTGTATATATCTGCGATGAGTGCATCGAACTCTGCAACGAGATCATCGAGGAGGAACTGGGCGAAGAGGCGGGTTTCGAGCTAAGCGATATTCCGAAGCCCAGGGAGATCAAGGAGATCCTGGACCAGTACGTGATCGGTCAGGAGCACGCCAAGAAAACCCTGTCTGTCGCCGTCTACAATCACTATAAGCGCATCAACCTTGGCCTCAAGGTCGACGAGGTGGAACTACAGAAGAGCAACATCATCATGCTGGGACCTACCGGTTGCGGCAAGACGTTGCTTGCCCAGACTCTTGCCCGGATTCTGAATGTACCGTTTGCCATCGCTGACGCCACGTCTCTTACCGAGGCCGGTTATGTCGGCGAGGATGTGGAAAACATCCTTCTGAAACTGATCCAGGCGGCCGATTATGATGTGGAGAAGGCCGAGAAAGGTATCGTCTATATCGACGAGATCGATAAAATTGCCCGGAAGTCGGAGAATCCTTCGATTACGCGGGATGTCTCCGGCGAGGGCGTGCAGCAGGCGCTGCTGAAGATCCTGGAAGGTACCGTGGCCAGCGTACCGCCCCAGGGCGGTCGCAAGCACCCGCATCAGGAGTTCATCCAGTTGGATACCACCAACATCCTGTTTATCTGCGGTGGCGCCTTCGAGGGGGTCGACAAGATCATCCAGAACCGGGTCAGCAGTAAAACCATTGGCTTTGGGGCCGAATTGGGCTCCCGGAAGGACCAGAAGATCGGGGCGATCCTGGAACAGATCCTGCCAGTGGACTTGCTCAAGTATGGCCTGATCCCGGAGTTCGTGGGACGGGTACCGGTGATCGTTACCCTGGATGCTCTGGATGAGGAATCCCTGATCCGGATCCTGACTGAGCCGCGAAACGCCCTGGTGCGTCAGTACCAGAAGTTGTTCGAACTGGACGGAGTAGCGCTGGAGTTCAAGGAGGACGCCCTGCGGGCCGTGGCCAAGGAGGCCATCAAACGGAACACCGGAGCCCGGGGGTTGCGGGCGATCCTCGAGGATATCATGCTGGAAGTGATGTATGAGATTCCATCCCGGAACGATATCACCAAGTGCATGATCACTAAAGACGTCATTGCTAAGAAAGAGGAGCCGATCATGGTTACCGTCGACCGCAAAAAGAAACGGGAAGAGACTGCCTGATCAGCGGATACTGTTTCCATAGCTATGGCGGCCTTTCAAGGCAATAAATCAAGGGGTGCTGAAAAGCACCCCTTTTCATATCAGTAACAGAGCAGCGCTATATGATATAATCTCATTATTGTTGGCTGAATTTCCAGCTGGAGGTGAGTTTGAACGGTTATATTGACTGGGATCGCCGTACAGGTCACTGCTTTCATTGCCTCTTTGGGTTATTGGGGGATCGGTATTCTGATGGCGATCGAGAGCTGCAACATTCCCATACCAAGTGAGTTGATCCTGCCGTTCGGCGGCTATCTGGTCTCCACCGGTCAGCTCGCCTTCTTTGCTACCGCCCTGGTCGGAACCATCGGCGGAACCATCGGCTCACTGGCCTCCTATTACATCGGTCTCTTCGGCGGGCGCCCCTTTCTCGCCAGGTACGGCAGGTATTTTGGGGCGACTCCAGGCCGGATCGCCATGGCCGAGAACTGGTTTAACCGTTATGACATCTGGACAGTCTTTTTTACCCGGCTTTTGCCGGGAATCCGCACCTTCATCTCTCTGCCGGCCGGGGTGGCCCGGGTGAACATCCCTCTATTCACCCTGTATACATTTCTGGGTACCCTGATCTGGAGCCTGTTTCTCACCTATGTCGGCTTTGTTCTGGGCGTGCATTGGGAGGCCGTCAGTTCCTGGTTCCACCGGGTCGACCTGTTGTTGCTGATCGCCATTCTCCTGCTGATCGCATACTGGCTCTGGCACCGCCGCCGCAGGTAACGTGAACGCCTATCGCTTTGTTTCGCCGTGGTCACCCTTTCGACGCCAATGTCAAATTAAACGAATTGGGTGCCGTTGTCTTCTGATTTTCTTCCAAGTATCTTAAGCAGTTCCCTCGCCTAGCATTCGCGTACTTCTTCAAAATTACTAGCCCCACCTTGCCTTTTTGGTAGAATCAGGATTGTATTCGATATCAGGGCGTGCCCCTTCCTCAAAACTGGATAAAAACCACAGTTTCTGGCAATACTTTTTTTGGCAATATATTTGCCATAGATGCACAATTCAGTACGTTAGGAGCCGTGGTTGATATGGGTAGTTTCTTCGGCCTGAGTGGCCTACTGACTTTTATCCAGATCTTTTTCATAATCGTGATTGGTCTCTATTTCTGGAACCTGCTCCGGACGCAGCAGGTGACGAAGGTGGCGGTGGACCGGGAGGTGAAGAAGGAGATGGAGAAGATCCAGTTTCTGCGGCGCATCTCCCTGGCCGAGCCGCTGTCTGAACGGACCCGCCCCCGGCGCTTCGAAGAGATCATCGGACAGGAGGACGGGCTGAAAGCCTTGCGGGCGGCTCTATGCTGCTCCAACCCGCAGCACGTATTGGTCTATGGCCCGCCGGGAGTGGGCAAGACTGCGGCTGCCCGGCTGGTGCTGGAAGAGGCCAAGAAGAACCAGCTGTCACCCTTCGGCGCCAATGCCAAGTTCATCGAACTGGATGCCACCACTGCCCGCTTCGACGAGCGGGGTATCGCCGACCCACTGATTGGTTCGGTGCACGATCCGATCTACCAGGGGGCAGGGCCTTTGGGGATGGCCGGCATACCCCAGCCGAAACCCGGGGCAGTTACCAAGGCCCACGGCGGTATCCTGTTCCTGGACGAGATCGGTGAACTGCATCCGATCCAGCTCAACAAGCTGCTCAAAGTGCTGGAAGACCGGAAGGTCCTGTTCGAGAGCGCCTACTACAACTCCGAGGACACCCATATTCCGGCCCATATCCATGATATCTTCCAGCATGGGTTGCCGGCGGATTTCCGCCTGGTGGGCGCTACTACCAGATTGCCGGAGGAGATCTCCCCGGCGATTCGTTCCCGGTGCATAGAGATTTTTTTCCGGGCATTGCTGCCACCGGAGATCAGGGTGATCGCCGAGAATGCTGCTCATAAGATCAACTTCGACTTCGGTCCCGGAGCTCTGGACGTGATCGAGAAGTACGCCACCAACGGACGCGAGGCGGTCAATATCATACAGATAGCCGCCGGGATCGTGCAGTCCCGGAAGGAACAGGAGATCCAGGCCTCAGACGTGGAGTGGGTGGTCAACAGCGGCCACTACTCGCCCCGTCTGGAGCGACGGGTGCCTGAACAGCCACAGGTCGGTCTGGTCAACGGCCTGGCTGTCAGCGGCCCCAACATCGGGACGCTGTTGGAAATCGAGGCTAGTGCCACTCCATCCGGCAGGGATCATGGCCAGGTGATTGTCACCGGCGTTGTGGAAGAGGAAGAGTTGGGCGGCTTAGCCGGCAGCCGGGTGCGCCGCAAGAGCATGATCAAGGGTTCGGTGGAAAACGGCTTGACTGCCATTCGTCACCTGCTGGACGTGGACCCCAGAGCCTATGACATTCACATCAATATTCCAGGTGCGATGCCAACTGATGGCCCCTCGGCAGGTGTGGCCATCGCCCTGGCGGTGTATTCCGCCCTCACCGGGCGGATGGTGGACAACCGGGTCGCCATGACTGGGGAACTGTCTATCCGGGGAGAGGTGAAGCCCGTAGGTGGAGTGGTGGCGAAGGTGGAGGCGGCGATGAGATCCGGAGCCAAGCGTGTGCTGATTCCCCAGGAGAATTGGCAGGACCTCTTCAGCCAGATGTCGCTGGAGGTGATCCCGGTGCGGCAGATCAAGGAGGTGCTAAAGCTCGGCCTGATGCCGGAGCGCCGCACCCGTACCCGCCGGGTGCCCGAGACAGGCGCGGTGACTGGTGGACGCCCGGCGGGTACCCGCCAAGCTCCCGGCCAGGTTCCTGCTTGAGCGAGACTCTGCCGGTCAATGAGTTTCTTAGCTTCAGGGATGGTGCCTTCCCTTCCCCACCGGAGCTTGAACTATTGATCCATGGATGTAGCCAGGTAGCTTCTCACAATACAAACTGGAGTAGTGGCAGTTAGCCATGGGTGAGTATATGGAGCGGGTTAAAATCGGGGTAACTTTAACAAAGACCGGCGAATAGTATATATCTGGGGTAAAATCCCTTGCTGTATTATCAAAGTTGCCTGTGAGGTAGTGATATGTAATGAAAGAGAGGGCTGAATCAAACAACGATTTTGAACTTGAGCTTGAGATCAAGAGGGCCGAGGAGAATCATAAGAATCCAGAGCCGGTAGACCAACTGGCAATGGGTACACTTGCTGCAGGAACTTTGCAGAAAGGCGATAAGGTTGTCAAGGTACCGGTTGTGTTAGCAGAGCTGACTTTGCAGATTGATATGGACACAAATATCACCCTACCGGAGCCGGCGATCGAGATCAGGCGGGTCCAGAAGCGTCTAAAGATGACTCAGTGTACGCTTCTACAAAATGCGAGCAAGTTATTTGCTAAGGGTTTTGTTAGAAAAAATATCGAGTACTCTACTGTCACCAGGACCGCACCTGGTCAGATCAGCGGCGCTATTAAATTTACTACGGAGGACATCCAGTTCTCCACTATCGTGCCGATCGTCTTTGACCTGGCGCCCCTCGCTCCATTGAACTTCAATGCAGTGCAGAATTTCGAGTTTCTCAGATCCCAAGCCCTGCCTGCGAAATTTCCGGCAAAAGATATGCTTGAATCCGGCGATCTGTCTGAAATCAACCAGATTAACACCGAGTTCTTCAACGAGCCTCCCTTTTGTGAACTGGTAAGCAGCAGAATCGTAGAGTATGATGAATTTCTCAACCGTACTCCGTTGCCTGACGGGCTTTTCGACGAGATGACTTTCAATCGGGTTGAGGAGAAGATGGTGATCTTCGTCACCTTGAAGATCCTCCAGAAGCGGCAGGTGGTGTTCTCGTCTGAGCCAGCGGCGGGAAGGAACTACGAGCCAGATGATCATAACCCGGATGATCAGAATCGGGGGGAACAGGAAAAGAAAAAGGAGATCGGGGAGAGCGAAGCGCATACATTCTTACCTATAATAATCGATACTTGATCACCAGGGCTGGGACATTCGTTATAGGCGCTCAGCCGGCGCTAGCAGAGTCCAGATTATTATCGCATTGCAGCAGGCCCTAGGGATTGTTTCCTGAGGGCTTTTATATTCGGGGAATACCCTTGCCGTATTCGGTGGATGGCTGCCGGTAAGAAGCAAGAATGCAAGGCCGGACGCGGGGCGGCGGCGTTAAAGATTAAATATGGAAAAATAGTAACATACTGGAAAGAAGGAGAATAATATATGGATGCAAGTCTACCATATTATACTTGATAGGGAGTGACTCATATGGAAAATGTACTTGATATATCTACAGCGACTAACTGCCGGCAAGATGTCGATATTACCATTAAAGTGCCAGTTGTATTGGCAGAGCCAACCCTTCAGATCGACGTGGATACAATTATTCATCTGCCAGAACGGGCGATCGAGATCAAGCGGGTTGAGAAGCGCCTGAAGCTAACCCAGTGCTTGGTTCTACAGGATACGAACAAGCTCTTCGTCAAGGGATATGTACGCAAGAATATTGAATTCGCTACTGCCAAGCCACCTTTTACACCCAAGCAAATACATGGAGAAATCAAAGACACCGTAGTCGATATAGCCTTCTCGACGATCGTGCCGATCGTCTTTGACCTGGCGCCCCTCGCTCCATTGAACTTCAATGCAGTGCAGAATTTCGAGTTTCTCAGATCCCAAGCCCTGCCTGCGAAATTTCCGGCAAAAGATATGCTTGAATCCGGCGATCTGTCTGAAATCAACCAGATTAACACCGAGTTCTTCAACGAGCTTCCTTTCTGCGAACTGGTAAGCAGCAGGATCGTCGAGTATGATGAGTACTTAAACCGTGAATCGTTAGGTGACTGCGCTCCTTTCGAGGAGATGACATTCGACATGATCGAGGAGAAGATGGTCATCTTCATTACCTTGAAGATCCTTCAGGTGCAGCAGGTGACTGTTGATATTGAGACGGCAAGACGGCTCAGAGTATAATCTAGTTTTAAAAGGGTGATCTCTATGAATGAACCTCGGTATGTGCCTCCGGGGTTCATGTTTGATCCGGATGCTATTATGATAAATATTTTAAAGCTATTCCTCCAGAATATGGTTGTAAAAAGTCGGAAAGCGGCAAGCGGGCGAGATGCAGGCGGTTCACAAAGTGGTGTTACCGATCTGGCCTACGGTATTTTGGCTGTTATATCAGCCTGGAACTGCTGACGGGTGATCTGCTTGTTTTCGAAGTGGTAGGCGTTTCCTTTGATGACCCCGTTATCTATGGCCAGATCGGCAACCGGACTATCTGCGGGCAGGTCTTTGATTTTGGTTCCGCTACTCAGATCGTAGATGTGCAATTGTAGTTTATCGCCATCCCAGACGGTGATATAGCCAGGGCTCCAGAAGACCCGGTTCGAGCCCTCCAGGCCTATCGTTCGGTTGTTCGTCAGATCCAGCAGTTCCAGGCCCATTGTATTTCCTGTTGTGGCGGATGGGGAACCCAAGGCAAATATGGCCAGATAGCGACCGTCAGGAGAACCCTGCGGGCCCATAGCCTGCTCTTTGAAGGATGCTGATTGGTTGGCAGCGGGGTCGTAGACCTTGACCTCCGGTTTGTCCCCCTCCCAGTAATCGTAGTAGAGTTTGCCCGCGTTCCAACAGAGGTACACCTGCTGGCCCCCCATGTATTCAGGATACTTGAAGGAGTCTACCGGAGTAGAGCTACCGGTCTCCAGATCTTTGATCAAGATCTCAGCGTCTCCCTGTTGTTCGTTCTTACCGATCAGGGCAAGTTTGTTATCATCTACCGAGTAATCGCCAACCTGACCGAGGGCACCGAACTCGGTCAGGGAATGCAAGCGGTGGTCCCTGATGGTGTAGATGCTGTTGTTGCCAAGGATGATGCTGCCTCCGGAGAGCTGCAGGTAGAGCGGGTTCTTTCCCTGCCACGGGATGTAGTTAAAAGTTCCCAGAACTGCTTCCTGAGGGCCTTGCACCTGGTAGGCCAGGCTGCCGTCAGCAGCGGGTTCTGGCAACGGTCTGATGGTCAGTTCACCGACAACGGTCTCTCCGCCGAAGGCTGTCACGGTTCTGGTATCGGTATGGGCGGCGAGGCTGGAATATGCTGAGGTTTCTCTGCCAAATTTTGATCTGATTGACCAACAGGCTGCCAGGGCCGCGATGATGAAACAGGCAATGAGGATAACTGCTGGGATAACTCTGCTCTTCCTGGACGCCATTGATTGCATTATTCCTCCAACGACTGGGTTCACTGTAGGTTTTTTTCCAATCAGTAGAGCCTGTTGTGGCATAAGCCCTATTATTAATTAGCTATTAGTGGCCGTAATCCCTCTTAGGACCATGCAAGCCATCTCGCATGTCTCACGGCTCCTTGTCTTGCTTCAAGGATGGCATGGCTTCCAGAAAAAAACCGCTGTGCGGCTGTTCCCAAGATGCCACCGATCGCATGCGAGTAACGCTGCCCAGAGTTGCCACCAGCGAGTGTGTCGTGAGAGATGCAGTTGCCCGGCCTCTTGTTGCAGAAGTTGTGAAACTTGGGGTAGAATGAAGAATGCAAGTTTAAACAATACTTACAGCGATCAAATAGATCACAACTGGCGGAAGGGGGTACTTCCATGTCCCAAACCGAACGGCAACCAAATGAAGAATTGAAAAACGAAGAGCAGGAACAGATTCAGGAACAGATTCAGGAAAAGGGAGAGCGCATCCTTCCCCTACTCCCCTTGAGAGGCATTCTGGTCTTTCCCTATATGGTTATACATCTGGATGTGGGCCGGGAGAAATCGGTCAAGTCCATAGATGAGGCGATGCTCCGCGACCGGGAGATATTCCTGGTGACCCAGAAGGAGGCCCAGACCGATGAGCCTGGTATCGAGGATATCTATCAGGTTGGTACTATCGCTGAGATCAAGCAACTCCTGAAACTGCCCGGGGGTACCTTCCGGGTTCTGGTGGAGGGCCTGGGGCGTGGCCGGATCCTCAACTACGTAGCCACGGACCCTTTTATCAATGTATTGGTGGAGGAACACCAGGAGAACGAGGAGAAGACGGCAGAGGTCGAAGCCCTGATGAGGACCGTCAGCAACCAGTTTGAGCAGTACGTCAAACTGGGTAAGAAGATCGCTCCGGAGACTGCAGTCACCATTTCGGCGGTAGAGGACCCGGGACGTTTCGCTGACCTGATCACGTCACACATCAATTTGAAAGTGAACGACAAGCAGGCGATACTGGAGTCTTTTGAGGTCAAGGAACGCCTGGAGAAGCTGAACGAGATCCTCGGCCGGGAGATGGAAGTACTCGAGTTGGAACGCAAGATCAACACCCGGGTGCGCCGGCAGATGGAGAAAACTCAGAAGGAGTATTACCTCCGGGAACAGATGCGGGCGATCCAAAAAGAATTGGGCGAGAAGGACGAACGCGCCTCCGAAGTAGAGGAGCTGCGGGAGAAGATCGCCGGGGCCCACTTCCCCAAGGATGTGGAGGAGAAAGCCCTCAAGGAACTCGACCGCATGGAAAAGATGCCGCCGATGGTGGCGGAGGCGGTGGTGGTCCGGAACTATCTGGACTGGTTGCTGGCCCTGCCCTGGTACCAGGAGACCCGGGACCGGCTGAACCTGAAAGCGGCGGAGAAGATCTTGGAGGCTGATCACTATGCTTTGGATAAGCCGAAGGATCGCATTCTGGAGTACCTGGCGATCCGCAAACTGGCTACCAAGATGCACGGTCCGATCATCTGCCTGGTGGGGCCGCCGGGAGTGGGCAAGACCTCGCTGTCCAAGTCTATCGCCAGGGCGCTGGGACGCAAATTCGTGCGCATCTCACTTGGCGGCATCAGGGACGAGGCGGAGATACGGGGCCACCGGCGCACCTACGTGGGCGCTCTGCCCGGACGGATCATTCAGGGGATGAAAACCGCGGGCACCAAGAATCCGGTCTTCCTTCTTGACGAGGTGGACAAGATGAACACCGATTTCCGTGGCGATCCCAGTTCAGCCTTGCTGGAGGTACTGGATTCCGAGCAGAACAACAGCTTCAGCGACCATTTCATCGAGGTGCCCTTCGACCTGTCAAAGGTCCTCTTTATCACCACGGCCAACGTGGAGTATAATATCCCGCGCCCGTTGCTGGACCGCATGGAGGTCATCAGGCTGCCAGGCTACACCGAGGAGGAAAAGGTTCAGATCGCTGCCCGGCACCTGATATCCAAACAACTCAAGGAACACGGACTGAAGCCGCGCAATCTGCAGATCTCGGAGAACGCTGTGCGGGAGATCATTCGTGAGTATACCCGGGAGGCAGGGGTCCGCAATCTCGAACGGGAGATCGCCACCATCTGCCGCAAGACCGCCCGGGAGGTGGTTAATGACCGCAAGCACCAGGCCCGGGTGTCGGCTGCCAACCTGGCGACCTACCTGGGCATACCTCGCTTTCATTGGGGTACCATCGAAAAAGAGAACGAGGTGGGAGTGGTCACCGGGCTGGCCTGGACCGAGGTCGGTGGTGATGTGCTCAGCGTGGAAGTCAGCGTTCTGAGAGGGAAGGGGACCATCACCCTGACCGGAAAACTGGGTGACGTGATGAAAGAATCTGCGCAGGCAGCCCTGAGCTATATCCGGTCGCGCTCGCAGGAACTAGGCATTCCGGATGACTTTCATGAGAAGTACGACCTGCACATCCATATTCCGGAGGGCGCCATCCCCAAGGACGGGCCCTCGGCCGGGATCACCATCGCCTCTGCTATCGCCTCTGCTCTGAGCGGTCGCCGCACCAGCCGGGAACTGGCCATGACCGGAGAGATCACCCTGCGTGGCCGGGTGTTGCCGGTGGGGGGCATCAAGGAGAAGGTGCTGGCCGCCCACCGGGCGGGTATTAAAAAAGTGCTCATCCCTAAGGAGAACAGAAAAGACCTGGAGGAGATACCGGCCAACGTCCGGCGCAAGCTCAAGTTCGTACTGGTAGAGAACATGGATGAAGTGCTGCGTGAGGCCCTCCTGCCACCGGTCGCAGACAGTCCTGCACTAGCTGCGAAGTAAACCATCCCGGCAAGGAAATCATTGGTTACAGAAAAGCGTTGCCGTCCCTGCCAGTAAGGGGGCGGCAACGCTTTTCTGTTTGCTGCCCCATGGCGTGTGCTATCAGCAAAGGACGGTGCGTAAAATAGGGATGGGGAGGAGGAATAATAATGAAATCGTTGCCTAGAAAATCCATTTTTAGATTGAACAGAAGCGAGGGCACTCCATTGGGAAGAGGAATGGCCGCCTCTTTTTCGCTGCTCTTTGTTGGCTTGATTGGAGCGCTGGTATATGCGCTGGCCAGTAGTGAGGATACTGTCTGGCTTAGCTCTTTTTACGTCTGGTGGATTGCTCTGAGTTGCTGTTTTGGCGGCTTGATAGCGGGATTGCGAGGAGGCCCGGGAGTCTGGTGGCCAGCAGGGCAGATCGGTGTGCTGGGTGGCGGCCTAATTCTAGTGCTGCTGGTTCTGGTGGCTCCGGATGGCCTGGGCTTCGGCGATCTGCTCATCTACCTGCTCCTGCCTGCTGTTCTGAGCTGTGCCGGGGCGGTTACCGGCGCCAATCTTCAGGTGCGTTCAACTCGAAAGGCGCCGCGCCGGGAGAGTGAAGGCCTGCGTTAAAAATCCTCTTCTGTCAGCAGGGCCAGCCTACTATAACTTATTGAGCAGGGATGGCTGGCTTTTAAGGAGATCGTCTAATAAAGAGCCGAAGACATTGGCTTTCCCATCGCTCTTTTGATAATCACCTTTCTTGCCTATATACCGTGCTACCTGGTGGCTTTTGTAGCGGCCAGCCTCATCCTCGACCACCAGCCGATTTTTAAATCTCTGAACCCGGAATTGCCGGTGACCTTGCTGATCACGGCACGTAACGAAGCCGCCAGAATGGCCGGGACTCTTAGCCGTATTAAAAATCAGGATTTCCTATTCGGGTTCCTTTACCCCATATTAGGGTGGAAGGAATTTTTTATCCGATAGCTAACTGCCGCTAAGACTCCCGCTTCTTGAAGCGGGAGCGCCGTATCCGGGCTGACGCCCGGCCTGAAAGAAAACGGCACAGGTAACCGCCGCTAAACCGGGTACCCGACCCAGAGGGTGCCCCCTAGGCGGGATAACATCTTCTAAGACACCACGCCGCCCGGCGGCGCCATCAGAGAATGAAAATTGTTTATTTTCAGAGCAGACCCCCACGCCGCCTGCGGCGGCGCCATCAGAAGGATGAAAACGGGGTCCGGCGAATCAATCCTTTAGCGGCTGGCGAAGCGAGGTCGATTTTTAACTGGTGCTTTGAGCCCGTAGAGCAGACAGACCTCAGCGACCTGGTGCACCACAGATTGTCGCTCCCGTGAGGGAAGCACGCATGGCAGATTGCCTCCATCAAAGGTCACTGCACCAGCCCAAATAACCGCTAAAGGAGTTGTAACACGATGGATGTTTTCTATTCAAACTGCTGCGGGCTGGATGTGCACAAGAAGACCATCACAGCCTGCGTCATCACTCCCAAAGGAAAGGAGCTCAAGACTTTCGGAACATTTACCAACGACTTGTTAAGCCTGGCTGACTGGATCAGGGGTCACAGCTGCACCCACGTGGCCATGGAATCTACCGGAGTCTACTGGAAGCCGATCTACAACATCCTTGAAGGTTATGATGTCGAGATTCTGGTGGTCAATGCCCAGCACATGAAGGCTGTTCCCGGCCGTAAGACCGATGCCTATGACGCCGAGTGGATTGCCGACCTGCTCCGTCACGGCCTCCTTACCGGCAGCTTCATCCAGGACCGGGAGCAGAGAGAACTCAAGGAACTGGTCGGCTACCGCAAGAGCCTGGTCGAGGAGCGTGCCCGGGAAGCGAACCGGATTCAAAAGGTGTTCGAAGGCGCCGGCATCAAGCTGGCCTCGGTGGCCACCGACATTACCGGACGTTCCGGACGTTCCATGCTCGATGCCATTGTCTCCGGTGTCGATGACCCGGAACTCCTGGCGAAGATGGCCCGGGGCAGACTCAAGGGCAAGAAGGAGCAGTTGCAGCAGGCCCTCACGGGGCTCGTGGGCAGACACCAGCGGATGATGCTGGCCATGCTGCTTGAGCACATCGACTTCCTCGACCAGGAGATCGCCAGACTGGACAAAGAGGTTGAAGAACAGATGTGCCCTTTTGAGCGGGAGATCTCGATGCTCGATGAGATTCCTGGCATCGGGCTGAGAAACGCCCAGGTCATCCTCGCCTGCATTGGCATCGATATGTCCCGCTTCCCATCCACGTCGCACATCGCCTCGTGGGCGGGAGTCTCTCCGGGGAACAACGAGAGTGCCGGCAAGCGCAAGAAGGCTAAGACCACCAAGGGGAACCCGCTCCTACGCACCACTTTGATCCAGGCTGCCAAGTCAGCTTCACACACCAAGGATACATATCTTTCTGCTCAGTATCACCGGATTGCCGCCCGGCGAGGCGCCAACAAGGCTGCTGTTGCCGTTGCCCACACCATACTGGTGATCGTCTACTGTATGCTTAAGCATCACACTCCTTACCGGGAAATGGGCGCTGATTATTTTGCTAAAGTGAACGCCAAGGCTATTAGGAACCGTGCTATCAAGCAGCTTGAAATGTTAGGTTATCAGGTCAAGATCGAAGCTGCATAAGCAGTTTCGTTAGCAATTCGTTTTAAAGAGTCCCACTGTCAAGCCTTATTTGTGTAGGTTATAGTTAAAGTTTGTCTTTTGTCGAACAATGGTTTTCATGGCAGATTC
>JAHFCR010000008.1:13294-77002 GCA_023249405.1 Peptococcaceae bacterium | reverse complement strand
TATTTTCATTGGCAATAAAGTATGAACCTTTACCGATTTTAAACAGTGTAAATTTCGTTGATGACTTTTGGTATGTTGTTTGTATTAAACTTATATTTCTTTTAAGTGTTCCGCTCTTTATTTATCGGAAAATGGGATACCGGCTCTCGACATTGCTTGGTTTTAAAAACGAAAATATGATAAAAAATATATTTCTCATTTTTATCTTCTTTATGATCGGTATTTTGATAAATACTCCGGTTCTTTGGAAGATATTGAATCATAGTTTCAAGGTTACTTCATTATGGAGTATTCTAGTTGGTATATTGTTACCTTTCTTTCAAGCTGCCGTGCCGGAAGAATTGTTTTACCGGGTTATATTGCAGACACGTATTGAAAAATGCTATGGATGGTTTTTGAGTATAACCGTTTCATCTATATTATCTACGTTATTTCACTTTCCATCAAGAATGCTACTTGCATCAGGCGTAGAGGGTAAAGCTGGCAATCTACCATCTGTTATTTTGGGTACATTAATTCCGGTTTTTATTATCGGTGTCATATTTGGCTTCTTATGGAACAGATATCGAAATGTTTTATTAAATATGGCTTTGCATTATGGAATTGATTTACTACCTTCCCTGGCATTTTTTATGGGCCTTAAATACTAATATAGTGTTACTGCCGGAATAGAATGTCCGGAAATAGCAAATGTATGATGTCCGCAAATTGACGGGATTATTGGCCGTAAACGGGAGAGTCATGACAACTCTCCCTCGACCACCCGCTTAACCATATGATCATCGACGATCCATTTGCCGTTTTGAGCTCCGTAGATCAGGCAATGGTTGCACGCCTTGTTGATCACCCTAAGAGCACCGCTGGAAAACCTGTAGATCTCATCGACGGCGCCATCAGAAAAGATATTGGGTAAGGATGCTGGACGGTCAGACAGAGATCGAAGTAGACACTGCCTTCAACTTCAAGAATAACGTGACTACTCAGCCCGGTAACGCCTAATCAGGCATCACCGCAACTTGGGACATAGGGATTGCCAAGAAAGGCATCCCGGATTAAAAACAAATGCAGATATTAGAAAGGAAACTGCGGCATTAACTATTTCTTTAGAGGATTATGGAAATGGATGGGGAAATAACAATTATTATCCTTGAAAGAGATGGATGATGGTCTTCATTGCTTAAACTTCTTGAAGGCGCACGTAGGAAGGAGCAGAAAAATGGTTAGAAAATGTATCATTACCTTAATGATCGTTTTATTATCAGGTCTTTGTTTCGTTACTTCAGTATTTGCTAACTCGCCTCCAGGTGCGAATACTGCTGTTTTTACAGTTGGTTACACGACCTATACGTCAAACGGTCAAAATTATGCTATGGATGCAGCGCCGTTTATTTCAGACGGCCGGGTCTTCGTACCGATCCGCTACATGGCTTACGCCCTCGGTGTGCCTGACAGCGGTATAGCTTGGGACGGCGTAAAGCAGACCCTGGCAATCACTAGCGGTTCTAACATCGTGGTCTTGACCATCGGTAGCGCTACTGAGACATTAAACGGGATTCCCACGGCCATGGACGTTGTCCCGCAGATCACCGGTGGCCGCATCATGCTTCCCGCCCGCTGGGTGGCCGAGGCTCTCGGCTATGACGTAGGCTGGAATCCGGTGACCCTCAACGTCCAGATATTTGCAGCACAAAACGGCAGTAGCGTATCACCAAACACTGTAAAAATCGGCTTCATCGGGCCGCTCACCGGTGATGTGGCAACCTTCGGCGAATCGACCAAGAACGGCTTCCTGCTGGCCCTGAAGGAGCACGACAACCAGGTGGCAGGCTATGCGATCCAGGCTGTGATCGCCGATGATCAGAACAATGCCGTCCAGGCTACCGCCGCGGCGACCAAACTGATCGCCGCTGACAAGGTGTCTGCCATCGTCGGTTCTGTGACATCCGTGACCACCATCCCGATCTCGGTGGTCACTAAGCAGTATAAGGTGCCTTTCGTATCTCCGACCGCCACCAATCCTAAGGTCACGATGGACCCCTACAGGAAGGCCTACGCTTTCCGCGCCTGCTTCATCGACCCGCTCCAGGGTACCATGGGCGCAAAGTTCGCCCTCGGCACCATTAAAGCCAAGACTGCAGCCGTCCTGTATGACCAGGGCAATCCTTATTCCATCGGCCTGAAAGACTACTTCACCCAGGGCTTCACTGCTGGCGGTGGCCAGGTCCTGGACGCCATGGCCTATACTGCCGCCGACTTCGACTTTGCGGCGGAGCTGAACAAGATTGCCTCCGAAAAGCCGGACGTGCTCTACCTGCCCGACTACTACCAGAGGGTCAGCCTGATCGGCAAGCAGGCCCGGGAGAAGGGCATCCAGGCCGTGTTCATGGGCGGCGACGGCTGGGATGCCGCTGACATCGACTGGACGGCCATGGATGGATGTTACTTTACCAATCATTACTTCTCCGATGATCCGGATCCGCTAGTACAGAACTGGGTCAAGAGCTATCAGGCAGCTTACGGCTCCGTACCGGATGCCCTGGCGACCCTGGCCTATGATGCGACGAATATCGTATTGAAGGGTATCGAGGACGCACAGTCCAACGACCCGACCAAGATCAAGGATGCCATCCAGAACCTCAAGGACTTCCAGACCGTCACCGGCAAGATCACCTTTGGCCAGGACGGCAACCCGGTCAAGGCCGCTGTGATCCTGCAGATCGACGGCAAAGACAAGAGATCGATCTTCGTTGGCAGGGTCAACCCATAAATTAATATAAGAGGCCCCACATCTGGTGGGGTTTCATCATCTTTTTTTGCCTCGGCGGCCACATCACAATCGCGTGTCGGCGGTTCGAGTCCGTCCGGGCGCGCCAGAGAAAGAAAAGCCCCGCATCCAACGGGGCTTTTTACTGTACAAAGGGCATCACCCCGGACTTCGGCCCGGGGTTTATTTTTTCTGCTTTGGCGGATGCAGCCTTCAGATCTCCTCGTCCCTAGTCCCAAACAGCATCATGCAGCATACCAATATTAGGAAGGGCTGCCGCCTCTTTTACTTGCTGCTGGCAATTTGATGCCGGCGTGCTCTCTGATATGCAAAGTTAATAGGAAATGACGTTCCATTAACGGTAATAGAATCTGGAACATTGACAAAGAAGGGATGACGATGAGACCTGAGCAGTTAATTGAACGTTGGGCCAGGAGGACGGCTCCTGTCCACGGTGATCGTAGTTTCATGGACTATCCCGTAAAGATACTGGACGTCGATTACCGGCGTTATAACTTGACGATCAAGGATGTTGGCGGTGGCGTGTGGCAGTTGCCCTGGTACTGGATGGATGATAACTGGGAGATCAGCGACGATCCGGCCCGTGTTTCCATCTGGCAGGAAGCTTTATGGGTAATGAAGCGCGGCTATGTTAAATGATAAACTTCTGCTTATAGATTTAAAAACTGGTACTGACAAAGTGGACGAGAAGGCGCTGGAGCCCCGGGTTGCAATCCGGGGCATTTCATTGCCAATCGCCATTGATTTTTGTTGCTCAAAACGGCTTGCGGTAGAGACTGGCACTTACCCTCAGACAGGAAAAAAGAGACAGGAAAAAGAATCAATGCTTTAGAAATTAAGTATGAGGATGAAGAAACGGGGATTATAAGTATTACAAGGAGGCCGAAACATGGAACGTGTTGCCCTGATCAGGTGCGAATCATACGATGTGGATCAGCTCGAGCAAAAGTTGAGAGACGGTTTCGAACTGTTAGGGGGCGAGTCATTCCTGCGTCGCCTGATCCCCGCCGGCAGCTCGGTGCTGCTGAAGCCCAACCTGCTGAGCATCGAAACGGCAGGCTCTCCGGTGGTCACCCACTACGCCCTCTTCGAGGCGGTGCTGCGCATAGTCAAGGACTATTCGGACAAACTCTCCTTCGGCGATTCACCTGGTTTCGGCGATTCCCGGAGGGCCGCCGACAAGGCCGGTCTGATCGCGGTGGCCGGGCGCTATGGGGCCAAGTTCGAGGATTTCAAGGAAACTGTCCACGTCAAGTGTGAGCAGGCGCTGCTCTGCAAATCCTGGGACATCGCCAGGGCGCCCTACGAGGCGGACGTGCTGATCACTCTGCCCAAGCTCAAGACACATGGTCTGGCCTTTATGACGGGGGCGATCAAGAACCAGTTTGGGTGTGTGCCGGGACTTCAGAAACCGGCCTGGCATACCAGGATGACCGATCCCCAAAATTTCAGCCGGATGCTGCTCGACTTGAATACCGTAGTCAACACCAGCTTTGCCGTTCTGGACGGGATCACCGCCATGGATGGGAACGGGCCGCGCAACGGCAACCCGTACCAACTGCAGGCGTTGATCATGGGTGCTGGTCCCAGTGCCGTGGATGCGGTGGCGGCCAGATTGATCGGTTACGACAACCCGCTGGAAGTGCCTGCTCTGAAGGTGGCATATGACAATGGATGGGGAGCGGTGCTGCCCGAGGAGATAGAGGTGCTCGGCGAGAGTGTCGAGCATCTGAAAGCCGCCCACTTCAAGCTGGTGAGAAGCTCCACATCCTCAAACCGGATCACCGACTCAATGATGCCTCTGCTGAGAGGCGCCATGGTTCCCAGACCGACCGTGCGCCCGGATAAATGCATCGGGTGCCGCCGGTGCGCCGAGGTCTGTCCCGTGAAGCCGCAGGTGATCAGCTTTATAGACCACAGCGGCAAACCCATGCCCCGCTGGAATATGGATGCTTGTATCAGGTGCTTCTGCTGCCAGGAACTCTGCCCGGAGGGCGCCATCGAACTGCGATACACCGGCATCGGCAGGCTGCTGCACCGGCAGAAGTCTTAGGCTTGACCAGTGGCAAATAGGATGCTGAACAGCGGCCGGATTGATCATCCGGCGCCGATATATGAACCCGCATGCATGCCCTTTGCTCCTGTTGACTTGCTGACGGCAGGGAGTTGTCGCCTCAGTGTGGAACTTGTTAGGTAAACTCCCCCAAGGGGCCGGCGGCAGGACTTGCAGCAGGCTGACCGGGGATTAAGAAGACGGAGGGGCCGGCTGTGATCAGACCGAGAGCGGTAGAAACTGACCAGGAGATCGAGGATGAACTCGACGTTCAGGCATACGACAGCATGATGCGGGAGCTTCGGGATCATGGACGGGTTCCATTCGCCCAGGTCATCAAGTCCGGCATCAACAGGGGGCTGGCTCTGGAGATCGGCCCCGGTCCCGGCTACCTCGGCCTGGAATGGCTGCGGCAGACTCAGGAGACCAGCCTGGTGGCCCTGGAGATCGGCCAGGCGATGATTCAGGTGGCCGAGAAGAACGCTACGGAGTACGGGCTGGGCGACCGTGCCCGGTACGTGCAGGGAAACTCCCTACAGATGCCTTTTGAACGCGATAGCTTCGAGGGAGTGTTTTCCAACGGGTCACTGCACGAGTGGACGGAGCCGGTACGGGTATTCCAGGAGATCCGCCGCGTTCTGAAACCGGGAGGACGGTATTTCATCAGCGACCTGCGGCGGGATATCAATCCGGCGGTGCGGTGCCTGCTGTATCTGATGGCCAGGCCGAGGGAGATGCGGGACGGCCTGTTGGTATCCCTGGGAACGGCCTATACCCTGCGGGAGATCGAGGAGATACTCGGGCAGGCCGGGCTGGAGGGGTTCACTGTGATCAAGTCGATCGTCAGCCTGGCGATCTGTGGAGAAAAACCGCCAGCGTAGCCGCTGTTTATAGGTTTCATACATCCAGGTTTAAACCAGTGCTGATGTCTGTCTTTTTGAGGCGCATGCGGATGGCTGGAAGGTTTATTGTCGGGGTGATGGGCGGCGGTGAGGGAGCCTCCGCGGAGGATTGCCAGGCTGCCTATCGGCTGGGTGCCCTGATCGCCCGGGAGGGCTGGGTGCTGCTCGGCGGGGGCCGGCCCTGGGGCGTGATGGAGGCATCGGCCAGAGGCGCCCGGGAGCAGGGCGGGCTGACTGTGGGCATTCTGCCCGGCCGCACCCGCGCCGATGCCTGCGACTGCATCGACATTCCCATCGTCACCAACATGGGGGATGGGCGCAACTACATCAATGTGCTGTCCAGCGACGTCGTGGTGGCTCTACCCGGTCAGGCGGGTACCATCTCCGAGATCGCCCTGGCTATTAAAAACGGCAAGATGGTGATCTTATTGAATTTCGACGTGGGCAGCGTCTTCGATCTCTACCGACGCCAGGGCTTGCTAACCTCTGCCGATACTCCGGAGGATGTTGTTGCCCTGATCAGAACGTGGCAAGAGGCATAGCGGCCGGCGTTGGCATTGCACGGCGCCTGCGTCACTTTAAGGTGAAACAATGTTCCGGTGGCGATTGACGATTGATTGACACCTGCCGGTGTATCTTTTACAATGTGGGGTGCAGGTTTGCCTCGATCATGAGCGGGGCGGCTGATTTTGGAGGGCGAAGGCTTGGAAAATGAGGCCATGGGCGGGGTGCCATCAGAGTTATCTGGCACCGACGATGAGAGGTTCATGCGGGAGGCCCTCAAGGAGGCGCGCCGGGCGGCGGACAAGGGCGAGGTGCCGGTTGGCGCCGTGATCGTCCGGGACGGGCAGATCGTCGGGCGCGGACATAACCTGAGAGAGCGCCTCGGAGACCCGACCGCTCACGCCGAACTGCTGGCCATCAGACAGGCGGCCCAGGTGGTTGGTGGCTGGCGTCTCAACGACTGCACCCTGTATATAACCATGGAGCCCTGTCCGATGTGTGCCGGGGCGGCCATACTGTCCCGTCTCCAGCGTCTGGTCTACGGAGCCCCCGACCCGAAGGCCGGGGCGGCCGGCAGTTGCCTCGATCTGTTGGCCCTGACCTGCTTCAACCACCAGGTGGCGGTGACCGGCGGTGTCTGCGGCGAGGCCTGCGCCGGCATCGTCCAGGGGTTTTTCAAGCGGCTGCGCGCCGCTGGTGACAAGGCCTTATCTCCAGAAGAGACTGCTGATGGGGATGAAAACCGGGATGAATTCTAAAACCGAAGGCCGGATGGCGATCCTGGCAGCTTTTCTGGTGTTATTTTCAGCCATGCTCAGCCCGAAAACATCTACGGTGATTGCATCGTTTTTCTAGTTGCATTGGGGGCCTATAAGCTGGTACGATCCAGGTAGACAGTTGTAAAAGTGAATAGAATAGTTTGCGCGGAGAGATGGCAGAGTCCGGTTGAATGCGCTCGACTCGAAATCGAGTATAGGTGATGAGCCTATCGGGGGTTCGAATCCCTCTCTCTCCGCCATTTTTATTGGAATTCAGAGATTGCTATATATTTGAAAATCGTGCTTAAAAAGGCCCTTAATTTGAATCAAGTAAGGACAGAAATCTGCCTTTAGATCACTTGACATCCTTTTCTTTAACCAAAACTCTAAGGGGATGTTTTGTTTTGGGGAGCAAATGGCGTTCGCATTATTTTAGGCGCGATCTCAAAGGAAAACGCTCCGGGTACATTTGAGTAAATAAATAACTCCCTCCAAATTTTAGGTTGGAGAGAGTCTTTTGCTGGTTAAACCTTACAGGCGTTCGACGTTGCTCGCCTGAGGTCCACGATCACCTTTAGTGACATCAAATCTGACTTTTTCGTTCTCATCAAGGGATTTGTAGCCTTCACCCTGAATAGCGGAGAAATGAACGAAAACGTCACCGCCCTCTTCCTTCTCGATGAAGCCAAAGCCCTTTTCGGCGTTGAACCACTTTACTTTACCTTCCATTAAGATTGCGCCTCCTTCCGTGCTAGTTCATGCAAAAGCGGAATTCCTTCAAGTGCCTTTGTCCATACTGCTAAACAGGAGGGCGCAAGAACTTTTAAGTTTTCCCTGATTCTTTAACATGTCTTGGTAAGCGTAACATATAAAAATTAGAATAACAAGTAATAAATACCACTATTTATTTTTTAGTCAGCCCTTGTGGGGTCTTCAGACTGCGCACCTTTTAAATGGTGAATGGCTGAACAGTGTCCGGGACGAAAGGGAGTGACCAGGCTACCGTGGCTATATCCGTGCTCAGGTATTACTATTTCCTGGAAGATGACATGGCCAAGATGGACCAGCTATGCAGCGAACTGAAGCGATCAGATTTTAAGCCGGATGAAGGCGCTGGGTCCTGGCGCCTCTTCAGCAGCGAAGAGGGGCAACAGCTTAACCGCATGCGCTATGGCAATATGTTGCTTCTGGTCTTGGGCGTCAGGCGGTTGCAAGGAAGGTGGGCTTCAATCCTGGGGCCACTGGATGAGGCGGAGCAGGAAGCCGGTTTACCAGGCAGCGACATCCTGGCCAGGGTAACCATTTTCGGTTCCGACGAAGGGTCTTGGGAGCAATTACTGGAATCCGCTCATGGAGTTTGTGCATACCGGGATGCGATCCGTTTTGATATTGATCACGGGCAGTTAGCCCGGCTGAATTGGAAATGGCCGCACGGTAACGCCTGCTATCTTTTTCGCCAGGAGGGCCTCTCTCCTGCCCTCGATTCTTTTTTCGGCGCTAGTCTTCCCCTCATTGAGGCTGCAATGATCAGGCTCAACATGGTGAGCGATCTCTACTGGGATCGCCTCGCTATCGTCTCAAAAGAGAGACAGGAGTGTGATACCAGGCTCTCTCATATCCTGCATACGCAACTGGTATCGGAGCGGGTCCCCCTGAAAGAGGTGGAAGAGCTGGAAGAACAGGTTCGGGAACTCTCCTTTTCTTACGGTATACTTGCCGGGGATTACAGCCTGATCTCCGAAGGCAGCAATCGTATCGCCGGCCTGGTGGATGATGTGATCAGGCAGACAAAAGGCAAATATGTCGTGCACTTGAAACTGGACCAGATGGAAACGGTCTTGCAGCCCTACCGTGATCGCCTGGCTCAGTTGAAAAAGGCGGAAGAAGACCTGCGCATGTCCCGGGAGAATCATCAAGCCGCCATCGAAGTGGTGCGCAGCCGCATCGATATTATGATGAGCCGGGAGAATATTGCAACCCAGGAACGGATCAAGGATCTCCTGGAAAGTAACACTTCGATACAGAGACAGAGCTTAACCTTTCAAGTTGCCGCCGGCATCATCGAATTTATAGTCTTGGTTTATTACAGCCTTTCCCTATGGAAAGAACTTGCCCCTACTGCCTATATGCTGGTTCCCCCCTGGCTCCAGCTTGCCGGGTCGGTTCTCTTGTCCGCCACCGCCGTAGATTTCACTCACCTGCTGGCCGAATACCAGCAGGGAGAAAAACAGGTCAAAGGCAGGCTGGCTTTCTTTGCTATTGTACTGTTTTTATTTTTAGCCATGATTATTCTCGCCAGTATAATTCTACAAGGAAATGCTCCTCATTAAGCTGGCCCATTCTTTACCCCAGCAATTTGATCGCCTTGAGCATATCCGTCAACTTTTTATGATGCGTATCTTCCTCTTTTGCCAGTTGCTCGAACAGAAGCCTGCTTTCCGGGTCTTCCGCCTGCTTGGCCAATTCCCGGTATTTTTCCCTGGCCTTCTTCTCGGCCTCAATGGCCATTTCCAGCGCATCCCTGGTCCTCATTGCTATCTCCCCCCATTCATGATCAGTATTAACCAGCAAGCTAAGCCGGGACGGAACTCCACAACATTCTGAAGTAATGCACAGAAGTCAAATGACTTATGTGTATTACCCAGTAAAAATATAGATGACTATGCGAGATGGTGCGATAAGGCAAATCGAGAGTACCTGAGCGGCCCACGGACTCTATTTTGCAAGGAACCTGGCCCTCACGCCTCCGTTGAACAGGCTGAAGGAAATCTTGAACTCCGGCATGCCGGCGGCGTAGGGAGCGATCTCGTACTGCGCGAAGTGGACCACCAGGCTGCCTTCCGCCAGGGAGAACGGCTGATCGTCGGCGATGGTCTTGAAACCCATATCAGGCTGAGTGAAGTAGCCGCCATCCGGATTGGCCTTGATCTGCGCCCCGATCTCCTGGTTGATAATCGCTTTGTAGTCTACTCCCTGATTGAACAGGTCCTTCAGGGCCAGTTCCTGCCCTGTTGTCAGGTCGTAGTTGTAGGGCCTGCGCTCGGTGCCGCCGTGGGCCCCGCCTGTGAACTGGTAGTAATCCACGGTGATGCTCAGCAGGCCGTTCTGATTGTAGGCCACGCTGTAAGCGGTGGTGACGTTGTACTGCCTGAAGGGGTAGCCGGCCTTGGCGGCTTCCTTGACGTCCTCTGCCGCCTGTTTGGTAATCTCGTCTTGCAATTGCAGCGCATCCTGCTCAAACCGGGCGTTGATCCGGGTCTGCAGGCTGCTGTCAGCCAGCCCGGCGACCACCGGGATGCTCAGGTCGATCTGGATAGTATCGCTGTTCTGCTGTACTTTCTTGGCGGTGACCGTCACCGGCGCCGGTACGGCGGCAGGCTGCGCAGAGGATGGCGTCGCCGGTTGCTCCCGAGCGGGGGCTGGTGGTTTGGTGGCCGCCGCAGGGGGCGTTTTTCCTTGTGCCGGAGACCTTGCAGCGGATGGCGCTGTTGCCTGGGCGGATGACCCTGCGGGAGGAACCGATGCCGCCTGGCTAGGTGGCCCGGAGGAGAGATCCTGGGTGGTTACAGCCGCGGGTGGCTGACTATTTCCTGCCGTTCCCTGCACTCCGCTGGTTTTTGGACTGCAGCCGGCTGCTCCCAGATATAGCAGTGCTACCAGGCTTAACGGTACCAACGATGCCAAAGTTTTCCTCATTGAGTCCACCTCCCTGAATTTGCTTCATTATTGATTACTGTCTACGGTGTTGATATTTTACATTATTTTTGGCTATAGAAAACATTTTCCTGCAAAGCCGGTGTCCATTAAGGGCAAACAGCACTTACTGTTATTTTTCTACAAGGTTTGCAGAAAGACCTGCACACGGGTCCTGGACAGGCCCTGGCAGAGATCCGTCATGCTATGGGAAGATAGCCATTAAAAACCGTGTTTTAAACCGGGGACAAGTTATTTATAATAAAGATGTCGAAATATGTCGCGTATCTTTCCCGGTTGAGCGCTGCTGCGGGAGGGGAACGGGCTTGAGTGTACTGCAAGAACACATCAAGTATATATCTGAGGAAGTGCTGGTCCGGATCCTGTCCTCCTTCGCGGGCGCCACTGGTTTGCGCGCCCTGGTAGTCGATAGCGAGGGGCAGACGCAACTGCCGATCAATCAGCGGGATGATTGCCGTTTCTGCCGGATCGTCAAGAGCGATCCGGTGGGATTGAATAAATGCTGCGGCTCCTATGCCCGAGCCGGGGTGGAGGCCGCCAAGTTTGGGGAGCCGTACATCTTCCGGTGCCATGCCGGCCTGATCGCCTTTGCCGCCCCCATCGTCATCGAGGGCCAGGCGGTAGGCTCGATTATCTGTGGGCAGGTGATGATGTGGGAGCCGGAGGACTTCTTCTGGGAAGAGATCGCCGAGATGACGGCGGGTTTGAACATCGAAACCGCCGGCCTGATCGCCGCAGCCGGAGAGATGGAAGTGATCTCCGGCCACAAGGTGCAGGCCGCCGCCGACCTGTTGTTTGTAGTGGCCAACCAGATCATGCAGAAGGGTGCCCAGGCCTTGCAGCAGAACAAGGAGAACACCTACCGGCAGGCGCAGCTATCCGAGATCATCCGGGCGCGCAAGACATTGGAAAATAAGCTGCAGCAGGTAGATGGGCGCATCTACGGTGGCTATTCCCTGCAGCGGGAGAAGGAACTGCTCGGCAAGATCCGTCTGCGGGACCAGGATGGCGCTTACCGGGTGTTGAACCGGCTGGTGTCGGAGATCATGGAGAAATACATCTCCCGGCCGCGGCTGTTTAAGGCCCGCATCCTGGAACTGTTGGTCGTCATGTCCCGGGCCGCCATCGAGGTGGGCGCCGACCTGGATGATCTCCTGAACCTGAACTCGCAGCATATGGACGAGATCTTGCGGACAGACGAGGTTGATGCCGTCTGCTCCCGCATCTTCCAGGTGCTGGACGGCCTGATGGAGCGTGTCTGCGCTCCGCACAACAACCTGATCGTGGTGGATGCGGCTACCAGGTATATCCGCAGCAACTTCAGCAAGAACCTGACTCTGGACAATATCGCCAGGGCGGTTTTTATCAGCCCCTATTATCTCAGCCACATCTTCAAGGAGCAGTTGGGCGCTACGGTGATCGACTATCTGACCAGGGTGCGGATCGAGGAGGCCAAGAAGCTGCTGCGCAGAAAAGGCCTGTCGATAGTCAACGTCGCCGAGCGGATCGGTTATAGAGATTCCGGTTACTTTAGCAGGGTATTTAAAAAGAACGAGGGAGTCACTCCCTCAACCTTTAAAAAACAGCTGATCTGATCGCCTGCGGAAGGGTGAGGGCTTTGGCTTTTTCCCGCATTGTGGCTGCAGTCATGGAGGGCCAGGCCGGGGATGTCCGGCGGTATACCACTGATGCCCTGGCCCAGGGATACCCGGCAGAGGAGATCATCAACAAGGCGCTGCTGCCGGCGATGGAGCTGATCGGGCAGCAGTTCAAGAAAAACGAGGTGTTCATTCCCGAGGTGTTGTTGACTGCACGGGCGGTGAAGGCGGGCATCTATGCCCTGCGCGGCCAGTTCGTGCCGGCTCAGACCAACAAGAAGCCCGTTCGCATCCTGATCGGTACGGTGGCCGGAGACCTGCATGACATTGGCCGGAGCCTGGTCGGCATGTTTCTGAACATCAAGGGGTTCGAGGTGATCAACCTGGGGATCGATGTGCCGCCTGAGCAGTTTGTCTGGGCGGTGCGCCAGTACAAACCGGATGTGCTGGGCCTGTCCTCGCTGTTGACCACCACCATGCCGGCGATGCTGGAAACGATCGAGGCCCTGAAAAAAGCCGGATTGCGGGACCGCGTCCAGGTACTGATCGGCGGCGGCCCCGTCACCAAGACCTTCGCCGAACGGATCGGGGCAGACGGCTATGCCTACGACGCCAAATCGGCGGCGGAGTGGGTGCTCGCCAATGCGCCCCGATCCAGGGGAAACCAGAACTGAACGAGGCAATTGTTGTTAATTGATCAAGGATCTGCAGCACCCGGGCCGTGCGATGGCACTGGTGCTCTTTTGTTTGGCGATAACTTCGCAAGATCAGTCAGGTCACCGCAAAATAGTCCAAAGGTTTGGCTCTTCAGGCCATGGAATCATCGGTAGTGTAAAGAAAATGTAAACTTCAGCCAGCTTGCCTTGATGATGCTATTCCACACCGGTCTAGAGCTGGTTGCGCCAAGGATTGGCAGGCGCACCGGCGGCTTGTTTGGCAACCGTAAAAATGAATTGGCGCCCCTAATAGTTAGTTTCAGCAATGGCAATCCTAGCATCGGAAGAGTGGACCGAGGCCATAAGGCCCTAATCTATGGCGGCAGCGCATTCTCTAGGTATGCAAGGGAGGCTTATAGCGTGAAAAAGACCACTGAGCAGCCATTTGTTGTTACTTACCCTGACGGCCGGATCATGATCTGCAATCAGTCCTTCTGTGAGTTAACCGGTTATAGCGAGGAGGAGCTTCGGAACATGAGATGGGATATAGAGCTGACACCGCCGGAGTGGCAGAAACTGGATGCCACCCTGATCGAGGAGTTGTATCTGACCGGCCAGGCCCGGCCTTTTGTGAAGGAATATATCCGCAAGGACGGTTCCCGTATTCAGGTGGAGCTGTTCCGTCAACTGGTTCACGATGAAGACGGGAATTTGCATTATTACAACACGTTCGTCACCGATGTCACCGGCGACGAGTCCAAGAAAAGGCTCCCCTGGGAGCGGCAGCGCGCCCATTTCACGCTGATGGGCAATCTTCCCGGCATCGCCTATCGCTGCGTCAACGACAGGGATTGGACGATGAAATGGATCGTGGGCGGGTGCCATGAGTTGACCGGTTATCATGCCGACGACCTGATCGACAGCAAGACGCTCACATGGAACCAGCTGATCCATCCGGATGACCGCGAGCGGGTCTGGGACGTGGCCATGTTGGCCTTCAAAGAGGGCGGACCCTTTCAGCAGGAATACCGTATTGTCACTGCCAGCGGCGCTGAAAAGTGGGTCTGGGAACAGTGCCGTGGCGTGAAGACCTACAAGGGTGAGCAGTCCATCGAGGGATTTATCACCGATGTCACGGAGCGCAAGCTCGCCGAAGAGCAGATCAAGGCGTCGCTGGCGAGCCAGGATCACCTGATCGGGGAAGTTGCGGATCTCAGCGCTGAGGCCGTGGCCAGCTTGCTCAACCTGCAGTCCGTGCTCAAGGAGGATAAACAGCACGCCTCCGGGGAACTTAAAAAATGCATCAAGACCATTGTGCACATGCAGTCGAAATTGATTGCATCCCATAAAAAAACCGACATTGACTTTGCCGGCTACACACAGTTGGGACAGGATGTGGAGTTCATCTTCAACGGACGCGAGTACCTATATCTCAAATAGCCGGTTATTTCTCCGCCCCCTCGATCAGGATGTCGATAATTTTCTCCAGGGCCACAGGCGAGAGCCCGCTCTTCTTGGCCTTTTCCGTGAGCTTCAGGTAAGGCATGCTATCCGCCGACAGGATCAGTTCGATGATCTCCTGCGGCAGGTCCGGCAGGATCTCCGTCGGCAGAGAGGCGTTCTCGATCTTGAAGTAATCCGGATTGACTCGCAAAGAGGTGGCCAGTTTGTCGGTTATTTTGCTGGAAACTTCACTGCGTTTGCCTGATTCGATCAGCAGAATATACGAACGGGATACCCCCGACAGTTTGGCCAACTCATCTGCTGTCAGTTCCCTGAGCTTGCGAAGGTTATGCAGTTTGCTCCCAAAACTGTTTGGCATGACCTGTTCTCCCTCCGGCTACTCCTTAAACATATAGTATACCGGCTCAGGAAAGAGTGTTCAAATAAATAATATATTTTAAATGGTATTTTCCCGATTTAGCCAGGTTATTTTAATTTCCTATTTAAGGCAGCGCATTAAAACAAAGTCTACATAGGGAAATAATAATTTAGATAATACTATTGCTATATCACTATCAGCAACTTTATAATAACTAGTATAGTCAGCCTGCGGTTTGTTAATCGGGGAAAAATTATATCGGCTAATTTTTTTCTCCAAAAAGGTTACCCATAGAAACCATAGGTTTGATTATAACTCTTTTAGTAATACTGTAAGTAGATGCTGGCCAGTTTGGCGCCTGTTTTTATTGAGTCAGAGCGGAAACAGGCTAGGCCCTCCGTCTTAGATTCCTGCATGGGAAAATCAGTTACATTACTTGTTTCCGGCACTAAATACTTTCATGGCTTGAAAGTGGGTGATGGCTGGAGCAGAAAAAATCAGGGTGCCTAAGAATCTCAAGCGTTCCTGATGTTTCGCGCGTTTTTTTTGGGGCAGACACTGTATTCTCTCTTTACCACACTAACCGTAGCAGCTGCCGCAGCCAACGACATGCCTGCGTAGATCCGAACTGGTAATTGATCGTATTCATGACAGAACGCAGGTGAACAAGAGCTTCAACAGCATTTTTATGTCCAGTAGGCTCCGTCTGTTTAATGAACCGGGGAATTGGGAGAGCAAGCATTGTATCATTAGCGTCTTAAACCTAAGCTCCAGAAAGGAGAAGGAGAGATTATGGGCATTAAGGAGAACAACGAGTTTATCGCTCTCGGAATGGTGGAGACCAGGGGTGTTGTGGGGTCGATCGAGGCCGCCGATGCCATGGTCAAAGCCGCCAACGTCACTCTGATCGGTAAGGTAAAGGTAGGAGGGGCGCTGGTAACAGTAATGGTCCGTGGGGACGTCGGCGCCGTGAAGGCCGCAGTTGACGCCGGTGCTGCCGCTGCCGAGCGGGTAGGCGAACTGATCAGCTGCCATGTCATCCCCCGTCCGCACCCGGAACTGGAAGAGATTCTCCCCAAACTGATACCCAATGGCAACAGGTCAGACAAGCCGCCCAAGAAGGATGAGGCTCAAAAATAAGGGCACTGCAATCCGGCGCTGATTAAAGACCGATGCTCCCACTGCGGGCTCGGACGCGAGCGCTTCAGTCTCAAAACACGCCTGTATTACGAGGAGGATATTCATGGTCATTGAACCGGTCAAACCAAAGACCCTGGCGGTCAGGATCATCCCCAACGTTGCCCCGGACCTGGCCAGAGATCTGAAACTGAAACCATATCAGCGCTCCATTGGCCTGGTCACGGCCAATATCGATGATTCCACCTACACCGCCCTCGATGAGGCGACTAAAAAGGCAGAGGTGGAGATCGTCTACGCCAAGAGCTTCTATGCGGGCGCCAACCATGCCTCAGGGCCGATCTCCGGAGAGATCATCGGCATCATGGCTGGTCCAAACCCGGCCGAGGTGCGCGCCGGGCTGGACGCCTGCACCGATTACCTGGAGAACGAGGCCTGGTTCTATTCCTGTGACGGCGGGAAAACAGTGTGGTTTCCGCACACCATCTCCCGCACCGGGAGTTACCTGTCCAAGCAGGCGGGCATTCCGGAGGGCCAGCCACTCGCCTATCTGATCGCCCCGCCGCTCGAAGCCGTGTATGGCACTGATGCTGCCCTCAAGGCGGCCGAAGTGACCATGCAGGTATGGTACGGACCGCCGACCGAGACCAACTTTGCCGGCGGCTTGTTGACGGGTACCCAGAGCGCTTGCAAGGCAGCCTGTGAGGCTTTCCAGCGCGCCGTTATCGACGTTGCCACCAATCCCCTCAAGTATGCCAGTTAAATAAGAGGAGAGGGAGTTCATGGAACTAGACCGAGACCTTTCATCAATTCAGGAGACGAGAAACCTGGTCAAGGCGGCACGCAGGGCACAGGACTGTCTTCAGGAATTTACCCAGGCCCAGGTCGATACCATTATCAACGCTATGCGCCAGGCCGGTGAGGCCAATGCCTGCCGCCTGGCCCAGATGGCTGTTTCCGAAACCGGCATGGGTAAATACGAGGATAAATGCTTTAAAAACTTCTTTGCTTCCAGGTACGTCTTCGAATACATCCAAGAGATGAAGACGGTGGGGATCGTCCGGGAAGACAAGGCCAACAAGATCTGGGAGATCGCCGAGCCGGTGGGTGTCATCGCCGGTATCGTGCCGACCACCAATCCCACGGCTACAGTGATCTACAAATCGATGATCGCCCTCAAGTCCCGCAACGCCATCGTCTTTTCTCCGCATCCCTCGGCGGTGCGCTGCACCAACGAGGCGGCCCGGCTGATGAACGGGGCGGCGGTGGCCGCGGGCGCCCCCGATGGGGTGATCGGCTGCATCAGCACGGTCAGCATGGGGGCCACCCAGGAACTGATGAAGCATCCGGATACTGCGATGATCCTGGCCACCGGCGGCAGCGCCCTGGTCAAGGCGGCTTACAGCAGCGGCAAACCGGCGCTGGGGGTTGGTCCGGGCAATGTTCCCGCCTTCGTGGAGCGCTCGGCCGACCTGCGTCAGGCTGCCAGGGATATCGTCACCGGCAAGACTTTCGACAACGGGACGATCTGCGCCTCCGAGCAGTCGATCGTCGCCGAGGATTGCATCGCCGAGGAGCTGATCGGCTATCTCCGGGAGAACGGGGCGCATTTTCTGAGCGCCGAGGAGACTGCCAAGGTGTCGGCGGTGGTGATGCTTCCGGGATGCAGCATGAACCCCAAGGTGGTGGGCAGGGACCCGAAGGTGATCGCCCAACTGGCCGGGATCAGCATTCCTGACGGCACCAGGTGCCTGGTGGCGCCGCTGGGCGGAGTCGGGCCGCAGTGGCCGCTCTCCCACGAGAAGCTGACTACGGTGCTGGCCTTCTACCGGGTGGCTGATTGGCACGAGGGCTGCGAGCGCTGCTTCGAGCTGTTAAAAGCCGGAGGCATCGGGCACAGCCTGGCCATCCACAGCAACAACGAAGCGGTGATCCGGGAGTTCGCCCTGAAAAAGCCGATCTTTCGGATCCTGGTCAACACGCCGTCCACCTTCGGAGGCATCGGGGCCACCACCGGTCTTGCCCCGGCGTTCACCCTGGGCTGCGGCACCTGGGGCGGCTCCAGCGTTTCAGAGAATGTCAGCCCGCTGCACCTGATCAACATCAAACGGGTGGCCTGGCCGATTCGCAGCGTCGAGCGCCCTCCGGTGGCCCCGCTGCAACCCTGTGAGAGCCAACCGGCGTCCGCGGGCGATGCTCAGATTGATTCCCAGTTAGTTCAGGAGATTGTGAACCGGGTGCTGAAGACCGTGCAAGGTGGCCGCAGCTAGGCCCGGATTTGGAATGTGAACAATATTAACAGACCAGATCTAAGGAGGTTTCTGAAATGCCTCAACCAGAACGCAGCGTCATCGCTCTTGGCATGATTGAAACAAAGGGTCTGATCGCCTCCATCGAGGCGGCCGACCAGATGCTCAAGGCAGCCAATGTTGAACTGGCGGGCAAGGAGCATGTCACCGGCGGTTATGTATCGGTCATGGTGCGCGGAGACGTCGGCGCCGTGAAGGCCGCGGTGGACGCCGGGGCTGCAGCTGCTCAGCGGATCGGGGAACTGATCAGCGTGCATGTCATCCCCCGTCCCCATCATGAAGTGGAGTACATCCTGCCTGTGGGCGACAACAAGTCCTACGGGGACAAATAAGGATAATTTCGGGGTGAGGACATGATCATCACGGAATACGAATTGCGGGCCAACTGGCACAAGAACAAGGCCCAGGTGATCACCGTGCCGCAGGGCAGCGTGATCACGCCGGCGGCCAGGGATTTTCTGCGCAACAAGGGGATCCAGGTGCAGATCGAGGGGGACGGGATGATGGACCTGAACAGATCCAACTATTCCACCACCCTGCACAGCCTGATCGCCAGCCAGAGTTCGCCGGCCTGGCAGAATCACATGCGTCCGGCTGCAGCCGGGCTGAATTACGCCCGGGATGACGCTTGCAAGCCAGCTCCGTCAGCCCAGGCCAAGCCCGAGCATATGACGCATCTCTATGGCAATACCCTGGTCTGCAAGAACCACCCGGTCATCGCCCTGCGGGGGCAGCTGGACCTGCTCCAGTGCGAGTTGATGGCCGCACAGCTGTGGTTTCAAGAGCAGGGCGAGCAGGAGCTGGTCGGCCAACTGGAGGAGATCGCTGCCTTCGCCCGTCAACTGATGGTGGCGGAGGTGCGCCAGGAACCGTTCCGGCTGGATACCCTGATCGGCTACACGGCGGACGAGCTGCGGCAGGTATCCCACCATCCCCACCAGTATATCGGGGTCAAACATACCCACCTGAGCGTCTCCCAGGGGCCGGTCGCCATCAGGCTGCACTATCTCCGGGCCAAGGTCCGGGAAGTGGAATTGTATGCCAATGAGGCGTTCATAGATGAGCAGGAAAACTGCACCCGGACCGACATTGTCACGGCACTGAACCGGCTCTCCAGCGCCTTTTATATCCTGGCCTGCAAGGCCAGGGCCCGGTATGAAAACCAGCCGGGCGCGAGCACATTGGGGGTGCGAACGTGAATGAGGATCTGATCGTCCAGGCCATCCGCCAGGTATTGGCAGACCCCCGCATCCAGGCGCTGCTCGGGGCGCAATTGGCGCCGGCCTCCGGGCAGCCGGAGCTGCTGGTGCTGCTTAATTACAGTCCGGATCTGCCGCAGCTGCTGGTGCGGCTCTGCAATCAGTGGGGCGCCTCCTATGCCCTGAAGGTGCTGCCGACAGCAGCGGTGGAGCGCTCCAAACCGGCGCTCCCTGCAGGAATGTCCTGGGTAACCTGCCAGGAGGCGCTGGCCGGAGCATGGCAGAGAATGGTGCTGCCCAACTGTTCCGCCAACACTCTGGCCAAGATCGCCCTGGGGCTGCGGGACACGCCGGTCTGCATCATGGCGGCGGAGGGGATCTCCAAGGGGATACCGGTGGAACTGGAGGCGGCGCATCCAGGCTTCACGCCACAGGCACCGGCTGCCTACCGGCAGCTCTACGAGGGCTATCTCAAGCAGGTGCAAAGTTACGGCGTGATCGTCGGAAACAATCTGAGCGGTGAGCAGACCGCCGCCGCCGCCGTTTTTCAACCGGCGTCCGGCAGTGGTCAGGCAATCGCCGCCCCCGGCGGACCGGTGATCAACTGGGGCAGCAAGCTGCTGACCGAAAAGGACGTCTTGGCCTGGCCGGCCGATTGCACCGTCAGGCTCAACCCGGCCGCCATCATCTCACCGTTGGCCAAAGACATGATCAGGCGGCGGCGGATAGAGATTCGCCGGGAAGGGGATGTTCGCCGATGATCCTGGCGCGCGTGATCGGCAACGTCTGGTCGACCCGCAAGGAAGAGTCGCTGCGCGGCCTCAAGTTTCTGGTAGTGCAGCCAGTGACCCTGGAATACGACAAAGACGGCGAGGTCAAGTTGGCCGAGTACGGGCAGACCATGATCGCCGCTGACAAGATCGGCGCCGGCGAGACGGAGATCGTCATGGTGGTCGGAGGCTCCTCGGCCCGGCAGACCATGCCGGACAAGAGCATTCCCGTCGACGCCATGGTAGTCGGCATCATTGACAAAGAAACATTTGAACAACATTAAAGACAGGTGACATAGATGAACGAGATCAGCGCCAGGGTCTGCGAGGCGGGAGTCGTCGGGGCCGGGGGCGCAGGTTTTCCCACTCATGTCAAATTTGACGCCCGGGCGGAGATCGTGATCGTCAACGGGGCGGAGTGCGAACCGCTGCTGCGGACGGACCAGCAACTGGCTGCCGTTTACCCGTCGCTGCTGGTCGAAGGGCTGGCCCGCGCCATGGAATCCACGGGGGCGGGCGAGGGGATCATCGCCCTCAAGGCCAAGTACCAGGCCGCCATCAGTGCCCTCAAGCCGCATCTGAGGCCCGGGATGCGCATCGAGATCCTGCGGGACATCTACCCGGCCGGCGACGAGGCGATCACCATCTGGCTGACCACCGGACGCAGGGTGCCTCCGGGAGGCATCCCCCTGAACATCGGGGTCGTGGTGAACAATGTCCAGACTCTGATCAACGTGGCCAGGGCGATGCAGGGTGAGCCGGTAACCAGGCGCACCCTGACCGTGACCGGCATCGTACCGGCGCCGATCACGGTGACTGTGCCGATCGGCACACCCCTGACAGCGGTGCTGCTCCTGGCCGGCGGGGGTCCATCTCCCGATGTGGCCTTCATCGACGGCGGGCCGGTGATGGGGAGTCTGGTCACCGATCTGTCACGCCCGGTGACCAAGACCACCGGCGGGTTGATCGCCCTGCCGGCGGATCATCCACTGATCCGGCAGAAACTGTCGGGAATCCGATCCGTGGTGCAGACGGCCAAGACAGTCTGCGAGCAGTGCTGTTATTGCACCGAACTCTGTCCGCGGCACATCATCGGCCACCGCCTGTCGCCGCACCTGATCGTGCGGGCCGCCAACTACAACAATATCGGCGACCCGGAACTGCTGACCGCTGCCCTGATCTGTTCGGAGTGCGGTCTCTGCGAGATCTATGCCTGCCCGGTCGGCATCTCCCCGCGGCGGATCAACGCCGCCCTGAAAGGCGAGCTGCGTGCCAGGGGGGTCAAGTACCAGGGCACGCTGGGCAAAGAGGACCCGATGGCCGAGTACCGCCTGATCCCGTCGTTACGGGTGGCGCAGCGGATGGGTCTGGCCGCCTGGTACCATCAGGAGGCCTCCCTTTCCTTGGATGATTTTGAACCGGATACGGTGGCGCTCAGCCTGAAACAGCATGTGGGAGCGCCTGCAGTGCCGGTGGTCAAGCAAGGGGACCTGGTGACCAGGGGCATGCTGGTCGGCGAGATCCCCGAGGGGGCGCTGGGAGCCAGGGTGCACGCCAGCATCGACGGCGTGGTGTCCGGGGTGACCCCGGAGGCAATTACAGTGAGAAAGGGTGGCGGCAGGTCATGATCAACGCCATAGGGCTGGTAGAGTTTGCGAGTATCGCCCAGGGGATCGACGGCTGCGACATCATGCTGAAGACAGCCAACGTGGAGTTATTGGTGGCCAAGACCATCTGCCCCGGCAAATATATCGTTCTGGTCGCCGGAGATACCTCGGCAGTGCAGCAGTCGGTGGCCGCCGGAGTGGAGTTGGGGGCGGAGACCGTGGTTGATCAGTTTGTGATCCCCAACGTGCACAGCACCATTATCCCGGCGATCAGCTGCGCCAACGTGGTGCCGGAGATCAAGGCGATCGGCATCATCGAGACCTTCAGCGTCGCCTCCCTGATCGAGGCTGCTGATAAAGCCGTCAAGACCGGCGAGGTGGATCCGCTGCGGCTGCACCTGGCCTTCGGGATCGGTGGCAAGAGTTACACCATCGTGACCGGAGAGGTGGCAGCCGTGAAGTCGGCAGTGGAGGCCGGCAGCGCGGTGGCTGCAGACAAGGGCCTGCTGGTGCGCAAGGTGGTCATTCCGCGCCCGCATCAACAGTTGATCGAAAGTCTTCTATAAGACATAGCCATTTTAAGTAGTTGGTGGTTGGACCAAACTTTTTCCAACGACCAACGGCCAACGGCCATTTTGGGTTAGGAGGTGAGCATCATGAAACTGATTACTGAAGGCATGTTGCAGGAGATGGCTGCCAAGAGCCGGGAGATCGTCCTGGAACCGGGCAGCAGGCTCACTCCGTCGGCCAAGGACCTGGCGTCCATGATGGGGTTGACGATCATCCAGGAGCATGACCGTTACATCACGCGGGAGAGCAGGCGTTTTGTCCAGCCGGAGCCACCAAAGCCATCAACAGCGCCGGCAAACATCGGGGCCACCGATGTCAACGAACTGGTACAGAAAGTGCTGGCCGAGTTTCAAAGGCCGGCCTGTTCCAACCCCCGGGCCACCCATGTGAAGGGCGCCGGCATCGAGATTCCCCCCTTCGGCACGTCAGTGCCCGGTCTGAAGATGGGGCTGGCGAACGTGATCACCTCCCGGGAAGCCAACCTGGCGGCAGGATTCATGACCTTCGACCATTCGGAACTCCCCTGGCGCATGACCTACGATGAGGTCAACTACGTGATCGAGGGAGACTACGTTTTGAAGGTCGATCATCAGGTCTTCAGGGCGAAACCGGGAGACGTGCTCTATATTCCCAGGGAGTCCCAGGTGGTGTTCAGTTCCCCCGGTTTCGCCAAGGTTTTTTACGTCACCTATCCGGCCAACTGGGACGAACTGTCGTGAGTTTGACCCTGCCGGAGATCGAGGCTGAACCAATACTGATGATTGGAGGCTAGAGCGGTGATCTTGAAGGCTAACCTGCACAACAAGATCTATGCTTTCAACAGTGTCAAGGATGTGCTTGCCAAGGCCAGCGAGGAGAAATCAGGCGACGCCCTGGTGGGCGTGGCTGCCAATACCGCCTCGGAGCGGGTTGCCGCCAAGCTGGTGCTGGCCAGCCTCACCCTGGAGGATATCTACAACAACCCTACTATTCCCTATGAGTCGGACGAGGTCACCCGGGTGATCTACGATGACCTGAACATGACCGTCTATAACCGGATCAAGGGCTGGACGGTGGGGCAGTTGCGGGAATATCTCATGGAGCACGAGACCAGCAACGACGACATCCTGAATATCAGCCGCGGTCTGACCAGTGAGATGATTGCCGGTTGCGCCAAGCTGATGTCCAACCTCGACCTGGCATACGCCTCCAAAAAGATGCGTGTGCAGGTCCACTGCAATACCACGCTCGGCGTTCCGGGCACGCTGGCTTTTCGCAACCAGCCCAACCATCCGACCGACAACATCGAGGGGATCATGTCCTCCATCAAGGAGGGGCTGACCTACGGTTCCGGTGATGCGGTGATCGGCATCAACCCGGTAAATGATGACGCCGATCAGGTGACGCGCATGCTGGATACCGTCAAGGCCTTCATACACAAGTGGGAGATCCCCACCCAGGCTTGCGTGCTCTGTCATGTTACCACCACCATGAAGGCGATCGAACTGGGCGCTCAGGTAGACGTGGTCTTTCAGAGCATTGCCGGAACCCAGAAGGCCAACGAGGCCTTCGGGATCGACGCTGCCCTGCTGAGCCAGGCGTACGACCTGGTGACCCGCAAGGGCACGGCTGCCGGCCCCAACCTGATGTACTTCGAGACCGGGCAGGGCTCCGAGGTGTCGCTGGATGCCGACCTCGGCGTGGATATGCAGACTCTCGAGGCCAGGACCTACGGCTTCGGGCGCCGCTTCAGGCCGTTCATGCTCAACAATGTGTCCGGCTTCATCGGGCCGGAGACGATCTATTCCGGCCGGGAAGTGATCAGGGCCGACCTGGAAGACCTGTTCATGGGCAAGCTGCACGGTATCCCCATGGGCATTGCCCCCTGCTACACCAACCACATGAAATCGGACCAGAACGATCAGGAGCTGGGCACGCTGGTCTGCGCCGCAGCCGGAGCGAACTATTTCATGGGAGTTCCCGGCGGTGACGACATCATGCTCAGCTACCAGGACACCAGTTTCCACGATGACGCCACGGTGCGGGAGATGCTCGGCCTGCGGCCGCTGCCGGAGTTCGAACGGTGGCTGGAAAAAATCGGAGTCTGGAAGGACGGGCAACTGACCAAACGCGCCGGCGACCCGTCGATCTTCGAGAAATAACAGGAGGTGACCAGCGATGAGCACAGACAGCGCCTTTGAAAAATTGATAGTGGAAAACGTGATCAAGGAGCTGGCCAGGAAAGGCATGCTGGACGGCGGCGGCGCGGCCCAGCAACCGCTGGCCCAGCCGACGGCCGCCAGGCCGTCGGCTGTCTCCGACGATCAGGCGATATCTCTGCCACCGGATGATGTGCTGGTGCCAGACCCGGTCAGCCTGGAGGAGATCCGGGCGATGAGGAGGGCGACTCCAGCCCGGATCGGCATCTGGAGGGCCGGCGCCAGGCCGAAGACGGTTTCCTGGCTGCGTTTCCTGGCCGATCATGCCGCCGCCCAGGACGCGGTCTTCACCGATGTTTCCGGGGAGTTTATCCAGCGCCTGAACCTGGTTCCGATCCAGAGCGCCGCCCGGGACCGGGACGAATTTTTGACCCGCCCCGGACAGGGACGGAAGCTCTCGGAGGCGGCGGCTCAAACCGTCAGAGAAAAGGGCCAGCAAAACGCCCAGGTGCAGATCCTGGTGGTAGACGGCCTGAGTTCCAGCGCTATCGAGGCCAATGTGCCCGACCTGCTGCCGGCTCTCGTCCAGGGGTTGAACGCCCAGGGCATCAAGGTGGCCAGCTCCACCTTCTTCATCAAGTACGGGCGGGTGTGGGTCCAGGACCCGGTAGCCATGCTGCTCAATTCGGAAGTGGTGATCTCCCTGATCGGAGAGCGGCCCGGTCTGGTAACGGCGGACAGCCTGAGCGCCTACATCATCTACCGGCCGGATGCGAACACGGTGGAGGCTGACCGGACAGTGATCTCCAACATTCACAAGGGCGGCATCCCTCCGGCGGAGGCCGGGGCGCACCTGGCCACATTATTGAAACAGATATTGGCCGCCAAAGTGAGCGGGGTAAGGTTCACGCAGTCGACGAAATAGCGGTAGAACGGGGTCAAAGGTGGCGAAGCAGGTGAAAAGCTCCCGTTCGCAGGTGATCATCAGCGTCGGCATCGACGTGGGAACGACTACGACACAACTGATTATCAGCCGCCTCACCGTGGAAAATACCGCTCCCACCACGGCGGTGCCGCGAATGGAGATCACCAACAAGGAAGTGCTGCACAGGAGCGACATTTACTTGACTCCGCTGCTGAGCCATGACCTGATCAACGCTGTGGCCGTGTCCGGGATCGTGGACCGGGAATACCGGGCTGCCGGGGTGACGCCGGCCGAGATCGACACCGGGGCGGTGATCATTACCGGGGAGACGGCTAAAAAGGAAAATGCCAGGAACATCATGGATGCCCTGACCGGCTATGCGGGAGACTTTGTGGTCGCCACTGCCGGCGTCAACCTGGAATCGATCTTTGCCGGCAAGGGGTCGGGCGCCGCTGCCTACTCGAAGCTGCATCACCAGGTCACCATGAACATCGACGTGGGCGGGGGCACTTCCAACATCGCCGTGTTCCGGGAAGGGCGCTCCATCGACACTACCTGTCTGAATATCGGCGGGCGCCTGATCGAGACCGAGCCGCATGGGGGCAAGGTGATCTTTGTCTCGGAACCGGCCCGGATCGTGCTCCAGGCTTTGGGAATGAGCTTGACGGCCGGAGAGCGGGTGCGCCTCCATCAGTTGCAGGCGATCGTCAATGCCATGGCCAACTGCGTGGTGGAAGCCATCACCGCCCATAATCTTTCCGATCTGACCAGGGCGTTGCTGATGTCCGCTCCCCTGGAGCTGGATTACCGGTTTGACAAGGTGATGATCTCCGGCGGTGTGGCTGACTACGTGTATAACGACCACGTTCCGGCCACCGTCGATGCCGTCACGGTCTACGGGGATTATGGCCCCCTGCTGGGCTGGGCGTTGAAAAACGCCTTCCTGGAAGCCGGCATCACTCTGGTCAAGCCCAGAGAGACGATCCGGGCTACGGTGATCGGCACCGGCGCCCAATCGGTGAATATCAGCGGCAGTACCATTCAGGTCAGTGAACAGACCCTGCCGCTGCGCAACTGTATGGTGATCTCCCCCTTCGGCGGCGGCGTTCCCGAGCACCAGGAACAGATCGCGGCGGTGCTCAGGCAATTTTTGGACCGTATGGATGACGACGTTTACGGTCAGCAGATCGCAGTGGCCCTCAGGGGCCCTCGCAGTGCCAGCTTTCAGGATATCCAAACCCTGGCGGCGGGGATGATCCGGGGGCTGGAGCAGTACCTGTCAGGCGGCAGGCCACTGGTGGTGGTGCTGGAGGAGGACTGCGGCAAGGTGCTGGGGCAGTGCCTGGCGGCAGTCCTCGGCAGCCAGAATGAGGTCATCTGCATCGACCAGGTCTGGGTCGACGAGGGAGACTACATCGACATCGGAAAACCGATCATGGGCGGCAGTGTGGTGCCGGTGGTGGTAAAAACGCTGGTCTTCAACAGCCCCGCAGCTGCAGATGATTTTCCGGAGGACTACCCACTCTGATGCCCGGCGCAGGCGGAAGCCAAGTTGCGCTTCATGCTTTATAGGCTTCCTAGGAAGAGGAGCAAACAAACTCTGTTGATAGGAGGCGCGGCCATGAAACTGCAGTTCATCAAGGCCCCGACTGTGGGCGTCATGCAGATGCTGTCCCGGCGGGCAGCCGACCGTGAACGCCTCCTGACGACCAATCCAGGGGCCGTGGGACTGGTGCAGGGGATGCTGGCGGATATGATCGCCGCCACGGATGTGGCCGAGAAGGCAGCGGAGGTCTGGGTGGAGGAGATCAGGGGGATCTGTCCCCAACACTTTACCATGATCGCCATCCTGGGCGATATTGCCGAGGTCGGGGCGGCGCTGGATGCGGTGAGGAAACGCTTCATAGACAAAGAACATGAGGATTCATAACGATTTCATAGCAATTTTACTTGGAAGACAACCTGCGGGGGACCTGGAAACAGGTGGCAAAGAAGATATTTTGGGGCATAAATGCACGGGGAGCTGGTGAACAAACATGAAAAACACCCGGACGACAAGGTAGGGATCGGGGAGATCCTGAGCATCAAGGAAAGCCCCAACATGGCCAGCGGTTTCATGACCATGGAAAAAACTAGCTTTGACTGGACGCTGAAGTATGAGGAGATCGATTACGTCGTCGACGGCATGCTGGAATTCAAGGTCAACGGGCAGACCTATCGCGGCCAGGCGGGCGATGTTTTCTACATTCCTGCCAATGCCAGCGTCACCTTCTCGGCCCCCGGCAAGGTGAAGTTCTTCTTCGTCACCTATCCGGCCAACTGGGCGGAACTGTCTGCTTATCAAAAATAAGCACTTTTTTAAAACTACAAGGAGGCAAGCAGATGAGCACAGCAGCAGAAGCCCTGGGCAAACCGGACGCAGGCAAAAAGGAAGACGGCGCCAGGCTGGTCCGGTGCCTGAAACCGATCCATCTCTGGGCGCTGGCGGTAGGGCTGGTGATCTCGGGCGAGTACTTTGGCTGGAGCTACGGCTTTGGTGTCGCCGGACCAATCGGGATGGCGATCGCCGTGATTCCGGTGACGATCTTTTACGTAACCTTTATCCTGTCCTATTCCGAACTGGCGACGGCCATACCGCACGCCGGCGGCCCCTCCGCCTATGCCAGGCGGGCGTTGGGAACCTTCTGGGGCTACCTCAACGGGATCAGCTGCCTGGTCGAGTTTGTCTTCGCCCCTCCGGCGGTAGCCCTGGCGGTCGGCGGCGCCATCCACTACTGGATACCCGGCGTAGCAACCATCCCCGCCGCCGTGGTGGCCTTCCTGTTCTTCATCTTTCTCAACTACCTGGGGATGAGAACCTCCTCGACCGTGGAACTGGTCGTGACCATCCTGGCCTCGATCGGCTTGGTGATGTTCTATGCGGCGGCGGCGCCCCATTTCCACTGGTCTCTGGTGATCACTCAGCCGCTGCTGCCGTTCGGTTGGAATGGAGTTTTGGCTGCCGTACCCTTTGCCATCTGGTTCTACCTGGCTATCGAGGGCGGAGCGATGGCGGCGGAGGAATGTGTCGACCCGCAGAAGGACATTCCTAAGGGATTCCTGAGCGGTATGGGCACGCTGGTGGTAATGGCGCTGCTCGTCCTGTTCCTGACCGCCGGCATTGCCGACTGGAAGCTGGTGACCGCGGTTGACTACCCGCTGCCGGTGGCTTTGGGGGCGGTTTACGGCGCCAGGAGCTTCATCGTGCTGGCCGTGAACTTTATCGCTCTGGCCGGCCTGATCGCCTCACTGCACGGGATCATGGTCGGTTACTCCCGGCAGACCTACGCCATGGCCCGCTCCGGCTATTTGCCGAAGTTCCTGGCCTATGTCGACCCGAGGCATCACTCCCCCGTCTGGGCGCTGGTCGTTCCCGGCATCGTCGGCATCGCCGCGGTGCTGACAGGACTGACGGCAACGGTGATCACGATCTCGGCCTTCGGGGCGGTCGCCCTGTACCTGCTCAGCCTGATCTCCCTGTTCGTGCTGCGGGCGAAGGAGCCCAACCTGAAGCGGCCCTTCAGGGTTACCTGGTACCCGTGGATCCCGATCATCAGCTTCATTACCGGTCTGTTCTGCCTGTACGGGGTGGCCATCTCCAGCCTACCGGCGCTCAAGTGGACGGTGGTCATTTACATACTGGCGATCATCTACTACTACATCTGGGGCAACAAGAACGTCCGTCCGTTTGAGGAAGAGTTCGCCGCCCTGGACGAGCTTGATGTTTAGCAAGGCTGGCCGGTGAATCTCTAACTTCTATATTTGCAATGTGAAAAAACCTGGTGAATGGGCAATCATAAAGAAAGATCTGACAGCGTCAATTCCGGAGGATGTTGCTCGTGGCACTAGATGGCTGCAATCATCTGATCCAGCGGTTTGAAGAGACCATCGCCAATCCGGTAAGGCCGGTTCCCGGTTCCAGCCTGTACACCGGCGTGGACCTGGGCACGGCCTACATTGTGCTGGCGGTGGTGGATGGCCAGGGCCAACCGGTGGCCGGCGCCATGCGCTTTGCCCAGGTGGTCAAGGACGGGCTGGTAGTGGAGTACATGCGGGCGGTGGAGATCGTCAAGGAGCTGAAGGCTGAACTGGAAGCCAGGCTGGGAACGGAACTGTACGCCGCGGCCACCGCCTACCCGCCGGGAACCGGTGGCGCTGACATGAGGGCGATCAGATACGTGGCCCAGTCTGCCGGTTTTGATGTCCGGGGCTCTATTGACGAACCGACGGCCGCCAACGCGGTGCTGGGCATCACCGACGGGGCGGTGGTGGATATTGGCGGCGGCACTACCGGTGTGGCGGTCTTCAGGAAGGGCGAGGTGGTCTACGTGGCCGATGAGCCTACCGGCGGCACGCAGTTCAGCCTGGTGATCGCCGGCGCCCTGAAGATCCCTTTCGAAGAAGCCGAGACCATGAAGATAGACCCGGCCCAGGAGGACCGGCTCCAGCCCCTGATCAGGCCGGTGATGGAGAAGGTGGCCAGCATCATCCGCACTCACATAAAGGAATACACGGTGCCAACGCTCTACCTGGTAGGCGGCACCAGTTGCAACAAATACATCGGCGGGGTCATCGCCCAGGAAACTGGCCTGACCGTAGTCAAGCCCGGCAATCCCTTCCTGGTGACTCCGCTGGGAATTGCCCTGCATGCTGTCGCCGCTGATCAGGAGTCGGTAGACAGGAGTCAGGAGCCAGGATGAGAGAACCGGCGCAAACATCTGGCTTACCCGTCTTTATAGCAGCGAATATGGCTGAAGGTTGCCGTAGACGTTGGCATTCCTCCGTATCCAGGCCTTCGGACAGGCCTGAAAGAATGCGGAGTATATAAATACTGATTGCTGAATTCTGAGTACTTGAATAGCAACGGAGGGATGAGCCTTGAACTTGAAGACCCGCCTTTTTGGCCAGAGTTACGCCTTCCAGTCGGTGAAGGATGTCTTAGCCAAGGCAAACGAGGTCAAGTCGGGAGATATTCTGGCCGGTATCGCTGCCGGGAATGCCGCCGAGCGGATCGCCGCCAAGCAGGTACTGTCGGAATTGACCCTGGAGGACCTGCGCCACAACCCTGTCGTCCCATTGGAGGAGGATGAGGTCTCCCGCGTGATCGACGGCGACGTCAACGAGCCGGTCTATAGCGAGATCAAGAATTGGACCGTGGCCAAGCTGCGTGAGCATATTCTGGCCAGTGAGACCACTGGCGGCGATCTACGCCGGCTGAGCCGCGGCTTCACATCCGAGATGGTGGCGGCGGCAGCCAAGCTGATGAGCAATCTGGACCTGATCCTGGGGGCGTCCAAGATCATCAACAGCGCCCACTGCAACACCACCATCGGCGTTCCGGGGACTCTGGCATCCCGTTTGCAGCCGAACCACCCCACCGACTCTGCCGAGGGGATCCTGGCCAGCGTTCAGGAAGGCCTGGCCTATGGCGTCGGCGATGCCGTCATCGGGCTGAACCCGGTGGATGACTCCGTACCCGCCACCATCCGCAGCCTGGAGAAGCTGTATGATTTTGTGACCGAATGGAAAGTGCCCACCCAGATCTGCGTGCTGGCGCACATCACTACCCAGGTGAAGGCGCTGCGCCAGGGCGCTCCCGTCCAATGCCTGTTCCAGTCCATAGCCGGCACGGAAGCGGCGAACAATGCCTTCGGGGTGACCAGGGAGATCCTCGATGACGCCTATGCCGCCGGCCTGAAATTAGGCCGGGCCACCGGTCCGAATATCATGTACTTCGAGACCGGGCAGGGATCGGAACTGTCTTCGGAGGGGCATCTCGGAGCCGACCAGGTGACGCTGGAGGCCCGCTGCTACGGCCTGGCCCGTCATTACAAGCCCTACCTGGTCAATACGGTGGTCGGGTTTATCGGCCCCGAGTACCTCTACGACAACCGCCAGGTGATCAGGGCGGGGCTGGAAGACCATTTCATGGGCAAGCTGACAGGCATCCCGATGGGCTGTGACGCCTGTTACACCAACCATATGAAAGCCGACCAGAACGATATCGAGAACCTGGCGGGACTGCTGGCTGCGGCCGGATGCACCTATTTCATGGGTGTGCCCATGGGGGACGATGTGATGCTCAACTATCAGTGCACCAGCTATCACGACGTCGCGACCCTGAGAGAGGTCTTCAGGCTGCGGCCTCTGCAGGAATTCGAACTGTGGCTGGAATCAATGGGCATCATGGAGAACGGAAAATTGACATCACGGGCGGGCGATGCCACTATTTTCGCCAGATAAGGGGGAGTTCACATGGCGCTGGAAGACAATATCCGCACCATCGTCGAGCAAGTGATCGGGGAACTGGACAGGAGGCGGGGGCCGGCAGGCGATAGTCCCCAGCCGGCGACAGCCGTTCCGGCCGGAGAGGGCATGGAACTGAGCGATCTGTCCGGGGTGGACCTGCAGCGCTACCTTCAGGTGCCGAACCCGGTCAACCGCCTGCATTACGAGGAGATGAAGCTCTCCACCCCGGCGCGCCTCGGGGTGTGGCGCTGCGGCACCAGGCCGCTGACGGATACCCTGCTCCGCTTTCGGGCTGATCATGCGGTGGCCCAGGACTCCGTAATGGGGGAAGTGTCCGCCGATTTCATAGCCAAAATGAACATGGTGGCGGTCCAGACTCTCTGCCAGGACAAGGATGAGTATCTAACCCGGCCCGACCTCGGGCGCAGGTTGGGCAATGATGCCCTGGAGCAGATCAGGCAGGCCTGCCCCAAGGGGGCGCAGGTGCAGATCGTGGTTGCCGACGGCCTGTCGAGCAAGGCGGCGGAGGCCAACGTTCCCGATCTGCTCCCCGCTCTGATCCAGGGCCTGTCCTCCGTGGGGGTCAAGTGCAACCCTCCACTTTTTATCAAGTATGCCCGGGTTGCGGTGATGGATGTCATCGGTGAAGAACTCCAGCCACAGGCGGCTGTCATTCTGATCGGTGAGCGGCCCGGGCTAGGCACCGCCGAGAGCCTCAGCGCCTATATCGGCTACCATCCCAGGGCGGGGATGCTGGAGAGCGAGCGGACGGTGCTGAGCAACATTCATAGGGGAGGCACACCTGCCGCCGAGGCGGGGGCGCACCTGTCCACCCTGGTCAAAAAGATTTTGGACGCCAAGGCGTCGGGTGTAAAGCTAGAGGGATAAGTCGCAATTATTTCATCGGGCATGCGTTGTCGTGAAAAAATCGACAGTGAATTTTCCTATACTGCTGTTTTAACCTTCAGGATGCCTTATAATTTAGTGTGGCTGAGCAACCGGTGGACTCAGAAAGGACGTGCATCATGAGCAGAGCCAAGCTATTTGCCTGTAGGACGCTTGAGGATGAGGTCAACACCTCCCTGAATGACACCGTGGAGTGCGAGTTCCTGGAATACGGCCTGCACAACACACCGGCTAAATTGCAGCAGGAACTCCAGCAAAAGATAGACGCTGATTCCCAACATGATCTGATCCTGTTGGGCTATGGGCTCTGCTCCAACGGCACTGCCGGTCTGCATTCGGACCGGCATACCCTGATCATCCCCAGAGTACATGACTGCATCAGCCTGTTGCTTGGTTCAAGAGAGTACTATCAGCAAGAATTCTTTAAATGCCCGGGCACCTATTACCTGAGCAGCGGCTGGATCAGACAGCAGGGAGACCCCCTGTCCAGCTACCGGCGGTACTGCGACAAGTACGGTGAAGCCAAGGCCCGCATGTTCATGGAGCTGGAATACGCTAATTACAAGAGAATTGCTTTCATTCAAACTGTGGGCGAGCGTCAGGAGGATCTGGAATACAGCAGGAGCGTGGCCGCTTTTCTAGGACTGGAACACACGGTTCTGCAGGGTTCTACGGGTTATGTGCAGAATCTGGTCGATGGAAAATGGGACGAAGAATTCTTGGTCATCCATCCCGGCAAGACAGTTTTGCTGGAAGACTTTATGTAATCGATACCGCCGGGATCATGGCGCTCACCGGAAGATGAGCAATTGAAGGTTATCAGATTGTCGGGGGGAGCAGTTGTTGTCCATTATAACGGATGCGCATACGCATACAAATTTTTCGGGTGATGCCAGAGATGATATGTCCGAGATGTGCCGGCAAGCCATTGCCAAGGGCCTGAACTGCATCTGCTTCACCGATCATCTCGATCTTAACCCCACCGATGAAAGCTATGGTTGTTATGATTACGACCGGTATTCCGCGGCCATCGACCGGGTGAGAGCGGAATACGAGGGCCGGATTCGGGTCCTGAAAGGGATCGAATTCAGCGAGCCTCATATATTTCGCCGGGAATACGAGGAGCTGCTGGGTAAAGAGTTCGATCTGGTCATGGTGGGCATTCACTATGTCAGGCTGGGCGTCGGCCTGCACTGGTTCGAGGATGACAGAAGCTTCCGCGAGTATGCCGCCCACGATCTCTTCCGCCACTATTACGAGGAGTTGCTGCAGGTTGTAAAGCTGGGCGGTTTTGACGTTCTGGCCCATTTTGACAACCCTAAAAGATACCTGCAGGGGTCCGGACCGGAGACGGAACTGATCGATGAGATCGTGCATGAACTGGTTGGTAAAGATCTGGTGCCGGAGATCAACACCTCTCCCCTGAGAAGGGGATGCCGGGAGAGCGCCCCGGATGCCGATATTTTACAACGGTACGTCGACGCCGGTGGCACGAGAGTCACCATCGGGTCGGATGCCCATTCCAGCAAGGAGATTGCCGCAGACTTTGATCACGCCCAAAAACTTGTTAACTGCTATCAGTTGCAGCCGGGAATTTTCCGGGGACGGCAGTTTATAGCCATATGAACTGTTTTAAAGGGCTATCGGGGACGGTGCCGGACCATAATTTGGAGATACACATGGTAACATTTATTTCAATTAACATCTTGAATTATTACTAACAGTAACTATAATAGGTATTAGTGCAGGAATTTTTTTTATCCTGTAAGGTGACTATCAGAAACTATTAAAAACAGTGTAGCACAGTATAGTTACTGATAGTATTGCACACCCATGCCCCACTTGCCCCACCGAATATATGGAAGGGGAGTTGATGCCTGCAACCCAGATACAAGAGCTATCTGCTCCATCGTCCAGGTTCACGAGACATTCAGCCATACCTTTACTCCGTAATACCAGCCACTGCAATTCGCATAAACGCAACAACCTGTCAGCAATGCTTTTGGGGTTGACCAGCAATGGCTTCAGCATCACAGACTGGCGACAAGCACTCTAACGATGCTGCCTACCGCATCAGATACGAACGCTTTGAACATCTTATCCTGTATGATTCAGGATTATTTATTACCAAAACTCTTACGCCTAATTTTATGATGGAGGTATATTTAATGGCCAATGCAGATATTAGCCCTCTGTGGTACTGGTTCGTGTTTTTCCTTTATATCGCTTTTCTTCTCTATGTAGGGCTGGATGCCTATAAAAAGCAGAAAGCCTGTGCCAGCGCTGAAGAAGAGCAAAATGACTATTGGATCACCGGGCGTTCGCAGCCTGCCTATATGGTTGGCATGTCTGTCGCCTCCGGGTGGATGCTGATCGGTATGATCACCTGGATGACATGGGCCACCTACGACATGGGATTATCCGGCCTTTGGCTGGCCGCCATCCCCTGGTTCGTCTCCAACATCTGGCAGTTCCTGATGGCCCGGCCGCTGAGAAGAATCAAGGCCATCTCCCAGTGCGAGATGCTGCAGAATCGCTTCGGGCTGTCGGCCCGGATCCTGTCCGCTCCGATCAACATCTTCTCCTACACTGTCTGGTCGGCGGCCGAACTCTATGCCGCCTCGCTGATCATGGCGCCGGCACTCGGCATTTCTATTCCGGCGATGATCGTCATCTATGCCATTCCCATCGCTATTTACATGTACATGGGCGGTTTTCGGTCGGTAATCAACGCCAACGTGATCCAGTTCTTCATGGGGGCCATCATCCTGGTCACCACCTCTATTGCCATCTACCTCACCGCACACGGCATCGCTGTCGCCCATGGCACCACGGTCTGGGGAATGCTGCAGGCCCAACCGGTGGTCAACAGTTACGGTTACCATATTGATACGGCCAAGCATGCCACCAGCCTGTTCTCCTATATCGGCATCTCGCTTCCTCTGATCGTGATGATCGGACTGCTGCCGGGCTGGGCTTCCGCTGAGGATTTCTGGCTGAAGGCCCAGGCGGCCAGAAGCACCGGTGAGGCCCGCCTGGGCGGTATCTACAGCATCATCTTCAACACCTTCATCATCGTGGGGCCGGCCGCCATCATCGGCCTGCTCGCCCTGATAGTGTTCCCGCCGGAGGCGAAGAACGGCGCTCTGGCTGCTGCCGCGGCCCTGGGGGACAAGGGCGGCTATAACGTGATCTCCACCTACATCAATATGTACATGTCCCCGTACCTGAAGGCGCTGCTGATTTTCCTGCTGTCAGCCCACACCATGTCCACGGTGGCCAACTACAGCAACATCTGCGCCATGAACCTGTCTTACGACGTGCTGCAGCCCCTGGTGTACCGGCCGCGGAAGTGGAAGGACGAGACGACCGTGCTCTGCGCCCGCGTGATCACAGTGTTCATGATCATCGTCAACATCCTGTTGGCGGAGCTCTACAACAGCCCTGTCATCGGAGCGTCCCTGAACCTCGCCTATCAGTTGTCCTCGGGCTTGCTGACCGCCGGTATCTCCGTGATGCTCTACGTGCTGTGGTGGAAGCGGGCCAATCTTACCGGCGTGCTGCTGGGCGGCTTGTGCGGAACCGTGGGTACGGTGGTCTTCTTCATCCTGGAATATGTGGTGTGGAAGAACGCCTATACCATGCCGGTCTGGGACTGGATCTTCGGCAAGGGGGCGATGGCCAATTCCTACTACGGCTATTGCGTGGTCGGATTGGTCTTCGGTCTGGTCGGTCTGATCATCGGTACTTACCTGACCCCGCCTCCTTCCAAGGAGCTGCTTGCAGCCGTCTCTGATCAGCCGGTCGATGATAATGAAGAATTCTTTGCCGGATTGAAAAACAACGCCTGAGCCGTAAAAAGAACGAACGCTATTTTCAGATTGAGATTGCGCAAAATGGGCCGGGGAAGTACTTCCCCGGCCCATTTATATCCGATGGCTAACCACCGCAGACTCCTGCCTGAGAGGCAGAAGTGCCGTAACGCCCGGCCTGAAAGAAAACGGCACAGGGCACAGGTAGTGGCGCGATGGGTCAACTAAACTTCAGGCGGGGTTTTAAACCCCGCCTGAAGTTTAGTTTTCTTTATCCGATTATAGTTTCATCGGGTGGGATTTGATTATAAGCTGCCGGATACGAGATTGGGCAACGGCCAGGATCTCCCGTGACGTTCGGCGCCATAGTTAAAATGATCACTTTGCAAAAATTACTTTACAAAAAAAGAAATGCAGGCTAAGGCTAAAACAATAATTATGCCGATTATATTTTCGGCAAAAAATACCTTGTTGATGTTGGCGGAAAACTCCGGCCTGATATTTTTCTTCATATATAGGGTCGTTGCTATTGCTGCCATATTCAGCACAAATAACGGAATGAGCACGGACCTCGCCAATTGATGCAGATCCACCTTAACAGCCCCTCTCTCGTATGGAATAAAAAGCATCGCGGTAATACCAGTTGCCGCTTACGGTATTTTTTATGCATCGGGAACCTAAACCTGACCTGGGAGAATGCCGGCAGTCGAACGTAACGATCTCAGTATAGATAAACAAATTCTTGATTCAGATGGGGTTTTAACCCCATCTGAATCTTAGAAGATGTTATCCAGGAGCTTAGCGCCGCTTATTTCCCGCTTCTGAAGCGGGAGTCTTAGCGGCGGTTAGCTATCGGATAATCAAGGGGAAAATACTAGCCTATTGCCGGTATCCCAGAATATGCATCTACGGATGGCAACAATTATTCCTAGATTGCTATTGCAATATCACCCATAGTAACTATAATTAGTTTTAGTGGGGCATTTTTTTTACCTGGTATGGTGACTATCAGCAACAAAAAACACTAATAAAAGCACACATACGTTACTGATAGTATTATACACCGACTTGGCGGAATATCCATACCAAAAATACCTGTGGGCAGAGGGCGTGGCAATTGATACACTCTTAATTTCTGAGGAGGAGGATGATTTAGCCGGAAGAGTTGCGGACAGACATCCCAATCTACCCGGTACCGCTGGATGTCATCAGTCTTGACGGCATTCGTGCGGTGCATAACACACGGAGGTGAAAGCTTTTGGCAGTTCGGGGTTTACACAGCGGTTCCGCCCGCATGGAGGGAATCGGCCTGAACATGTTTACCGACGACGAACTGTACGACGTCCACCTGGCGACACTGGACCTGCTCTGGAACGTCGGAGTCAAAGTGGAAAGCGAAGAGGCGCGGCAGATATTATCAGACAGCGGATGTATCCTCGACCCGGTGACCAATATCGTGAAGATTCCGGCTCACCTGGTTGAAGACGCCCTGCGTTCCATCCCGAAGACCTTCCGGGCCTGTGGCAGGGACTCCAAGAAGGATTGGATCTGCGAAAACAACCGGCCGGGTTTCGTCAACTTCGGCGAGGCAGTCCAGATGATCGATCCCCATACCAGGGAGATCAGAAAAGCTGTTCGTAAAGACGTCGATGACGCTACCAAGATCTGCGATGCCATGGATCAGATCGTCCTCTTCGAGCGGGCGATCGCCCCTTCGGAGGTCGATCCGGACGTGGCTCAGGTGCACATCGCCGATTCTTTCTATAACAACTGCACCAAGCACGCCTATATCGGGATGAACCGTCCGGAGAATATGCGGGCGGTGGCCAAGATGGGCTATGCGGTCTCCGGCGGGGAGGACAAGTTCAGGGCGCGCCCGCTCTTCTCCCAGAGCACCGACCCGGTGAGCCCGCTGGTGCAATCCAAGGGCGCCACCGACACCCTGATCGAGGCGATCCGCTGCGGTGTTCCGGCCAAGATCAACTCCATGGGACTGGCCGGCGGCACTACCTGCGTCAACCTGGCAGGGACGCTGGTGACGGAAAACGCCGAGAAGCTCAGCATGTTCGTGCTGTCACAGCTGGTCAAGAAGGGGCATCCGATGGTCTATGGGACTTCGACCACCATGATGGACCTGCGGACAACAGTGGCCTGCGTGGGGACGCCGGAACTGGCCCTGTTCAGCGCTGCAGTGGCGAAGATGGCCCAGTTCTACCATATTCCGGTCTGGGTTGCCGGCGGGTAGACTGACAGCAAATTGCCAGACGCCCAGGCAGCTCACGAGTTCACCCTGACCGCTCTATTACCAGCGTTGGCAGGCGCCAACATGATCTATGGTCTGGGGATGCTCGAAGGCGGATTGACCTGGGACTATGCCATGCTCGTGATGGAGAACGAGATGGCGCGGATGATCATGCACACAGTCAAGGGAATGCCGATCAATGACGAGAGGATGGCTCTTGATGTGCTCGAGCAGGTAGGCGCCGGCGGTGAGTACATCAGCCACGAGCATACTTTCAAGCATTTCCGGGAACTGTCGCAATCAGACCTGATCGACCGTAGAAACCGTGACGGCTGGAAGGCCGCGGGAGGCAAAGATCTGGTCGAGAAGTCCTATGAGAGGGCGATCGACCTGATCGACAGCTACAAGCCGGAGCCGCTGCCCGAAGAGATCCAGAAGCAGTTGAAAACCGTTCTGGCAGAAGCGGAAGAAGAGACCAAGGAGATCAAGGCCAAGGCCAGGAGAGACCGCAGGAAGAAGTAGGCAAGACTCATATGGGGCTGGTGACACGGGGAGTGCTTATGGTCTGCGCTGTGGCAGAAACAACCTGATGATTGCCAGTCCCTGATTATGAACCGCTTACAACCACGAATCACAGAGGAGGAACGATCGATGGCAAGTTTTCAAGAGCTTGCTCAGTATGTCATTACAGGGCAGTTTGACCAGGTGAAGAGCGCCACCAAGAGCCTGATCGAGGATGGCAAGAGCCCGGTCGACATCATCAACCAGGGGCTGATCGCCGGGATGAACGTGGTGGGAGCCCGTTTCAAGGCCTGCGACATGTTCGTGCCGGAGGTGCTGATGTCGGCCAAGACGATGAGCGCCGCCATGGAGATTGTCAAGCCGCTGATCGCCGATGCCGATATGCCGAGTTCCGGCAAGATCCTGATCGGCACTGTCAAGGGCGACCTGCACGATATCGGCAAAAACCTGGTGGCGATGATGCTGGAAAGCGCCGGCTTTACAGTGGTCAACCTGGGTATCGACATCGACCCGGAGCAGTTTTTGGATGCGATCGACGAGCACGAACCGGACATCGTCGGGCTGTCAGCCCTGCTGACGACCACCATGCCGTTTATGAAAGAGACGATCGACCTGATCGTCGAGGAAGGGCTGCGCGACAAGGTCAAGATCGTGGTCGGCGGAGCGCCGATCTCCCAGGAATTTGCCGATCTGATCGGCGCCGATGGCTTTGCGCCGGACGCCGCTGCAGCTACCGACCTCTGCCGGGAACTCCTGAGCGTCAAATAGCAGCTGAAGACCGTTAAATGCCACATATAGCCCTACTTCTTGAACTGGCAGAACAATAACAACAACCGGATCAAAACGAAGTAGGGCCGCATTTTTAGCGCTAAGGGTACAGTCAAGTTGCCGATCGGCAACCACAAGTATAGGAGGAGACAACGAGCGGTGGAAGAGACAATCGTAGTAGACGGCCCGATCAGCCTGAGCCTGATCTCCAGGGTGATCAAGATGACCAGCGAGATACCCTTCTTCGCTGACAAGAACGCCCGCATCAACAACATCGAGACCCTGCCCGGCGGATTGACCAACTACAACTTCAAGGTCACCGTGGACAACGTCACCTATGCCCTCAGGGTGGCCGGCGACGGCACCCTCGAATACCTCGACCGCAAGGCCGAGCAGCACAACGCCTCCATGATGGCTGAGATGAATATCAACGCCCCGATCATCTATTACAACGTTGCCACCGGCGACCAGGTCTGCAAGTATGTCGACGATTGCCAGACACTGCATATAGCCGACTTCAAGGAAGCGGAGAATTTAAAACAGGCGGCCCGGATCTTCCACAAGTACCATACCTGTGGCCGGGAGTTCCTGAGCGTCTTTGACCCGATCAAGGTCACGGACGGTTATAATGATTTACTGGAACAGAAAAATGCCGAGTTGTTCGACGGATATGACAACCTGACCAGGAAGGTCGAGGAGATCAAGCAGCTGTTCCAGGTGCGCCCCCAGGCTTTCGTGCCGAGCCACAACGACCCTCTGCCCGAGAACTTCCTGGTCAGCAAGACCGGCATGTACCTGATTGACTGGGAGTATTCGGGAATGAACGACCCGATGTTCGACCTCGGCGACTTCAGCATCGAGAACAACCTGACCAAAGAGGAAGAGAGCATCTTTCTATGTGAGTATTTTGGCGGCAAAGTAACCAGGAAACAGTATGGCCTGGTGGTTATGCACAAGTTCCTGTGCGACGTGCTGTGGTCAGTCTGGGCGCTGCTGCAGATCGCCACCGGCAAGCCAAGAGAGGATTACTGGCCGTATGGACTGAACCGCTTCAACCGCTGTGTGGCCCTGATGAACGAACCGGACTTCGACTCCTATATTGAAGCGATCCGCATCGATAACGACAGCGTGGTTTTTCAGACAAAGGCAGCGGGTCATTAGGCTGTTTGAAAATGTCGCTTCAAAAAGTGTAAAATAGCCGCAATCTGTGCAACATGGTTAATGAAGCAATCCGGTTCGCACTTGCGGAACCGGCAGCGCCGGTGCATTAAGAGCTTTTCAGACTGGCCGGGGAGGATAATGTTGCGGATTATGCGCAGCTTTCCTTCCAGCCCTGTCTGATCTGCAGTTTGAATTGAGCAGGCGGGCTGTTGACGGATTCAATGCATCTATTCTCTGGTCTGTTTTAGAAAACGAATGGGGGTACGCGGCCTTGTTCAGGCAACTGCTGCGCTGGCTCCTTGGAGAGAAGCTCGCCAACACTCAGTTGGGCGATGAAAAATACAACGTGTTGTGGGGCTTGCCGATCCTGGCCAGCGATGCCATCTCCTCGGTGGCCTACGCCGTGGACGAGATGCTGTATATCCTGGCGCCGGCGATCGGCGCCGCCTCCTATCTTTGGATGCCCCGCATCGCCGGTATCATCGTTTTGCTCTTGTTCATCCTCGTTTTTTCCTACCGGCAGACGGTGGCGGCCTATCCGAACGGTGGCGGCGCCTACATCGTGGCCTCGGAAAACCTGGGGCGGAACTACGGCCTGATCGCCGGGGCCTCACTGGCGGTCGATTACACGCTGACTGTGGCGGTGAGCATCGCCGCCGGCACTGCCGCCATCACTTCGGCCTTTCCCGGCCTCTACCCGGACCGGGTGGTCATCTCTCTGGCGATAGTTGCCCTGATGGTGATCGGCAACCTGCGGGGTGTCAGGGAGTCCTCGCGGGTCTTCAGCCTGCCCACCTACGTTTTTATCGCGGCTATTATGGCCCTGGTGATCGCCGGCATGATCAAGTTTGCCACCGGCCATTTTACCGGGCAGACCCTGATCCCCAACCTGCCTCCGGTATCGCTGACTCCGCTGGACCAGGCGGCTTTCGTATTCCTGATTCTCAGGGCCTTCTCCTCCGGCTGTGCTGCAGTTACCGGGGTGGAGGCGGTCAGCAACGCCGTACCCAACTTCGAGCGTCCCAGCATCAAGCATGCGCAGGCCACCTATGCGCTGCTCGGGCTGTCCGTTTTCGCGACCTTCTTCGGCGTGGCCTGGCTGGCCCGAGTCTATCAGGCCGTGCCCAATCCGTACATCACGGTCACGGCTCAACTGGCATTCGATGTCTTCGGCAAAGGCTGGATCTTCTATGTCATTCAGGCGACTACCGCCGTGATCCTGGCGATGGCGGCCAACACCGCCTTTGCCGGCTTTCCGATCCTGCTGTCGGTGATCGCCCAGGACCGCTATGTCCCCCGGCAGCTGGCCCTGCGCGGCCACCGGTTGAACTTCTCCAACGGCATCCTGGTGCTGGCCGTACTGGCGTCGGTCCTGATCGTCATCTTTCGGGGGGACACCCACCTGCTGATCCCGCTCTACGCGGTCGGCGTATTCACCTCGTTCACCCTGTCGCAATCGGGGATGCTGGTGCACTGGCTGCGTCTCAGGGGGGAGCACTGGCACTATAAGGCCTTCATCAACGGATTGGGCGCCGCCGTCACTCTGGTCGCCGTGCTGATCATCGCCGTTACCAAGTTTATGATGGGCGCCTGGATCGTCGTCCTGTTAATACCGCTGATCATCCTGGGAATGCTGGGCATTCACCGCCACTACCAGAGCGTGGCCTGCCGCCTGAACATCCCCAATGAGGAATTGTCCCGGATCAACTTCGAGGTCAAGTATTCTCATCATGTGATCGTTCCGATCGACAGCCTCAACGCCATGGTGGTCAGTGCCCTGCGTTATGCCAAGAGCATCAGCGCCAACGTCGAGGCCTTTCATGTGGAAACCTTTATCGGCGAGGCCGACAAGCTGCGCCACAAATGGGCGAGACTCGGCACCGATGTGCCGCTGATCATCAAGCATTCCCCCTACCGTGAGGTGGTTCGCCCGCTGATCGAGTACATTGAATCCGAGGAGCACGCCTCCCGGCCGGGGGATATGATCACGGTGCTGTTGCCGCAATTTATCGTCACCAAGTGGTGGGACCTGGCGCTGCACAACAACACCAGTATTTTTGTCGCCAACGCCCTCTTCCACGAGAAGAACATCGTCGTCTCAGTGCTGCCGTTCTCTCTGGATGATATGGGCAGCGGGAACGATCAAGAAGGGATGCCTGCCGGTTCTAAAGATGCGGCCGGGAGCGTCCGGGATGCCGGCGATCCGAATGACAGCCCTGCTTGAGTGCCGGAGGGCTGTTTAGATAGTCCAGAGGGGTGAGGGGAAGCTTGTCCGAAGATAAGCCCGAAAAGCAACGCATCATTCAGGAATATGTGCCTGGCAAACAGGTGACCATGGCTCACATCATTCCCAATCCCCTGGGCGGCATCCACGAGCGCCTGGGGATCGGCAATGAGGGCGCCATCGGTATCATGACCATCACCCCCAGCGAGGCGGCGATCATCGCCGCTGATGCCGCCTCCAAGGCCGGGGACATCGAGATCGGCTTTGTCGACCGCTTTACGGGGTCGCTGATCATCACCGGACCAGTGGCGGATGTGGAGACTGCCATCAGGGCCGCCGTGGCCACCCTGGTGACCATCCTGGGTTTCACCTCCACGGAAGTGACCAGAAGCTGATGGCCGGGAGAATCCTGTTGATCGGCGGGGTCGGCGCCGGCAAGACCTCGCTCAAGATGCGCATGTCCAATAACACCGGCAAGGCGCCCAAAACCCAGGTCCTGACCTACACGGAGGCCTTCATCGACTGCCCGGGGGAGTACCTGGAGATACCCCGCTACTACCACGTGCTGATCGATGCCAGCCACATGGTGTCGGAGATCTGGGCCTTGCAGGATGCCAAGGCGGCCCGGGCGATCTATCCTCCCGGCTTCACCAAGGTCTTTACCAAGCCGGTGGTGGGGGTGGTCACCAAGATCGATCTCCCGGAAGCCAACCCTGAAAGAGCGGTCTCGTTGCTGGCACAGGCCGGCCTGCAGCAGCCGTTTTACCTGACTTCGGCCGTGACCGGCGCCGGTTATGAAGAGCTGGGCCGGAGATTGCTGTCGATCGACCGGCGCCAGAATCACTGAGCTGTAATAGTTCGGGCAAGATTCGATGATGAGGAGTTGCAGAGGTAATTCGCCGCCCAATGATACCAAGTACCGGGTGTTGAATCGTTCTGTCGGGCTGGCCGTTCCGGAAAAGAAGCTGCTGGAGCAGGTTTTTGACCTCCTGATCGAGATGGCTCCCGAGCAGGAAATGCTTAAAATTATCGGCCGGCTGTTATCGGGGTTGAACATCGGGCCATAGCCGGCGCAGACCATCAACGACATTTCGGGGCCGGGATAGCGCTCATGGCAATACCGGGGCCTGTCAAGAGCGCAGCTGCTGATAGAAAAAGTCACTGACAGTAACTTCGCAAGATATGCCATCTGTGAGCAAAATTGTCCAGAGGTTTGGCCCTGCTGACTATTGAACAATCTGACTGTATGCGTATTGATGATCCTTAGATTCTGCCTGGCGGGAATTCTGGCAATAAACAAATTTATAGACAAATATCTTGCCGAAAAGGGGGAATGGTAAAAAAGGCGGAGAGAACCTTCGGGTTTCCAGTTAAAACAACAAACCGGCAGCATGACAGGGCATAAACATGACTGGCTTGATCGTGATCTGGGACCGGGTTTGACACTTTATGAAGGAGGCCATTATGGATACTAGCAAAATGCAAAACCTGCAACCGCTCGATTCTTCGCAGATGGCCAATCTGTTGGTACAGAGCCAGACGCTGCGGACGATCGCCGCTGATTTCTTCACGGCGCTGGACTTCTCGCTGCTCAGAAATCAGATCGTCGAGGTAGTCGAAAATAATTACGACCTCGGCAAAGTGACGGCAGTCTACGAGATCTTCGGGGGTTACGTCAACCGCAGCTTTGGCATTTATACAGAAAAGGACGGCCGGCGGTACGAGTATTTTATCAGGAAATACAAGGACGGCATCGTCGAGCAGGAGATCCTGTTCGAGCATAAGCTGATCATGTTTGCCATCGAAAACGGGCTCTCCATCGCCGCCAACCTGCTCAAGACCCGGGGCGGCAAGACCTTCGTCAAGATCGCCGAGGGGGGCGGACAGGGCTCGAACGAGCATCGCTACTTCGCTGTCTACGAGTACCTCCCGGGCGAGGACAAGTATACCTGGGTGGACAATCTGCTGACAGACGAGGAATATGCCAGCAGCGCCGAGATGCTCGCCGCCTTTCACAACGGCGCCAGGAACTTCGACCCGGCCGGACTGGAGCGGGTCGAACTCCAGATTGCGGAACTGATTCCCACCCTGCCCGCCATCTTCAAGGAGTATGCCGCCACCGATATCAGCAACCGCTTCCACTCCTACTATCTGAAGAACCTGGATTCCATCCTCGCCGCCATCAAACGGATCCAGTTCCCGCCGCAGGATCTGGCGCAGATGCCGTTTATCCCGGTACACTGCGATTTTCATCCTGGCAACGAGAAGTTCCAGGATGGCAAGGTAGTGGGGCTGTTCGACTTCGACTGGTCGAAGATCGACCTGCGCATGTTCGACATCGGCCTCGGCCTGGTCTATTTCTGCGGCAACTGGATCGACGAACTGGACGGCACCCTGATGCTGGACCAGTGTGAGATTTTTCTGAAGGCATACCAGCAGAAGCTGCGGGAACTGGGCGGGCTGGCCCCGCTGAACGAGGTGGAGAAGAAGCACCTGGTGACCATACTGGATGCCGGCAACATGTACCTGATCTTCTGGTGCCTGCGGGCCTATTACGGCGATACGACCATGAACGAATACGAGTACCAGGTCTACCTGACGCACCAGGTCAAGCTGATGAACTGGATCGATGCCCACCGCCGGGAGATTGCCGGTATAGCGGAGCGGATCTAACCGGACCGGCCACGGATGCATTACTAAAATGTCATCAAAAAGAAGGGAATGTGAGAACATGGATTTTACCAATTACTTCTCCCGTCAGGAGATCGAACGGGTTCACGAGGCCTCGCTGGAGATTCTGGAGAAGATCGGCCTGCTGGTGCGCAATCAGAAGGCGCGGGACTATTTCGCCAGGGGGGGCTGCTCCGTCGATGCCAGCACCGGCCTGGTCAAGCTGCCGCGGCGGGTCGTGGAATCGTGCCGTCAGTCTTACCCTCCGACCTACACCTTTACCGCCCGCGACCCGAAATTTGACCGGACAATTCCCGGCGACCGGCCGATTGTGGTGACCGGCAGCTCCGCCCCCAACATCATCGACCCGGTCACCGGTGAGGAGCGGCGCGCCACCTCCGGAGACATCGCCAACATCGCCTATCTGTTCAATGAATTGCCGGGGTTCGACGTCTTCTCCATCTCCACCCTGGCGGACGATGCGCCGGCTGGCATGTTCAGCCTGTCCCGCTTCTACCCGGCCCTGAAGAACTGTCTGAAGCCGGTGCGCAGCAACACACCGGCCATCAGTGACCTGGAGCAGGTGCTGGACCTGGGCTCCACCATTGCCGGCAGCAAAGAGGCTTACTATGAGCGCCCCTTTATCAATCATCATTACTGTCCGGTCGTCTCCCCGTTGACCATGGACGTGGAGTCCACCGAGTCGGTGGTCTACCTGACCGAAAAAGGGTTGCCGGTATACGGCACGGTGGTGCCCAACGCCGGTATGACCTCTCCGATGAGCCTGATGGGAACGCTGGCACTCGGCAACGCCGAATTCCTGGCGCTGAGCACGTTGATCCAGTTGATCCGTCCGGGCGCCCCGCTGATCTACGCCGTGCTGTCGACCGTGGCCGATATGCGCAGCGGCAACTATGCCCCCGGCGCCATCGAGACCGGCATTTTGCAGATGGCGCACACCGAGATGGCCCGCTACTACAATGTTCCGTCAGGCGGCTATATCGGGCTGACCAATGCCCACTCCAATGACGCCCAGTCCGGTTACGAGACCGGCATGAACGTCACGGCGGCACTGCTGGCGGGAGCCGACCTGTTCAACATGGGCGGTCTCCTGAGCAGCTTGATGGCCTTTGACTTTGCCAAGATGGTGATCGATAACGAGATCTCCATGATGCTGAAGCGGATCAAGCGCGGCATGGAGTTCAGCGAGGAGAACCTGTGCCTCGACCTGATCGCCAAGGTAGGTCCGGGAGGCTCATACATGGACGAGAAGCATACCCTGAAGAACATGCGCACTGCCGCCGTCCTGCCCAAGGTGGCCACCCGCGAGATGCGCGGCCGCTGGGAGGATGAGGGGCGTCCGGATGCCCACGCCCGTGCCCTGAAAGAGGCCAAGCGCATCCTCAGCAAGGAAAACCCGGCAAAATTCCCGGCAGAGCTGGATAAGAAGCTCCGGGCCCACTTCCCGGGGCTGGTGCCCGGGGATGCCCGCTGGTACGAGTAGACGCATCGGTCTTCGAAGGTTTAAACTAAACATGTGCAGGAGGATAGCCCGAAATGATAAAGGATATTTACGATGCAGTTATCGAAATGGAACAGGAGCGTGTGGAGTCACTGGTCAAAGAGGAGATCGCTGCTGGTGGTGATGTCTCCAAGATCCTGAACGAGGGTCTGATCGCGGCCATGGATGAGGTTGGCCGTCTCTTTGCCGAGGGGGAGTTCTTTGTCCCCGAAATGCTGCAGGCGGCCCATGCCATGAAGGCCGGGCTGGATGTGCTCAAGCCGCACCTGGCCAAAGGCGACTCCGGCAACAAGGGCACCATCGTCATTGGAACCGTCAAGGGGGACCTGCATGACATCGGCAAGAACCTGGTGGCCATGATGCTGGAGGGGGCCGGATTCCAGGTCATCGACCTGGGCGTGGACGTGGACGCCGACAAGTTCCTGGCCGCGGCGGCGGAGAAGCAGGCGGACATCATCTGCATGTCGGCCCTGCTGACTACCACCATGCCGGGTATGGAAGCCCTGATCAAGACAGTCCGTGAACAGGGGCTGAGCTATAAGACGATGGTCGGCGGCGCTCCGGTGACTCCGGCCTACGCCCGGAAGATCGGCGCCGACGGTTACGGAGAGGATGCTCCGGGCGCCGTAGAAACTGCCCGCGGGCTACTCTCCGCTTAAACTCAAAACATAAAAACAGGAGGTTGCTGTATGGTTATCGTAGGAGAACTGATCAACGCCAGCCGCAAGGTGATCGGCCCGGTGATCGAGGCCCAGGATGCGGAGGCGATCAAGAAGGTCGCCCTGGATGAGCACGAGGCCGGCGCCGACTATATCGACGTCAACGCCGGGATCTTCGTCGGCAAGGAGGGGGATTACCTGGAGTGGCTGGTCAAAACAGTCCAGTCTGCGGTGGACGGTCCCTGCTGTATCGACAGCCCGGACCCCAAGGCGATTGAAAAGGCCCTGGCAGTGCACAAGGGTGTGGCCATGATCAACTCCATCTCCCTGGAAAATGCCCGCTATGAGGCGCTGCTGCCGCTGGTGGCCGGCACCGACTTAAAAATAGTCGCCCTCTGCATGAGCGACGAGGGCATGCCCCAGACGGCGGAGGCGCGGGTGAAGATCGCCGACAAGCTGATCGAGGGACTGACCCGGAAAAACGTGCCGCTGGAGAACATCTATGTCGACCCCCTGGTGCAGCCGGTGTCCACCGACGGCAGGTTCGGGTCCGAGTTCCTCGACGCCATCCAGCTGATCATGACCCGGTTCCAGGGAGTGCACACCATGTGCGGACTGTCCAACATCTCCTTCGGGCTGCCCGGGCGCAAGTATCTGAACACGGTCTTCGCCACCATGGCGATCAGCAGAGGCCTGGACGGACTGATCATCGATCCGCTGGACAGGAACATGATGGCCGGACTGATCGCCGCCGAGACCCTGGCCGGGCGTGACGACTACTGCATGCGCTACCTGAAGGCCTATCGCGCCAACAAATTTGTATTCTAACGCATTCTAACCTTAGCTTATATACTATTACCTCCCTTTACGCCCCCTCACTTTATCGTAGGGGCACTTTTTTAGGCGGTATCGGCAACAGGCGCAAACCGGCCGGAGAAGGAGAGTGCGATGTCACTGGTGATGTTCGACTACGACGGGGTGATCGTCGATTCGCTGGCGCAGTTCACGGAGGGCTGGATCCGGGCCTGCCGCCAGGGTGGATTTATCATCGGCAGTATGGAAGAGGCGATCGCCATGTTTGACGACAACGTCTACGTGACGATGGGACGGCTCGGCGTGGATAATGCCACCATCGACCGGATCCTGGAGTATTACGAGCAGATCGAGCCCACCACTGAAGTGGAATTGTTCCCGGGGATGGCTGCGGCCCTGGAGGCGATCGCCGTCCGGAACGCGGTGATCATCATTACCTCCAACCTGATGGCGCCGACAATGGCCGTGCTGGAGCGCAGCGGCGTGCGCTGCGTCGCCGACGTGATCGGCGCCGAGCAGGAAAAGAGCAAGATCAGGAAGATCACCGGGGTGATGGCCAGGCACCCCGGCCTGGCCGCCTATTACGTGGGGGACACCAAGGGGGACATGCTGGAGGGGCGCCAGGCAGGAGCGCTGACCGTGGGCGTCACCTGGGGCTGGCATACCTCCGCCAAGCTCGGAGAGGGCTGCCCGGACTACCTGGCGGATACCCCGGCTGAACTGGCCGCTCTTTTCAGCCAGGATTGATCCGTTCTTCGGAGCTAGAGAACCAAAGCGAGGATACCATAACGATAATGATCGTCATTTAAATAAAGTAAACGACGAATATGAGTAGAAGTAATCAGGAGGCGTATGGCGGGTGGGGTCCTTGATCAATCTGGAGCGGGTGCTGAGCAAGGCCGAACAGCAGCAGGCATTATCCAGGGGCGAGATCGTCTCCTTGCTGGAAGCGGGGGAAGAAGAGGCGGAGGCGATCTTTGAGGCGGCCCGCGCCCTCAGGAGCCGGCATTTTCATGACCAGATCTTTCTCTACGGCTTTATCTATTTTTCCACCTGGTGCCGCAACGACTGCACTTTTTGCTATTACCGCCGGTCGAATCTCCAGAGCCCGCGCTATCGCAAGACCTCCGGCGAGATCCTGGACATAGCCGGCAGTCTGGCCTCATCCGGGGTGCACCTGATCGATCTGACCTCCGGTGAGGACGCTCCCTGTCTGGAACAACCGGATGGATATGAGCCGCTGGCGAACCTGGTCGGTGAGATCAAAAGGCGGTTCGAACTGCCGGTGATGGTCTCCCCGGGGGTCGTGACCGCAGCGGCGCTGAAACAGTTGGCGGCAGCGGGCGCTGATTGGTACGCCTGCTACCAGGAAACGCATAACCGGGCGTTGTTCCAGCGCTTGAGACTGGATCAGAGCATCGACGAGAGATGGGAAGCCAAGCTTCAAGCCCTCCGGCACGGCCTGCTGGTGGAGGAGGGGATTCTCAAGGGAGTGGGAGAGACCGCCCATGATGTTGTCGACTCTTTTGAAAGTATGGAGCTGATCGGGGCGCAGCAGGTGCGGGTGATGAGCTTCGTGCCGCAGGCGGGCACGCCGATGGAGATCTGGCCCACTCCGGACCGGAGTGAGGAGCTGAAGGTGATCGCCGTGATGCGCCTGCTCTTCCCGGACCGGTTGATCCCGGCCTCCCTCGACATCGACGGGTCGGCCGGTCTGCAAGCCAGGCTGAATGCCGGGGCGAATGTAGTCACCTCCCTGATTCCGCCCCGTCAGGGGCTGGCCGGGGTGGCCCAGAGCACCAGGGACATCGATGACGGTTGCCGCACCGTGGCGGGGATACTCCCCATCCTGGAACAGTTGGGTCTGGAGCCTGTGGCGCCGGGGCGCTACCGGGATTGGGTGACAGCGGAGAAGCGCCAATTAGCGAGGCAGAATGCCGACAGGCTGGTGCCGGCGATATGAGGATCGTGGTGGCCGGAGGGGGCTTGCAGGGGTCCGAGGCCGCCTACCTGGCCGGAAAAGCCGGGTGGGAGACCACCCTGATCGACAGGAGGGAGTCTGCGCCCGCCTCCGGCCTGTGCGACCGCTTTGTCAGGCTGGATCTGCTGGAAGACAGCCAGGCGCTGGAACACCTGCTGCAACAGGCCGACTTCGTGGTGCCGGCGCTGGAGAACCAGGAGGCGCTGCACCGTTTGGAGCAGGCCGCCAGAGGCGTCGGTGCGCCCCTGGCCCATGATGCCGCCGCTTATGCGATCACCTCCTCCAAGCAGATGTCAGACGCCCTGTTTGCGGGGCGAGGCATTCCGGCGCCGCGCTACTGGCCCGACTGCAGCCTGCCGGTGATCGCCAAGCCTTCGGAATCCAGCGGCAGCAGGGGCGTGCGCCTGCTGGAACAGCCCGTGGAGATCGAGCGGTTGCTGGCCGATGAGGGAATCCAGGCAGAGCAGTGGGTGATCCAGGAATTTCTACAGGGGGACTCTTACTCGATCGAGGTGCTCGGCTGCGACGGCCATTATCTCCCCCTGCAGGTGACCGACCTGGAGATGGATGCGGATTATGACTGCCGGGGCGTCACCGCCCCGACCAAGCTGCCGCCCGTCAGGGTGGCGGAGTTTCAGGCCCTGGCGGCCAGGATCGCCGGCCTGATCAACTTAAACGGAATCATGGACGTGGAGGTGATCGATCACGGCGGGGTGCTGAAGGTGCTGGAGATCGACGCCCGCCTGCCCAGCCAGACGCCCGCCACTGTCTACAACTCCACCGGTGTCAACATGCTGACCCTGCTCCGCGATCTTTTTGTTCATCACCAACTGCCCGCCGGCTTACCGCGGACTGACCCCCGGACGGTGATCTACGAGCATATCCTGGTGGCGCAGGGCAGATTGTCCTTCCCGGGGGAGCACGCCATCGCCGCCGCCGGCCCCTTGCGGCTGTTGCCCGGTTTCTTCGGGGCGGACGAGGCGATCACGGATTATGCGCCGGGCGCCGAATGTTGGGCTGCAACGCTGATCTTCCAAGCTGACAGAGCGGCTGAGGCCTGGGGGAGGCGACGGGAAACGATCGGGGACATCTGCCGCCAGAATCACCTGCCGCCGCCAACCTTTGCTTTAGATGAGCCATCCTGATATGATTAAGCCCGGGCCATCTTCAAGCCGAGCTACCATTAACGGAAGCAGGGGTCAGAGATGAGCGAGACCAAAATAACCAAGCGCTATTACCGGAAGCGGGTCGATTTTTTCCGGCTGGTGGCCAAGATCAAGCTATGGCCGTCGCGCACCGGGCTGCTGCACGGGGTCAAATCCTTCGTGGAAAAAGGGGATTATGCGGAATTGACCACCCACTGCAACAAGACCTTCCTGGTGCACAACTCCAAACACAGCCGGGCCGCCCGGTGGCTGCGCAACAAGCTGACGGCGGGCGCCTGCAGCGCCTGCCACATTCCGGACTGGAAGCTGGAAAAGTACAGCACGACACATTTCACTCAGCATTATGGCTCGCAGCTGGAACCGGAAAAAAGCAGTAAAATCGGTACCGCTGCAATTGCTTCAGACTAAAAAAACGACTGGCGGTGTGGCTAGTGGGCTTATCCTGGACAATTTCACAGAGGCAGCGATTGAGTGAACTGAACGCCAAGGAGAATCTGCTCGACCGGGTTTTCGCCGATGCCGGGGAGCGGGATCAATCCTATCGCCAGAGCGAACGGCAGTTGGCGGAGCGGCATAAAGAGCATCTGCAGTCGCTCAAGAATACCACCCGGCGGCCTTTGACCTGCCGTTTGGAGAGCAGCCTGATCGACGGACTCACTGCCGCCGGTTTTGTACAGGTGGTCACGCCCATTTTGCTATCCAGGGGCATGCTGGCCAAGATGACGATCACCCGTGACCATCCTCTCACCAGGCAGGTCTTCTGGGTTGAAGAAGACAAGTGCCTGCGTCCGATGCTGGCCCCCAATCTCTATCACCTGATGCGGGATCTGGTGCGGCTGTGGGGCAAGCCGATGCGGATCTTCGAGGTGGGGCCCTGCTTCCGCAAGGAATCCCAGGGAGCATTGCATCTCAACGAGTTCACCATGCTGAACCTGGTGGAGATAGACGACCTGGAGGGCAGGCAGCAATCCAGGCTGCAAGAACTGGCGGATCTGGCGATGGGGGCGATCGGCTTTAAGGATTACCGGTTGGAAACCAGCGAATCTGAAGTCTATGGAGAGACGATAGATGTGCTTGCCGGCGACCTGGAGCTGGGGTCCGGGGCCTATGGCCCGCACCGGCTGGACCAACAGTGGGGGATCATCGATCCCTGGGTGGGGATCGGTTTTGGGCTGGAGCGTCTGGCGGTGGCCGTCGAGGGGCACCGGAACATTCATCGGGCGGGACGCAGCCTCTCCTACCTGGACGGGGCGCGCCTGAACATCTAGGCCGTGCTTCAGCAGACAGTATTGTATGAAGGCAACGCAGAGACGGCAAACTAAAAACTGAAAGTATAGCATGGAAAGAGGGTTTTGCCAATGACCCGGCTGGTCAGGAGCGATGTCGAGAATATCGAGCGGGAGTTGTACGGCTACGATGCCACACTGGTTCGCCGGACGGGGCTGACCCTGCGGCAGATTGCCGCTGCGGCGGCAGGCATGGCAGAGCAGACGCTGATCGCGGCCACAGCATCCCGCCTGACGGCCGTGGTGCCGATCACCGCCGGAGAGGGCCTGATCGAGTATTTCGCCCAGTCTGTCTGCGGTATCTTGGCATATCTGGGCTGCCGGGCGGTGATCACCGGGCAGACCGATGTGGCCGGCATCGCCGAGGGGATGGAGTCTGGAGCGGAGATCCTGTTCATGGCCGACGAACTGCGCTTCGTGGCGATCGACCTGCGCTCCGGCGCCCTGGCCGACAATGGCGAGGCCACCGGCAGGGGTTACTCTGCGGCGCTGGATGCCATGGCCGGAGGACTGCGGGACAAAGCGGCGCTGGTGCTGGGCGCGGGTCCGGTCGGGCGCGGCGCCCTGGCCATGCTGCAGGAGATCGGCGCCCATCCGGCTGTCTACGATATCGATATCGATCGGGCGCGGAAAGCCGCGGCCCCGGCCGGGGCTGTTGTCGAGCAGGAACTTCACCAGGCGCTGGCCGGTCACCGCTACATTGTGGAGGCGACTCCCCAGGGGTCATTTATCGGTCCGGGTGACTTGCAGCCGGGGGCCCTGGTGGCCGCCCCGGGGGTTCCCCTGGGCTTGACCGCCCCCGCCCATGCCTCCATGCAGGACCGGGTGCTCTATGACCCGCTGCAGATCGGGGTGGCCGCCATGCTGGCGCTGGCCGTCAGTAAAAGATAAAGCGAGACTTGCGGTTAGCTATCGGATAAAATGAAGTTGACTATGCGGGGGGTGGATCGGCAGGATCACATGGACTCTAAATCCATGCAGCCGGGTGTGACTCCCGGACTCCCCGCCAATATAATTCCAATTCTCTTCAGCCGGCAGTTTCAAAAATCTTACCTTTTCTCCCATTCTTCTATGGCAGGTGACCTGAAAAATAACAGGCTCCAGGGGTATTGGCTCCGGAGCCTGAATCGATCTGGGGGATGTTCAAGCGTTGTCGTTGGCGAACTCCCTGATTTCAGGCAGCATCTGCTTGCGTTCCGCATTGGAGACCGTGGACACGGCAAAGCGGTTCTTGCACCCTCAGATCCCTGCCAGCAGGCGCATCGCCGTTCTCACCACGACGCCGGCGACGATGCCCAGGAAGGGATCTGAGGTGGTGGTCGTGACCACGATCGCCGCCGGTCCGCTGATGCTGTCTGCCGGAGTGATGACGCCGCCGAGGTTTGCCGGTATCGCCAGGGCGGTGCCGATGACCAGCAGAAAGCCGGCGATGGAGGCGGCGGGGTTGTATCTGGCCAGCCGCGGCAGCAAACCGGAGAGCAGGATGATGCCCATCAGCAGCATCAGCAGGGCGCCAGGTAGGTGACCAGCGACAGGGCGATCGACGTCCCTCCGACCACCCTATTCTCCCTGAACATGTCCACTGCTACAAAACAGAGGATGATGCCGACACAGACCATCATCCCCGACAAGATCGGCCCCTCGATAAACCTGGCGATCGCTCCGAAGGCTCCGCAAAACCCCATCAAGGCCCCGAGCAATCCGGCCAGCAGCGTTATCAGGCACATTTTGCGCCAGTCCCGGGCGGCGATCCGGGAGACCACGGTGAGCGATTCGACCTGGAAGGATAACACGGCCACGGAGTTGAGCCCGAAGACCAGCAGCCCGGCCAGGATGAAGCCCAGGCCGGTGGGCAACGCTGCAAAACCCATGGCCAGGGCGGCAAATCCCTCTCCGATCGTATCTGCCAGCATTGCTATGGCTGCAATCAGGTCTGAAATGTTGATCGGAAGATGCACCGTTTTTCCTCTCTTTGGTGATTGCTTGATTCCGGCCTGGCGGTATGCCTCCGGCAATGAGGGCTGCCGTGGCGATGAATTGTATTTCCAAGACAAAAGTATAGACGCCCCGCGATCAAAGAGCAAATTAAAAGTGGACCAGCGGCTCACTAGGGTGACGACCAGGAGAGGCAGGATGGGGACGGGATAAATCCGCACTTTGACTTTAGAGAAGATATCGGGCGGTGCAGCGGCCCATGGCTGTTGCGATCAGTATCAGCTCATCGGGCTGTAGTTGATCCGACAGCGCAGACAGAAATGCCGGGGCGGCACAATCCTTTGCCGGTCAGGTCTGGCTGATTGTGGCTGCGGGGGTGCCCGATGCGTCCTTATTCCGCTGCCGGGGTCCGTCCGGTTGCCCCGAGGGGGCAGGCCAGAATGCACAGGCCGCAGATGTATTTGTGAAAATACCGGGCGGAATACTTCAGGTAATCGGCGCAGGCATTGACATCGATGAAGAGAGAGGTGGTGGCGCTGCGTTTCCAGAGGAGGTCTCTGATGGCGGAGGCGGGGCAGGCCCGGACACACCGGCGGCAACTGCCGCACTTGCTTTCCGTATAGGGGTTGCCGCATACCTCCAGGGGGGCGTCGGTCAGGACCGTTCCCCAGCTCAGCCTGGGCCCGAATTCGGGGGTCACCAGCAATCCGCTCTTGCCGATCCACCCCAGCCCCGAGCAGGTGGCGGCTGTTTTATGCGGAAACAGCGAATACAGGATGGATACGAAGCGGCCATCCGCCCTGGCCGAGTCGGGCGGGATGATCAGGGTGCGCCAGCCTCTGGATTTGAGCAGGGTGGCCACCCGGGCCTGGATCGATTCCAGGAGTTCATCCACGTCTTCAAACTGGTTGGAATAGGCCCTCAGTGAGCCCGCCTGGCGCGCTCCGCCTCCGGCGGGGTGTTTGATGGCGATGGAGATGGCGGTCGGTATCTGGTAGAATTCGGGCGCCAGGCCGGTCCCCACGTCACCGAAACCGACCAGCGTGGCGCCCCATTCCCTGACCGTGAACTTCAGGTCATCGGAGTCGACATACCTGCCATCGCAGCCCTTTCTGAGCAGAGGGAAATTGATCATGACGGGCGCCTCCTGTTGACAGATCAGGGGACAGGGCGCGGTCATGGCAGGGGAACGGCTCTCTTGATCGTCAGCTGCCGGGTGCTGCGAGAGCCGTTCCCACGATCGCCTGATCGCTGCTATACGGCCCTGCGTACCCACTTTTCGAGACCATACTTTTTGACGGTCTCTACCATGGCCGTCAGGTTGGCCAGAGGAGCGGTCGGCCAGATATCGCAGCTCGGCCAGACCGCATCGACGCCTCCTTCGATCGAGCGCAGCACTGACTGCTCGACCTCCTCCGGGCTGCCGTTGGCGAGCACGTTATAGGAGTCGACGTTGCCGAAGATCAGCGCCTCCTGCCCGATATCCGCCCGGCTCTTGTGGAGGTCGTTCTTGGCCTCCACTGAAATGGCGCTGCACCCGACTCCGTGCATCTCCTTCACGATCTTGTTGGTGCCCCCGCAGATGTGCAGGATGGTGGGGAAGTTCCCGCAGGCGGCGCTGACCTTTTTCAGGTGCGGGGAGATCGTTTTGTCGAACAGTCTGGGACCCAGGACATCGGTGGTCGCTCCCATCTCCCGGATGCAGAGGTAGTCTGCTCCGGCGGCGCGGTAGGCCCCGGCCACGGCGATGGTGACGTCGGCCAGGCGGTCCAGCACGGCATTGACCAGGTCCGGCTTTTTGTAGGTCAGTTTGAACAGTTTGTCCAGGTCGGTCAGCTGCCCGGCCAGGGTATACGGACCCAGCACGTAGGCGCCGATCGCCACCTCCGCCCCGATATCCTGCCGCAGCAACCGGAGCGCCTCGCAGACCAGGGGCACCCTGCCTCTCGAGGCCACGTCGGCCGGCAGGGGATAGGCGAGCAATTGGTCCAGGTCCTCGCTGATCTTCTCCCTGATCGTCGGGTACAGGATGGCGTTCACTGCTTCGTAATCATTGATACTGCAGCCGACCGCCTCCGCCTCCACGCACAGGTCGAAGGGGGCCACGGCGCACTCGTAGCCGAACAGTTTGTAGGAAGAGGCGGCGGCATCCGCCATCATCCCGGCGTTGCTGTGCACGTCGCAGAACCGGTACCCGTATTGCTCCAGCCCTGCCAGGGTCACGTTTCCCATCCCGCTGTAGCAGGGTATGCGGTCTACCTGCCGGCCCTGCAGCATCTCCAGCACTCTCTCTCTAGAGTTCATTTTCTCATCCTCCTAGGCTTGTGCCGTATGCAACTTCTGTACAAAATCGCTGAAATACCGGTGGAGCGGATTGCTGTCGTCCGCCGGCAGTGCTCCGGTCTCGTGATACCTGAGGGTGGCCGCCATTACCGAGGCTGATACCAGCGCCGGAAAAATTTTGGGAGCGGCCGCGATCGGGCCGTAGAAGATGAAGTCGGACCACAGCAGGGCGGAGCAGGCCTGCGCCGAAGTATTCATGGCGGCGAAGCCTTCAGCCCCGAACAGGCGGCGCGCTTCCTTCCACATGTAGGTGCCGTTCGAACTGGCCAGACCGCAGGGCAGGCCGGTGGCCTCCTTGACGATCCGGTTGGCGATCCCGGAGAAGGCGATCGCCGGCAGGTTCATCACCGAGGTATCGATCAGCACCGAGGCGAACCCTCCCTCGGCGATCAGATCCAGCAGGCGGTTTAAGCAGGTCAACCGGCCCCGGGGGGTGGGGTCGGCCTCCTCGAAGGCCTGCACCACGGCGTGCTTGATGCCCAGTTCTTTCAGCCGGATGATCTGGCCGCGGATATCCTGGTCCCAGGGCGTGATGCTGTTGTAGAGCAACCGTTCCTGGAGCCCCTTTTTTGCGGCATACTCCGCCGCCTCCAGCCTTTTATCCTGCATCCACATGTCGATCCCGAAGGGCTGGTCGCTGATGCTGGTAAACCAGTCGATGTACCGCGCCATCTCCTCCGCTGAATTGGCCACCATCGCCACCAGTGAAGGAATGCCGGTCTCCTGTGACAGCTGCTCCTGCCTCCGCACATACTCTGCGGCCTTGTCCTGATCAAACCGGCCTTCCTTGCGGCTGTCCAGGATCTGGTCTCCCTTTTGGAACATCGAGGCGATCAGCAGCGGGGGATTCTCGCCGTACTGGCCGCCGACCCTCAGATTGCCGATCTGGCATATTTTTTGTTCACGGTTCAGACTGAACACGTTAGACACCCCTGTTTCTGGTTGATTGTAAACTATCGCTGACCGGTATCCGGTCCAATATCGCCTGGATGCTGGGGAAGCGGTCGACCGCGTGCGGCAGCATCATGGCCTCGGCGAAGTGCTGCTGAAAATCCGGTTCCGTGGCCGTCTCCACAAATTCTACCCCGGCGGCGACCACGCTGGCCTCGGCCATCTTCTCCCGGTTGAGCAGCGCCAGCTGGGCGCCGTCGCCGGCGGCATTGCCCACGGCCTGCACCCGGTCCAGGCCGCAGTCCGGAAACATGCCGATCACCAGCGACGACTCCCGGTCGATGTAGCTGCCGAAGGCTCCCGCCAGGGTGACCCGGTCGATCTTGCTGACGCCGAGCCGCCGCATCAGCAGCTTGGCTCCGGCATAGAGGGCCGCCTTGGCCAGCTGCACCGCCCGGACATCTCCCTGTGTGGCCGTGATGTCCCGGTTGATGCCGGTATCCTCTGCAAACACCAGGATGTATTCCGGCCGTCCGTTCTCGTCCTTGCGGAGGCGGTCGGATTGCAGCTTTTTGCTGAAGCGTCCGGTCCTGTCGATGATTCCCGCCTTGAAGATCTCCGCCACCATGTCGATGATCCCGGAGCCGCAGATCCCCTTGGCGCCCGAGTTGGCGCCCCGTCCGTACCACCGGTCGCTGCCGATCACCCTGTAGGTGCACTCCAGGGTCTGCGGGTCGACCCTGATCCGCTCGATGGCGCCCGGGGCGGCCCTCATGCCGAATTTGATCTGGGCGCCCTCCAGGGCGGGGCCGGTGGCGCAGGAGGTGGAGAGCAGCTTGTGTTTGTTTCCCAGGTCGATCTCTCCGTTGGTGCCGATGTCGATGATCAGCCGGATCTCCTCCTCCTGGTGATGCGGCTCCTCGGCGATCAGCACGGAAACGTTGTCGGGCCCCACAAAACCGGATTCCACAGGCAGCACATGAACAACGCCCGATCTGGCGACCTGCAGGCCGAGGTCGCGGGCCTTGACCTCGAACGACTCCTTGATGGCGGCAGCGAACGGCGAGCGGCCGAGATAGCTGGGCTCGATGTTCAACAGGCAGTGGTGCATGGCCGTGTTGAAGACCAGGGTGATCAGGTGCACCTCCTGCCAGGCCAGGCCGGCCGTCTCCGCCATGCGCCCGATCAGGGCGTTCAGCCCCTCGATGATCGTTCGGTGCAGTTTCTGGCGCCCGTCCTCGTTGGTCATGGCATAGGTGATCCGGGACAGCACATCCTCTCCGTAGCGAACCTGCGGGTTCATCATGGAATCCCTGGCCAGGACGGCGCCGCTGCCCAGGTCGCAGAGGTAGGCCGCTACCGTCGTGGTGCCCACGTCGATGCCGATGCCGTATAATTTCTCATCCAGGCCGGGTTTTACGCAGAGGATCTCCCGGTCATGGAGCACTCCCACCGTCGTTTTCCACTGGCCCCGGCGCAGGATGTTCGGCAGTTCGGTCAGCACAAAATAATCTATGGTCAGGCCTTGCAGGCCATGGCTCTCCTCCAGGGCATCCTGCAGCCGCTGCAGGTCGCTGCGCTGGTCCTCGAGGGTGGGCGCCTGCATCTCCACGTAGTAGCTGCGCAGGGCGGGGTCTACCTTGAAGTGGCGCGCCACTCCCGTTTCCAGCACCACCTGGTCGGCGCCGCGGCTCTCCTCAGGCACGAACACCAGGAGGTCTCCGAGCACCGTGGTGCAGCAGGACAGCCGGTAGTTCTCCCGCAGTTCGCCCTCCTCCAGTATGTCTGTCTCCTCTGTGGTCAGGGGGGACAGGTGGTCCAGTTGGGAATCCATGTTGAACTTCTCGAAATAGCCGGTCTCGATCTTTACCTTGCACTTGCCACAGACCTGGGTGGCCCCGCAGGGCGCCTCGATATCGACTCCGAGTTCATGGGCGGCCTGGAGGAGTGTTATCCCGGAAGCGACACTGCCCCTGCGGCCTGACGGTTGGAAGATCACGTTATGATGCATGCTGCATCCTCCTCGGGTTTCCCTGGCCAGCCAATCAGATTTCCTTCAGCGACTGGATCATCCGGAGCGCATCCTTAAGAGCATTGTTGGCATCCTTGGCGTAGCCGTCGGCGCCCCACTTTTCAGCGATCGCCTCGGAGACCGGGGCGCCGCCGATCATGATCCTGCAGTTGGGATTCTTGGCTTTGATGGCGGAGATGACCTCTTTCATGCCGATCATGGTGGTGGTCATCATCGCCGACAGGCAGACCAGATCGGAGTTGGTGTTCAATTGCTCCTCGACGAATTTTTCCAGGGGCACGTCCCGCCCCAGATCGTGGACCTCAAAGCCGGCCACATCGAACATCATCTTGACGATATTCTTCCCGATATCATGGACGTCTCCCTGGACGACGCCCATGACCACCGTCCCCCTGGCCTTGCCCCCGTTCTTGGGCATGTGCGGTTTGAGAATATCCAGTCCGGCGTAAAGGGCGTCGGCGCACATCAACATCTCCGGCACGAAATACTCCTGCTCCTCATAGAGCCGGCCCACCTCGCTCATGCCGTCGAGCATACCCTCAAAAACCGCCCTGTACGGGTCCACTCCTTCAGCGAGCACCTGTTGGGCGGTCTCTCTGACCGCATCCTCGTCGAAGTCGATCACTCCCTGCTTCAATGCCTCGAACAGCTCCCTGGTTCGATCCTCGGTCGCCATTTGCCTGCCTCCTCATCTGTTGTTTACTGATTTGGGCGTTCTGCCTGCGATTGAAACCGGCCTGACCCGCTACCAAGTCAAAAGCAGTATTAACCGTTACTAAAGTTACTGCAGCAGGTGATAAAAAATAAAAAAACGCCCTGAGTAAGAATGCCTGATCCTCAAAGCGTCGTCGCTTATGCATGCGGCTTTGCATGCTGATATTTGTTAAAATTTTAACCAACAGTTTAAACTATGTCAAGGGGGGAATTGTCAACAGCAGTTCGAGTCATTATTTAAGATAAATGAGATATAAAGCGGATATAGCCACTATTATCGGCTGATATCACTATCAGTGCGTCATATCAACGGCCATCCTCCACATTCATGTATACAGTATATTATTATCTTGTTATGAACCGTAGATCGTGCAGATAAATTGGAAAAAGCGCTGCGATCCACTGACAGTAACGTTTACATATAGTTCAAAATTAAATTTACTAATATTAAAATAATCTTGCGTAAAAAAATAAATGCGGGTATGATTATGGCAACGGTACGAGGAAGTGCCGCTAAAGGCTGTTCCACCCTCACCGGGGGATGGCCTTCAACTCGAGGAAGAGTTGCATACAGGGCGCAGACGCTCAAATGTTCAGCATTTGGGCGTTTTTTGTTTTTCAGTGACTATTTAAACAATAGGAGGCCATGATAGGAACGATGACATCTCGAGATCTGGTTTTGGCGGCGCTTAAAGGCGAACAAACCGGGCGTGTGCCGGTGTTGAGCGTGTGCCAGCACGCCACCTACGAACAGATGGACAGGTTTGACGCTTACTGGCCCGAGGCTCACGGCGACGGCCGGAAGATGGCCGATCTGGCCGCCGGCGGTTATGAGGCCCTGGGGTTCGACGCCGTGAGGGTGCCCTTCTGCCAGACCAACGAGGCCGAAGTGTTGGGCGCAGTTCTGAAAAAGGGCGGGCGGAACATCATTCCCAGCATCGACATCCACCCCTACAAGATTGGCGAAGAGGTCCTGATCCCGGAGGACTTTCTGGAGCGAGGCTGTATTCCGGGGTTGCTGCAGGCTGTTCGCATTCTCAAGGCGAGGCTGGGAGGCGAGATCGCTGTGATGGCGGGGATCACCGGGCCCTTCAGCATTGCCACCAGCCTGCTCGGGACTCCGCCGATGCTGAAGACCAGCTACAAGAACCCTGCTGCCGTGCGCCCGTACATCGAAGCCGGAGAAAAGGTGGGAACGCTGCTGGCAAAGGCTCTGCTCGAAGCCGGCGCCGATATCATCGTGGTGGAGGACATGATGGCCTCCATGGACATGATCAGCCCGAAAATCTACCGGGAACTGGTGGCGCCATATGAGCAGAGGCAGTTTGCGCAGATTCCGGCGCCGGTGATCGTCCATATCTGCGGCGCGGTCGATCCGATCATGCCGGAGATCGCCCGTACCGGCGCCGCGGCCATCAGTGTCGAACACCGGGTCGATGTCGCCGCGGTCCGGAAACGCTTCCAGGACGAGGGGATCACCACCCCGATCATCGGCAACATCGACCCGGTCAAGGTGCTATGCCAGGCAGACCCGGAATCCGTAAATGCGGCAGTAAGACAGGCTGTCGGCGCCGGTATCGGCATCGTCTCTCCCGGATGCGCAATCGCTCCGGATACTCCGACCGGCAACCTGTTGGCAATGGTTGCAGCAGCCAGGTCACAGCAGCAAGGAGGTGATAACAATGAGCCATGATGCCATTTTTGCCAAGCTGCAGCAGGCGATCGAGGAATTCGACGAAGATTTGGCCAGACAGGCGGCAACCGAGGCCCTGGAGGCGGGGATCGGACCGCTTGACGCCATTCAATCCGGGCTATCCAAGGGCATGGGCACCATCAGCGATCTCTTCGACGATGGGGAGATCTTCGTACCGCAGATCCTGTTGGCCTCGGACGCCTTCGAGGCAGCGGTTGCCATTCTCACCACCAATATATCGCAGGAAAATAAGGACAAGAGCTACCTGGGCAAGATCCTCATCCATACCGTGCAGGGCGATATCCATGACGTGGGCAAGAACATTGTCAAGACCATGCTCTCGGCCTCCGGATACCAGGTGATCGACCTGGGGCGCGATGTTCCCGTGGAAGAGGTCGTGGCCAAGGCCAAGGAGCTGCAGGTAGACATCATTGCCGGCTCGGCCCTGATGACCACCACGATGCCGGCCATGCGCGACATCATCAAGATATTGGTGGAGGAGGGGATCAGGGACCGGTTCAAGTGCCTGTTCGGCGGCGCTCCCGTTTCCGCGGAATGGGTGGCCAAGATCGGGGCAGACGGTTATGCCGGCAATGCCTCCGAGGCGATCACCCGGGTCAGGGAACTGCTGGC
>JAHFCR010000008.1:0-13194 GCA_023249405.1 Peptococcaceae bacterium | reverse complement strand
TACGCCCAGGAGCCTCTGGTCGATACGATCGTGGACGGGGTGCTGCAGACGATCAACGGCCATGATCCGGTTCCCAACAGCCCCTGGGAGATCGCTGCCGTCAAATCGGAGGCGATCCTGATCCGGGCGGCCATGACCAGAGCCGGGCGTTCGGGGATGGGGTTGTAGGGGAACGAGACCTCGCTCTCAGCCGCCGGGGTGATTGCGGCAGACTTCCCCGGAGGCATGCGGCCATCTGACAGCCATGAGATATCCCAGCTAAATGAGCTGAAGATCGACGTAGGTGCGTTGACCTTCTGCGCTCATTATGTTCTGGCCGGAGATATCATCATGTGTGAACAGATGCCGATCTTTGGCGGCTATGCCGGCGGTCTGGAAGAGACCACCATCGTCGACGTGGCCACCACCCTGAACGCTTTTGTGATGACGCAGGCCACCTGGCACCTGGACGGGCCGATCCATGTCCGTTGGGGGATCACTACCGCCAGGGAGCCCCTGGCCGTGGCCGGCCACTGCGCCATGGCCATCGAGGCCAACACCGGCCTCCTGCTTGGCAACCAGTACTACACCCTGGCCGGTCCCTGCACGGAGATGTGCCTCCTGGAGACTGCGGCTCAGGCGATCACCGACACCGCCAGCGGCCGGGAGATCCTCTCGGGCGTCGCCTCGGCCAAGGGCGTCGCCACCGATTACACCACCGGGATGGAAGCCAGGATGATGGCGGAGGCCGCCAGGGCGGTTGCCGGCATGGAAACAGGCAAGGTCAATCAGATCCTGGACCAGCTGGTCGCCCTCTATGAGAAAAACTATAAAACCGCCCCCAAAGGAAAACCTTTCGATCAGTGCTACGATGTGGTCAACCTGGCGCCTACCGAGGAGTATCTTCAGGTGTACGACCAGGCGGTGAGGGTTCTCTCCGGCCTGGGGCTGGATTATTGGAAGTAGCCTGGATGCCAAACAGGCCGGGAGCGTGTCAATGCTCCCGGCCTGTTTTCTTGCTGGGCTTACCGGGTTCAGGGCTGCGGGGACGGGTTTTTAGGCCTGTCTGTTCGCTCGTTATGCTCAAACTTCAATACGACATCTTTGGGAACGGCGCCGCTGATCTCTACCTGAATCGCCTTGATCACGGCCATGGGTATCGGGCAATCGATATGGGTGATCGTCCCGTGCGCCGTTTTGTAGACGAGGGAATCGCAGAACCGGTCAAAAACCCCCTTCGTCCAGTCCACCACCTGCAATCGCTCGTTGAACAGCTGCAGCATGCGGCAGGCTGAGATGATCCTGATGCGCACCCGCTTATTTTCCATCTGCTCTGTGATCAGGACTGCCTTATAACCGCAAGCCCCTGCGTTCACCCGCAACTTTGTCATCCTGTGGCCTCCGGACCCCGGTTATAACTTAGAAAAGTACATGACGGTTCTTTTTGAAGAAATCCAGGAAATTGAGCAGGAAGACCAGTTCGTCCTGTTCAAAAGTGCTCACCACTTTGATGATCGATTGAATTTTGGGGTCTTTTAACTGGGCTGCCAATTCCGCGTCGTATTCCGGCGGTTTGCTCGCCTGATCGCCGGCATCGGCGATCAGTGAGGAAGGCTCTACCTGGAAACAGCGGGCGATTCTTTCGAGCGTCTCCAGGGACGGGCGCGTCATGTTTTTCTCTATCTGGCTGATCAGGCCGGCTGACACCTGGGCGGCATCGGCCAGCCTCACCTGCGACATGCCCGCCTCCTCCCTGAGGGCCCTGATCTTCTCGCCGATGGCGCTGTCCCGCAGACTGTGCTCGATCAGGTGCTTGGAGCTGACGTTCAGGGAGTCGGCCAGCCTCTCCAGCTGCTGCAGGGACGGTTCCACCAGATTGCTCTCGATATCGGCGATATGGCTGGCCGGAATATTACTCAACTCGGCCAGTTCTTCTATGCTCAGGTAGCGCTCCTCCCGGAGGCCCCTGAGCCGTTCTCCCTGGAAGGAGATGGCGGCTGATTCGCCTCTCATCAGGTAGGAAAGCGACACGTTCAAGTGGGAGCCGATCTTCTTCAGCAAACCCAGGGACGGCTTTTTGAGGTCGCGTTCCACCGAACTCAAAAATGACGGGGAGACCCCGGTCCTTTTGGACAGTTCTGTCAGCGTCAGTTGCCGTTCCTTGCGGCAATCCCTGATTCTATCGCCCAGAGACATGATTCATGCTCCAGTCTGCGCATCCGGCTGCAGGCGTTCACCGGCATGCTCTCTCTTGGCGCCGGTTCAGAATCGCCAAGCAATATAGAGGCCTGTTTGACTTAAATTCCATAAAGACCTTGGTGATTCCTCCTGCCGGGGGGGATTTTCTCCTGGATACTCGGCAGGGACCGGCGTCTGCCGGCCTGGAGATGCCTTGCTGGCTGTGCAGAGGTTAAAAATACCTGCGGACAGGCAGACTATGCTAGAGAGTGCGACGGGGGGTGGAATCGTATGGCCTATCTGTTAAAACACGGCAACGTGATCCCGGAGCCGGGGCACATGATCGAGGGGGGGAGTGTGCTGATCGCCGGCGGGCGCCTGGCGGCGGTCGGTGACTGGCGTCTTCCGGTGGACGAAACGGGAGAGGAACTGCTGGAGATCGATCTGACAGGCAAGTACGTCCTGCCCGGCTTGATCGACGCCCACACCCACCTGGGGATCATCGAGGAGGCCACTGGCCAGATCGGCGTGGACAACAACGAGAACTCGCAGCCGGTGACGCCCCACCTGCGGGCGATCGATGCGGTCAACCCGAACGACGTCGCCTTTCATGACGCCGTGGCGGCGGGCATCACCACGGTGATGACCGGTCCGGGCAGCAACAATCCGGTGGGTGGCCAGAGCATCGCCATACGGACGGCCGGCCGGATCATCGACAGGATGGTGCTGGCCAGCCCGGTGGGGCTGAAGCTGGCCCTGGGAGAGAACCCGCTGGCTACCTACGGCAAGCATGAGCGCATGCCGGTGACCCGCCTGGCTACCGCCGCCCTGATCCGCGACCTGTTCATGGAAGCCCAGGACTACCTGGCGGCCAAAGATGACGGAACGCAGCGGAAACGGGAGATCCGGCTGGAGGCGGTGCTGCCTGCCCTGCGCCGGGAGATTCCCCTGCGGGTGCACGCCCACCGGGCGGATGACATCGTCACCGCCGTCCGGATCGCCGAAGAGTTCGGCATGGACCTGGTGATCGAGCACGGTACCGAGGCCCACCTGGTCAAGGAATACCTGGCCGAGAAACGGGTACCGGTGGCAGTGGGGCCGATGTTGACGCCGCGCATCAAGATGGAATTGAAGAACCGCACCTACCGTACGCCGCGGGAACTGGCCGAAGCGGGCGTCAAGATCGCCATCATCACCGACCATCCCTACAACTCGATCGAGTACCTGCGTATGATAACCATCCTCGCTGTCAAGGAGGGCCTGCCCGAGGATGAGGCCTTGAGGGCGCTGACCGTCCATCCGGCGGAGATGCTGCGCCTGGACGGCCGGATCGGCCGCCTCGCTCCCGGGCTGGAGGCCGACCTGGTGGTGCTGGACGGACCGCCCCTGAGGTTCGAGTCCAACGTGCTGCTAGTCTTCCAGGCAGGCGAGATCGTCTACCGCAGGGATATGAACGAGAGGCAGGCAGGCGGCAAGGGGCGCCGGACGACCGGTGGGGCTTAGGTATCCATCCCTCACGACAAAAAGGGCTGCTCATTTAATTACCAGCAGCCCCTAACTTATTCTATATTTGTGATTTGTGGATGCAGTGTTTTTGTCATTCTACCGTTTTAAATTCCTTTGTTTCTCCGCCGCCAACGATAAATTTGCCAATAACTGTTTTACCATCGATGGCATAGAGTGGAATTTCGCGCGTGGAGTGAGCCAGGTTATATTTAGTTAAGGCTACAGCTTCTTCTGGTGTTTTGGGAAGCGATTGATCTAAATCTGTACGCTTCACATAGCCGCTAATACCGCCAATGCCAACTGCCGAAATTAAATCTGGTTCTGTATCTAGAGAAGTAGCATCTGCTTTAGAACCATACGTTTGGCCATTCTGGTTTTTCGGAAAAGCATGAACAGTACTAGCTTGAACAACTATGTGATACCCAAGCGTCCCTACCACAACGCCAACAGCAAGGGCAACACCGAAAACCAATGTTTTTATACCAAATAGTTTAAAATTCATTCCATTAATCTCCTCGTATGGATAAGTAATATTAGGGCTTTGCGCCGGCGCATCTCCATAAAATTGAATTACTATAGATAGCATAGCACGTAAACATTGAAAAGAATGTCGAAAGATGGAAGAGGCAAAAAAAATTACTCTTCGGCTTGGTACCAACAGCTGGAGTCATTAAGCTCGGTTCAAGTCTTACGAGGCCAGCAAGTCTGCCGGCACCTGGCTCATCACCCACGCGGCTATGGAATGGCGGCGATTGAAATTTAAAAGCTAAGATACCCACCTGCCGCGTCTCCGCTGCGAGACGGACAAGGGGATGGTCTCTCCTGGCTGGAGCAGGACCGAAACAACAGCATCACCGCCCGCAATCAACGATTGGCCTGTATTCACGGGTTTTGCCGATATTTACAGATAGAAGACCTGGCCGGCTTATCGGCGTATCAGAAGATTCTCGCCATTCGAGCCGCCTCTCTCTCAAGACGGACTAACGGCTAGAGGTGAGATAACCAGATATTAGCAATGGGTATTTTGAGATGAATATTGGCGTCTCTGGCGCTTATTTATCCCTCTGGGTCCGCGACCGCGTAATTCATTCCGAAATCGCGGAATCGGAAAGTGGATTCAGACTGTCTTTCCGCTAAGTATCGCTCGAAAACGGCCTCGGCGATCCCCCGTGTGATTGTCAGACAACCCTATCGATCATCGTTGTCCGGTCAAATGGTCTCTTTAGGCATCTCAGGAAAATACAAGTTAGCAGCGCTCCGCGCCGCCGCCCGTGGCCATCTGCCCGTTCTTGCGCTATTTGGGCTTAAATGCAAGGACGCCGGCAGCTCATTCGCGGTCAGGTTGGCATGGCTTTTGCTTCTATAGATATGTGCATGGCATTGGCCACTGCGCAAATAGCAGGACGAAAGGAAGCGACGACTGTGGCGATTGCACAGAGAGTCTTCGAGAACACCGGTCGGTATGATGAGGGGACGATCGATCTACACCGTATCAGCGCTATTTTTCAAACAGCCCCCAGTTTATTGCCGCTTCGTCTCAGGATACATTTCAACACCATAGAGGCCAGGGTAGATCCGGACAACCTGATCATGGCGGCAAATATTGATGGGGAGTGGTATGTCGGGCTGGCGGCGTTTATCGTCTTTACCCGCTGGGATGGCCAGAAAATAACGGTGAGAGTACCCGGCTGTAATGCGGTGGTCATTCCCAACGGTCAGCCCTATAAAAGAGGGATTGCGGGGTTTCAGGAGGGCTTCAATTACGTAAAGCTCTCGGCGTTGGGCCTGAACGCGACCCTACAAGGCGATACTCTGGAAATTGGTTGAACTGCCCTCAATAGATGGCGTGGCGACCCTGCAATTTCGGAGAAAGCGCCCTTTGGGGCGCTTTTCTTGCGAACAGACGCTCCGGATCTCTATATGGCGTTAGCAGCGATGTTCCGGAATATACCCGATGACTGAACCTTGCAGAGGAGAGATACCGTTGGAAACTACTCTCGCTCCCAGTAAGGAGAAAAAAGAGCTGATCCGCCGGATCGAGCGGTCAAGCGGCACCGAGATCAGCCGGTGCTATCAGTGCGGAAAGTGCTCGGCGGGATGTCCTGCCAGCAGCGGGATGGACTATACCCCCAGACAGGTGATCAGGCTGCTGCAGCTGGAGATGGTCGACGAGGCGCTGCGGGCCGGAAGCATCTGGCTGTGCGCCACCTGCGAGATCTGCACCACGCGTTGCCCCCGGGGAGTGGACGTCGCCTCATTGATGGACGCTCTGAGGAGAGAGGCATGGCGTCGGGGCATGATCACCGACCGCCGGGTGGCGGTCTTCAACGATGTTTTTCTGAAGTCGGTGGCCAGGTTCGGCCGGGTGTTCGAGGCTGGGCTGCTGCTGGAATACAACTTGAAAACCGGGCAGTTGTTCAAGGATACCGAACTCGGCCTGCCGATGCTGCAGCGGGGCAAGATGCACCCCCTGCCCACGATCATCAGGGGGCACAATGCTGTCCGGCAGATCTGCGACCGGGTGCAGCGGATGGAGGCGGAAGAGCGTTGCGAATAGCCTATTATCCAGGTTGTTCATTGGAAACATCGGCGGCGGAATATGGACTGTCCGTGGCCAAAACGGCTCAGATTTTAGGGATCGAGTTGCAGGAACTCCCGGACTGGAGTTGTTGCGGGGCCACCTCGGCGCACAGCACGAGCAGACTGCTCTCGATTGCCCTGCCTGCCCGCAACCTGGCCCTGGCCGAGCAGGAGGGGCTGGATCTGCTGGCGCCGTGTGCGGCCTGCTACAATCGTTTCCGGGCCACAGAACGCCGCCTGCGCCGGGATGCCGGCCTGCTCCGCCAGGTCGCCGAGGCGATCGGCATGGAGTACACGGCCACCAGCCGGACGGTTTCGGTGCTGGAACTGCTGGCGGGCAGCGTCGGGCTGGAAGCGATCGCCAGCAAGGTCCGCCGGCCGCTGGAGGGTTTGCGGCCGGCCTGTTATTATGGCTGCTACCTGGTCAGGCCGGGGGAATACACCGGGTTCGACGATCCGGAGTATCCCCAGTCCATGGAACGGATCATGCAGGCTCTGGGGGCTGAACCGGTGGCCTGGTCGCACCAGACTGAATGTTGTGGAGCCAGTCTGGCCACCACCCGTCCGGAGGTGGGGCTCAAGATGGCTGGCGAGATCTTGACAAGCGCTGAGGAACGCGGCGCCGACAGCATCGTCACCGCCTGTCCGCTCTGCCACATGAATCTGGATATGCGGCGCGGGCAGGTCCAGAAGCTGTTGGGGGTCAACATAACCCTGCCGGTCTATTACATCACCCAGTTGGTAGCGGTGGCCTGCGGCGAGACCCCCGAGAGCGTCGGCATCGACCGGCACTTCGTGGAGGCGGCAGGGCGGATCGCCATGCTCCCCGCAGGTGACGGCAGCACCGCCGGTTGAGGCGGCAGGGCAGGCGGTTGCCCATGCTCCGGGGGAAAATTTTGAGCGGGATCGCTTCACGGTTGCCGTGGGTCAGAGAGCTGCTCATTGGCTCAGGCGCTGCAGGCGGCCAGAAATACCCGAAACAAGTGAATTGCTGAGCGAGCCAGTTTAGATAAGGCTAATTACGCAGAACGAGGTGGCTGGCGGATGAAGAGAGTCGGGGTCTTTGTTTGCGATTGTGGCTCCAATATAGCCGGAACCGTGGATACCGGCCTGGTGGCGGAGGAGGCTGCCAAGATGCCCGGGGTGGCCTTCAGCACCACCTACAAGTACATGTGCTCCGATCCGGGACAGGAACTGATCAGGAAGGCGATTGCCGAGCAGGGCCTGAGCCAGGTGGTGGTCGCATCCTGTTCGCCGCGCATGCATGAGAATACTTTCCGCAAGGCGATCGCCGGCGCCGGTCTGAATCCCTACCTGTTTGAGATGGTCAACATCAGGGAACAGGATTCCTGGGTGCACTCCGACCGGGAGCAGGCCACCCGTAAGGCCTGCGACCTGATCCGGATGGCAGTCTTCAAGGTGCTGAAGAATAAGCCGCTGCAGGCCGGCACGATTCCGGTCACCAGGCGGGCGCTGGTGATCGGAGGCGGCATCGCCGGGATGCAGTCCGCCCTGGACATCGCCGATGCCGGCTACGACGTGGTGCTGGTGGAGCGGGAGGCCACCATCGGAGGGAAGATGGTACAGCTCGACAAAACCTTTCCCACCCTGGACTGCAGCGCCTGAATTAGCACCCCCAAGATGGTTGCTGTGGCACAGCATCCTCACATTAAAGTTTATACCCTGGCGGAAGTGGATGCAGTCAACGGATACATCGGCAACTTCTCGGTGACCATCCGCCGTCGGGCCAAGTATGTCGACTGGAATAAGTGCACCGGTTGCGGCACCTGCGAGACCAAGTGCCCCAACAAGAAGATCCCCAATGAGTTTGACCTGGGGCTGGGCACGCGAACGGCGATCCACAAGGTCTTCGCCCAGTCCGTGCCCAACAAGCCGGTCATCGACGCCCAGCACTGCCGCATGCTGCAGAGCGGCAAGTGCGGCGTCTGCACCAAGGTCTGCCCGACCCAGGCGATCGACTTCGAAGACCGGGATGAACTGGTGACCGAAGCAGTCGGGGCGATCGTGATGGCCACCGGCTTCGACCAGTTTGACTGGGCGAGCAAATACGGGGAATATGGCTATGGCCGATTTCCGGATGTGATCTCCGGGCTGCAGTTCGAGCGCCTGGTCAACGCCTCCGGTCCTACCGGCGGCAAGATCAAGCGTCCGTCGGACCACGAGATTCCCAACAGGGTGGCCTTTATCAAGTGCGTCGGCTCGCGGGACGATACCAAGGGCAAGTCCTACTGCTCGCGCGCCTGCTGCATGTACACCGCCAAACACGCCATGCAGGTGGTGGATAAGATCCCCGGCGGCGAGGCCTACGTCTTCTACATGGATGTTCGCACCGCCGGCAAGGGGTACGAGGAATTCTACGAGCGCGGCGTCAGCAAGGGTGTCAAGTATATCCGGGGGCGGGTCAGCAAGATCTACCCCCGCGGCAACCGGCTGGTGTTGAAGAGCGAGGATACCCTGCTCGGACGTCCGATCGAGGTGGAGGTGGACCTGGTGGTATTGGCCACCGCTATGATACCGGCCGCCGGGTCATCGGAAATAGCCAAGCGGGTCGGATTCTCCACCGACAAGGATGGATTCTTTCAGGAGGCCCACCCCAAGCTGCAGCCGGTGGAGACCTTCACCGGAGGCGTCTTCCTGGCGGGGGCCTGCCAGGGCCCGAAGGATATTCCGGATACGGTCGCCCAGGCCGGCGCTGCCGCCGTCAAGGTCTGCGGCCTGTTCTCCAAGTCGGAGCTGGCCACCCAGCCGATGGTCTCCGAGGTCAATGCGGCCAGGTGCTCCGGCTGCGGATTATGCCTGCCGATCTGCCCCTACCAGGCCATCGGCATGCAGACCGTGCGGGAGCGCGGCCACGGAGGCACCATCGAACGACGGATAGCAGCTGTCAACGAGGTGCTGTGCCAGGGCTGCGGGGCCTGTGTCGGCGCCTGCCGGCCGGGGGCGTTGAACCTCAAGGGCTTTACCGATGAACAATTAGTTGCGGAGGTGGATGCATTATGCCTGTAGACGCCAATTGGCGGCCCAAGATCGTTGCTTTCGCCTGCAACTGGTGCTCTTACGCCGGAGCTGACCTGGCGGGGCTCAACCGCCTGCAGTATCCGGCTGATGTCAGGCTGATCCGCGTTCCCTGCTCCGGACGGATCGATCCGCAGTTCGTGCTGCGGGCGTTCCACCAGGGAGCGGATGCGGTGCTGGTCTCCGGCTGACACGCCGGCGACTGCCACTATGCTAGTGGCAATTATTACGCCAGACGGCGCCATGCATTGATGAAAAATCTGCTGGAGTATATGGGATTTGAACGGGAACGCTACCACACAGTCTGGATCTCCGGGTCCGAGGGAGAGAAGTTTGCCGCCGAGATGACCGGGGTGGTCGAGGACGCCCTCCGGCTGGGGCCCTGCAGAAAGATGAGGGATGAAACATGGGCGATCTGACGCCGGAGGTACAGCGCATAGCCGGGAACCTGTTGTCGCAGGGGCAGGTGGACCTGGTCCTCGGCTGGGCCAAGGCGCCGTCAAACGGCCAGAGCGTTCCTGCCTGTATCCGGCAGGCGGAGCAGGCCGGGCGCCTGATCTTCGACCAGTACTGCATCCACAACCTGGCCACCGGCCTGCTGGATCATCGCGACAGTTCAGAGCGGATCGGCATCTTCGTCAAGGGCTGCGATTCCCGCGGCATCGTGCGTCTGGCAGAGGATGGGCAATTCCCGCGGGAGCGGCTCTACATCGTCGGCATCTGCTGTCCCGGGATGAAGGACCAGGCAGCTTGCGACCGGGCCGCATCGGGGCTGTTCGGCGAGACTGCCGGCGATTCTGAACTGGCCGGCAAGTGCCGGCAGTGCGCTCATCCGAATCCGGTCATCTACGACGAACTGCTGGGCGATCAGCAACCTCCGTTTTTAAATGATGTGAGATTTAGCGACGTACAGAGGATCGAGGCGATGGGCATCGGGGAGCGCGGCGAGTTTTTCTCGCAGATCTTCTCCAAGTGCATTCGCTGCTATGCCTGCCGGAATATCTGCGTTGCCTGCAACTGCCGTCAGTGTATCTTTGATGAGACTCGCCCCCAGTGGGTGGGGCGATCGACCAGCGCCGCCGATAACATGATGTACCATGCTTTCAGGGCGATGCATGTCGCCGGCCGGTGCGTGGAATGCGGGGAATGCGAGCGGGTCTGTCCGGCAGGGTTGCCCCTGATGCTGCTGAACCGTAAGCTGATCAAGGATATCGACCAATTATTCGGGCCTTACGAGGCCGGGCTGAGCCTGGAAGAGGGAGCCAGACCGCCTTTGAGCAGCTACCGGGTCGAGGACCCGGATCCTTTTGTCCGATAGCTAACCGCCGCTAAGCCGGGTGCGCACCCGGGGCGCGCACCCGGGGTGGGATAACGGCTTCTAAGACACCACGCCGCCCGGCGGCGCCATCAGAGAATGAAAATTGTTTATTTTCAGAGCAGATTCAAGTGGGGTTTTAACCCCGCCTGAATCAAGAATTTGTTTATATCGGAGGGTTGATTGCCGTGAAGAGTTTTGCTAAAAGCGCTATCACAGTAGTACTCGATCGCCTGGCGGAGCAGACCAGGACCTATGTCCCCATGAGGGACGGGGTGACCAGCAATTTTAGCCCCTGGTCGGAACGGCGGGCATCCGATCTGGCCCTGAACAGCCTGAATACCACGTTTTCTCCAAAGGGAATAGTCTTTCCCCAGACCGAGAGATTGTATGACTTTGCGGTAGATGGCCAGCGGGCCGATATCTCCGGGACCCATGCCGAGACTGGAGAAAATATCCTGTTCGGGGCCCGGGCCTGCGACCGGAAGGCATTTGCCGCCCTTGACCAGGTGTTCCTGAGGCGGGGTTATGTGGATACCAATTACAAGGCGCGGCGGGACGGACTGACCGTGATCGGCAGGGATTGCCTCCAGCCTGGCCCCTTCTGCTTCTGCGACTCCATGGGAGTGGACCCGATGGGCGCCGATGGGGCAGATGTCCTGCTTCATGAGACAACGGAGGAGTTCGGTTGGGAACCGCTCACCGAGAAAGGTCAGGCTTTGACGCTCCGGCTGAATGATCTGTTGACGGAGAAAGAGCTGATCAGACCGGAGTCGGCCGGTTGCCGACTGGAAGTCAATGTGGCGGGACTGCCCGAGAAGCTGCGCGGGATGTTCGACAGCCCGGTCTGGGACGAACTTTCCACCTTCTGCATGAACTGCGGCGTCTGCACCTATATCTGCCCGGTCTGCCACTGCTTCGACATCCAGGTGATGAACAACGGGTCTTCAGGCTGCCGCTTCCGCTGCTGGGATTCCTGCATGTACCCGGAATACAATCTGATGGCTGGAGGGCACAACCCGAGAGAGGGCAAGCGCGACCGTTTCCGCAACCGGTTTCTGCACAAGCTGGAGTTCTTTCAGGAGCGCTACGGATCTTTCGGGTGCAGCGGCTGCGGCCGTTGCCTGGTGACCTGCCCGCACAGCCTGAACATGGTGTTGGTGATCAACCGGCTGGGGGAGGTGAAAGTGGATGCCTCCTGACTGCACCTGCCAGAATCCGCTCGTTCCCAGCATTGTCAAGGTGGTTGAGATAGTGGACGAGACCTACGACATCAAAAATTTCTATGTTGCCACTGACCAGGGCATTCCTTTCGAGGTGCTGCCCGGGCAGTTGTGCATGGTCTCCCTGCTGCCGGTCGGCGAGGGGATGTTCTCGGTCACCTGGCAGGCGGAAGACCACCTGCAGTTCGCCATCAGGCGGGTGGGACTGTTGACCGATGCCCTGCACGAGATCGAGATCGGCCAGGAACTGGGGATCAGGGGGCCGTACGGCAATGGCTTTCCGGTGCGCCAGTGCGAGGGGAAGAACATGCTGTTCATCGGCGGCGGGATCGGACTGGCGCCGCTGCGTTCCTTTATCAAGCACTGCTTCCGGCGCCGGAAGCGCTACGGCCAGATCCAGGTGCTGTACGGCGCCCGCAGTGTGGCCGACCTCTGCTTTAAGCAAGAGCTGTCCGTGGAATGGCCGGCGCAGCCGGAGACCAGGATCTTCACCACGATCGACCGTCCGGAGGCAGACTGGGACGGTAAGGTGGCTTTTGTGCCGGCCTATCTGGAGGAACTCGCTCCCGACCCGGAGAACACGGTCGCCGTCGTCTGTGGACCGCCGATTATGATCACCCTGGCGCTGAAGTCTCTGCAAAAACTTGGATTCAAGGACGACCAGGTGATCACCACCCTTGAGGGACGTATGAAGTGCGGCATAGGAAAATGCGGTCGCTGCAACATCGGATCGGAGTACATCTGCCTTGACGGCCCGGTCTTTGACCTGGCCCATCTACGCCATTTGCCTCCCGAATGGTAGCCCGGTGAAAATATTTTCTGTGGGAGCGGTTGTTTGGCACGGTTATTGCTTTTATATAAAGGTATTGATAGCAGGTTGTGATAGGGCAGGAAGGAGGCGTGAAATATGAAAACATTGGCGAGCATCCTGTTTGTAATCTTCTCTCCGGTGATCACCATACTGCTCGGCATAATCAGCATTGTAGGCGTGCCGATCGGCCTCATATATTCAGCGACCAGACCGCGCGATAATCAATTCCAATCCGGTTCGCGGCCACCGATACCGTTCTCGTTAGATCGGGTGAATGTCCACTAGCACACCACACCCTTTCCAAAGCCGCCAGATCCGGCAGAATCTGGCGGCTTATTATTTTTATAAAGCGAAACTTGCATCAGGTGGTAAAAACCCACCTGATGTCTTAGCTGAGCGGATCCGGGAGTTTAGCCCCCCGTATGTCCTGTTAGGAGTATTAGGGGCGGTTAGCTATCGGATAATTCCAAATTCCTGTAAAAGCATTCCGCAAACGCGGAGGGATCACTCTTCATAAACAACCTTTCCTTTTTGGATTATCTCATCAAAAAGGAAGTCTCCTTGTT
>JAHFCR010000052.1 GCA_023249405.1 Peptococcaceae bacterium | reverse complement strand
AGGCCGGGCGTCAGCCCGGATACGGCGCTCCCGCTTCAAGAAGCGGGAGTCTTAGCGGCGGTTAGCTATCGGATAAATAGCAAGATACCGTGAAAACTCGGGTCAAACTCGGGTTTTTTTATTGACATAAACCGGTAAGTATATGAGAATTAAGGGCAGATCGCGGAAAATAGAAATTAATGATGTGCGGTTTTAAACGGTTTTACGAAGGGATGAAACCTTGGGTGAATGAATTGATCAACGTAGTTGTGGCCGGAGCTGCGGGCAAGATGGGCCAGGAGGTCGTCAAGGCAGTGCTGGGCGACCCCGACCTGGTACTGGCCGGCGCCGTTGATGTAAAGGCATCCGGGCTGGATGCGGGCAAATTGGCGGGGTTGCCCGACTGTGACATTCTAATCAGTGATAGCGTGCAGGCAGCTTTGCAAAACAAAAAGGCGGATGTGCTGATTGACTTTACCAATGCACAGGCGGCCGCTAAAAACGCCAAAGCCGCTCTCAAGAACAGGGTGTTCCCAATTATCGGCGCTACGGGACTAGATGAGGCGGAGATTGATGAGCTGCGCAAGATTGCTAAAAAAACCAAAATAGGCGTGCTGATCGTGCCCAATTTTACTTTAGGTGCCGTGTTAATGATGGATTTTGCCCGCCAGGCGGCCCGTTACTTTCCGAATGTGGAGATTATCGAGCTGCATCACGATCAGAAGGTCGACGCTCCCTCAGGCACCGCCTTACTCACGGCACAGAGTATCGATAAAGAGAGAAAGCCGTTTCATCAGGGCCATCCGCAAGAGTATGAGAAGCTAGTCGGGGCACGGGGCGGAGAGTGGAATGGCATCAGATTGCACAGTGTCCGCCTGCCGGGTTTGGTGGCGCATCAGGAGGTTATATTTGGAGGGCCCGGACAGATGCTGACGATTCGTCATGACTCCATCAGCAGAGAATCGTTCATGCCAGGTGTAATATTGGCCATCAAAAAGGCGCCCCAACTTCAGGGGGTTAACATCGGACTGGAAACGGTCCTCTAAAAAATAGAATACTGCCAGATGATTCTCTTTAGGCACCTGTCTTTTTCCGGCCTCTGACATCCTGCATCCGACCTCTGTTAAGGCACCTACTCCTTTCCCGTCTCATATACTGTTATCGCCAATATTCAGGGAAAGGAGGGGAATCATTTGGGTATAGATCTCACTGGAATATCAGTAGCGGTAATTGGAGGAGACCAGCGCCACCTGGTCATGATGCCGGAACTCGTCTATCTCGGCGCCAAGGTAAAGGCGGTAGGATACACCGCCTGCGACGCCTTGCGGCAGGTCGAGCTGGTGGATGACCTGGAAGCTGCAGTGGCCAATGCTCAGGTACTGATCTTTCCGGTACAGGGAACCGATCCTGAGGGCAATATCAAGGCATTGGCGAACAATGTCGAACTCAGGTTGACGCCTTCAATCGCCAGACTGGTTCCTACCGGCACGATCATCATTATCGGGGCGGCCCGGGAATTCATGCGGAACTGGGCAACAGCCTACGGTTGGAAGCTGTTGGAGATCATGGAGATGGATGATATTGCCATCCTGAATGCCATTCCATCAGCTGAAGGCGCCATTCAGATCGCCATGGAGCAACTGCCGATCACTGTTCACGGCAGCCAATCTTTCGTGTTGGGCTTTGGCAGGGTAGGCAAGACCCTAGCACGGATGCTGGACGGGATCGGCGCAAAAACTACGGTAGCGACCAGAAAAAGAGCCGATCTGGCCAGAGTCTTTGAGATGGGTTTTCGTCCCGTTCCGTTCGAAGAGCTTCAGAACTTCATTCATGAAGCGGAAATAATATTCAATACTGTTCCACAACTGGTACTCGATGAAAAGATGGTGTCCTTGCTCAGGCAGGATGCCCTGATCGTCGATCTGGCAGCCTATCCTGGCGGTACCGACTTCAAGACCGCTAAGAAGCTGGGAATCAACGCAATCCTGTCACCTGGGCTGCCGGGAAAGGTGGCCCCGACGACCAGCGGTAAAATCCTGGCCCAGGTAGTTCCCCCGCTTATACTCCGTGAGTTGCCGCAATGTTATTTGCGAGGATAAGACAGAGGGGGTGCTTGGAGTGCGACTCGAAGGGATACGTTTGGGTTTTGTTGTTACCGGCTCTCATTGTACCTTGAAAGAAGTGATTGCCGAAGCAGAAAAGCTGGCCGCAGAAGGGGCGGAGATCATCCCGGTGGTATCATTTGCGGTCAGTAACATGGACACCAGGTTTGGCAAGGCAGCGGACTGGTGCTCCAGGCTTAACGAAATCACCGGCAAGACGCCGATTACATCCATAGAGGACGCGGAGCCGATTGGCCCCGGCAAATTGTTCGATATTCTGGTTGTTGCTCCGTGTACAGGCAACACGCTGGCGAAGCTGGCTAACGGGATCACGGATACGCCCGCCCTGATGGCGATCAAGGCCCATCTCCGCAATCAGCGTCCAGTGGTGATCGCCGTCGCCACCAACGATGGTTTGGGTCTGAATGCCAGGAATATCGCCACTCTGATCAACACTAAATATATTTATATGGTGCCCTTCGGGCAGGATAACCCTATAGCTAAGCCGAACTCGCTGGTTGCCAGGCTGGATCAGATGCTGGATACGGTTTGCTGCGCCCTGGAAGGAAAACAGCTTCAGCCGTTGCTGATTCAGTCAGCAAAATGATCAATAAAAAGGAGGACACCGCTGCTTTGTGTCAAATCTAATTACATATGCAGCTAGATTCAGAAATACAGTATATGCATGGGAGGATACTAAAAGATGGCAGCGGGATACCGGGTTGCGGTTGTTGGCGCTACAGGAGCGGTAGGACAGGAGATACTCCTGATCCTGAAAGAGCGCGGTTTTCCAGTAGCAGAGCTGGCAGTGCTGGCGGATGAGTCTTGGGATGGGAAGCAGATCGGCTTTGGCGATGAACAGCTGACTGTTCACACTGCAGTGCCCGAGTCGTTCCAAAAGATAGATATCGCTTTCTTCGCTACCAGTGGTCCTGTCAGTGAGACGCTGGTTCCGGAGGCGGTGAAGCGCGGCGCCGTGGCTATCGACAACAGCAGCAGCTTCCGCTTGAAACCGGATGTACCGCTCGTGGTTCCTGAAGTCAATCCGCAGGATGTGGCCTGGCAAAAAGGCATTATAGCCAACCCCAACTGCTCGACGATCCTGTTTGTGGTGCCGATCAAGCCGCTGCACGATGCCGCTCACATCAGAAGGGCGGTGGTCTCAACTTATCAGGCTGTATCCGGCGCCGGCAGAGAGGCGATCGATGAACTGCTCCTGCAGACCAGGCAGGTTTTGGATGGAGAGGCTATTAGCCCCCGTAGCTTTCCCTACCAGATCGCTTTCAACCTGATCCCGCATATTGATGTATTTGGGGAGAATGGCTACACGCGTGAAGAGATGAAAATGGTGTGGGAAACTCAGAAGATCCTTCACGATCCGGAGATCAGGATCTCGGCCACGACAGTCCGGGTACCGGTGTTCAGGAGCCATTCCGAGTCGGTGAACATTGAAACTGAGAGGAAATTGACTCCCGATGCGGCGCGCCGCCTTCTGGCGCAGGCGCCCGGCGTGGTGGTCCAGGACGACCCGGCGTCATTGCAGTATCCGTTGCCACTCATGGCGTCTAATCATGATGAAGTGTTCGTTGGCCGGATCCGCGAGGATCTGTCGAGCGAACTGGGATTAAATTTATGGCTGGCAGGTGACCAGTTGCGTAAGGGTGCTGCCACCAACGCGGTGCAGATCGCCGAATTGCTGGCAGGCAGATCCTGATCAAAAGAGGAAGAGGAGGCGGCGAGGTGAAAAAGGATTTTGGTCGAGTATTGACGGCGATGATCACTCCCTTTAAGGAAAACGGCGAGGTGGCCTATGACAAAGCCGCCGAGTTAGCGCTGTATCTGGTCAAAACCGGCTCAGACGGTATTGTGGTAGCGGGAACTACCGGAGAATCACCGGTACTGACAAAAGAGGAAAAAGAAAAGCTATTTATAGTGGTCAAAGAAGCAGTGGCTGGCCAGGCCGCCGTGATCGCCGGCACCGGATCAAACAATACAGCCGACAGCCTGAAGATGACCAAAATTGCGGAACAGACCGGCGTCGACGGGATCATGCTGGTCACTCCCTATTACAATAAACCGAGCCAGGATGGTCTCTACCAGCATTTCAGGACCATTGCCGAAGAGACTGACCTGCCGATTATCCTGTACAACGTGCCTGGGCGCACATCAATCAACCTGCTGCCAACGACCGTGGCCAGACTGTCGGCGGTCGCCAATATCGTGGCGGTGAAGGAGGCCAGCGGCAGTCTCGACCAGGTAACAGAAATTCGCCGCTCGACTCCGGCTGAATTCCTCATCTACAGCGGCGACGACTCCCTGACCCTGCCAATGCTGGCTCTAGGCGGCCATGGTATTATCAGCGTGGCCTCTCACGTGGCTGGCCTGCTGATCAGAGAGATGGTCGATGCTTACTTTGCGGGCCAGGTAGGCAAGGCAAGAGATCTGCATCTGAAACTATATCCACTTTTCAAGGTGCTGTTCATCACTGCCAATCCGGTGCCGGTCAAGGCTGCTGTAGAGATGATCGGCATCAAGACGGGATCTCCCAGACTGCCCCTGGTGGATGCAACACCACAGGAGGCGGAGGCGGTGCGCCAGGTGCTGGCAGAATTGAAACTTTTGAAGTGACCTCGTTGCGCCAATAGCAGCGTATGGCGGCTTGTATTATGGCGCAGCTTAAATTATAATTAATAAGGAAAGGGAACGTTTGAGTATTGCATAACCTACCTTTCGTAAGTCTTGAAGGTAGGTTTTCTCATGATCAAAATTATATCAACGAGGTTAAAACATGAAAGAAGATCAGACAATCAGCATCATTCCCCTGGGTGGTCTGGGGGAGATCGGCAAGAATATCATGGCCATCAAATACAAGCAGAACATCATAGTGATCGATGCCGGGTTGATGTTTCCGGATGACGAGATGCTGGGGATCGATCTGGTGATCCCGGATATCTCGTATCTGATTGAAAACAAGGAGATCGTCAGGGGCATCGTGGTGACGCATGGCCATGAGGACCATATCGGCGCCCTTCCTTACATTCTTAGAGAGTTGCATGTCCCGGTATATGCAACCAAGTTGACCCTGGGTTTACTTGAAGCCAAACTCAAGGAAAGCAACAACCCCGAGACCGTTAAAACCAGGTGTGTGAAAGCGGGCGATAAGGTACACATAGGGCCCTTCGAGGTGAACTTTATCCGGGTCAGCCACAGCATTGCTGATGCGGTGGGGCTTGGCATCAAGACACCGGTAGGGACTATCCTGCACACTGGGGACTTCAAGCTCGACCAGACTCCCGTCAACAGACAGATCATCGACTATCACAAAATAGCCGAGCTGGGGAACGAGGGCGTACTGGTCATGATGTCGGATAGCACCAACGCCGACCGTCCGGGGTATACGTTATCTGAGCGGTTGGTGGGGGAAAAGTTTGATGAGACCTTCCGCAAGGCCAGCGAACGGATTATCATTGCCAGTTTCGCCTCCAATATCTCCCGCATCCAGCAGGCGATCACCTCCGCCTACAAGTATGGACGGAAGGTGGCGGTGGTGGGCAGAAGCATGGTCAATGTGGTCAGTATTGCCATGGACCTGGAGTATCTCGACGTTCCGCCGGGTATACTGGTAGATTTAGACGAGATCCAACTCCTGCCCAAGAACGAGACGGTGATTCTCACTACCGGCAGCCAGGGCGAGCCGATGTCGGCCCTGTCCAGGATGGCGGCATCTGACCACAACCGGATTGAAATCATTCCCGGGGATACGATCATCATATCGGCCAGCCCGATACCTGGAAACGAAAAACTGGTGCACAGAACCATCGATCAACTGTTCCGGCAGGGCGCCGAGGTGATCTATGAACCTTTTTCCGGGGTGCATGTTTCGGGGCATGCCAGCCAGGAAGAACTTAAGCTGATGCTCAATCTGGTCAAGCCGAAGTTTTTTATCCCCGTTCACGGTGAATACCGCCACCTGATCAGACACGCCCAGTTGGCTGAGAGCGTGGGAATCAGCCCTGAAAATATCTTCGTGGCCGAGAATGGCCAGGTACTGGAATTCAGCGAGGACCGGGGGCTCATCTCCGGCCGGGTGACTGCCGGCAGGGTCCTAGTTGACGGTCTGGGAGTGGGCGATGTTGGCAATATCGTGCTGCGGGACCGTAAGCACTTGTCCCAGGACGGGATCTTCATCATTGTGATCACCATGAGCAAGGAAACCGGCACTCTCATTGCCGGTCCTGACATAGTCTCCCGGGGCTTCGTCTACGTCAGGGAGTCTGAGGGGCTGATCGAGGAAACCAAGGAGAAGCTCCGCTCCATATTAAATCAATGCGAGAGCGAACAGGTTTTAGAGTGGTCCGGAATCAAGTCCAATATTCGGGAAGTGGTCAGCAAGTTCCTGTACGAACGGACCAGAAGAAGGCCGATGATCCTGCCGATCATCATGGAGATCTAAATCCGGAGAAAAGTTGATCACCCGGCCAGGTTGGTACTCCGGTCTCAAAAAGACATAGGGGTCAGTGCTCTTGATCTGGACAATCTTGCCGGTGTTCATTCCCAGCGGTTGAATGAGCAGGGTAACTCCCTGGTGCTCGATCTCCTGAAGGCTCATGGTCTCATTAGTTTCTGACGCCCAGATTAATTCAGGTGGAACTGGCGTATAGAGAATCAAGATCTCATCCTCCTGCAGCAGTAAAACAAGATTTAGCCCGATCTACGGCCTCTTTCATAGTATTGAATATTAAACAGAAGTTATGCGGAAGGCTCCTTGGTGAGCCTTTTTTGACGCCTGCTATGAATTTTCATAATCCCGACGATGGCTGAATTGCACGCTTGAGCAACGGGTTGAGGGACTGAAGAACCTGACTGCGAATGGTAAAATATACACCGAATAGTAGTCCTGGTAGATCTCGTTTACGGTGTTAACTGTAATACTTTAACAAAGAATAAGGGCAGTATATTATGGTAACAAAAAAGCCGGTCAGCACCGGCTTATCATTACTCACAATATGAGCTAGAGGGCTAGAGGTTCACATAGAGAGCATCCTCATCGGCATTATACTGAGCGCTGTATTTACCGGGAGTATTGAGGTTGAAATAATTAAAAAAGCCTTTTGCAAATACCTTGGTTTTCTTGAGCGGAATCCCCTCATCTTTATTGGAAGGCCTGATCCGGATGGTGTTTGTGTCCTTATCAAAGGCAAATTCCAGATACACCGGTGAATTCAATTTTTCTCTGGCGTTCTTGTTTAAGACAATGGAATTTTTCGATAATGACACGATGATGGGCGTTTTGTTTTCTTTCGGAGTTCTCGTCTTGTAGACTTCAAAAGCCAATTTATTCATCTCCTTTTATAACCTTAGTATATTGTTGCCATTATATCATCTTTTAAGCGTCATGTGTAGAACATAAATAAAAATGAGATAAAAAAATAAAGACAAGATAAAGTACATTATTCTTGCGGTAACTTTAAATCCGACAAAATATAGTAGGGGGGATAGGCAATGCGATTATTTTTCTAATCATATAAAGAAAGAATATTCTTTCAGCTTTTCACCTGAAGAGGGGGGTGACGGTTGCATATGTGGCTGAACTATGAGCTGCCTGCTTTTAATACGATCTTTCTGACGATGAAGTTTGAGCGGTATTGCAGGCGGGGGGGGTATTGGTGATGGATCTAGCTCAAAGATAAGTAATAAATTTTAAGTTTAAGAAAAGAGGAATGATTATAGAATATATGATTATTAGCAAGTTTACCTAGAATGCTTAAAGGCCTTGCCTAGCAAGGCCTTTAAGCATTCTAGAGAGTGTTGTGCGGTTTTTCAATGAAGTTTAGGCTTTTCAGGCTGCTCCTCATGTTTCTGTTTGATCATATCATTGAGTTTGCTGACCGACTCTGCCAGACCGCCTACTGCATCGATCAGGCCGACTTCGACAGCCTCGCTGCCCAGTAATACCGAGCCAATATCGCGAGCCAGGTCTCCCGTTGTGAACATGAGTTCTCTGAACTTCTTTTCCGTGACGTTGCTGTGTTTAGCTACGAACCTAATGACACGATCCTGCATTTTGTCCAGATACTCCCAGGTTTGGGGAACTCCGATCACGAGCCCGGAAAGCCTGATCGGATGGATGGTCATGGTAGCCGTTTCAGCGATGAAGGAGTATTTGGAACTCACGGCGACCGGTACTCCGATCGAGTGGCCACCACCCAAGATCAGCGATACTGTCGGTTTGGACATGCTGACGATCATCTCGGCGATAGCCAATCCCGCTTCCACATCTCCGCCGACCGTATTTAAAATGATCAACAGACCCTCGATCTCCGGATTTTGCTCTACGGCAACCAACTGCGGGATGATATGTTCATACTTGGTGGTCTTGTTCTGAGGCGGTAATACCAGATGTCCCTCTATTTGCCCGATGATCGGAAGGCAGTGGATGCTCGATTTGACGGTAGGCATTTCATTTTGGCCGTATTCCTTAACTGTGTCTATTTTCCTGACTCCCTGCTTCGTTTTTCTGGTTGCCGGTTCTTCGGGACCGGTGATAGTTGACGGCTGACCTGGTTCTTCATCCAAGAATGTCATAGAGCATTCCCTTCTACTAGAGGTTCGGAAAGTATATATAAAATTAGTATGTTCGATGTTCCTTAAAAAATGCGCAGATCAGCAGTAAATGCATTTTCGTACCGGCGTAAAAGTGCTATAATCTGGTAGTAATGGTTGCTTCAAGAGGTGATGTCATGCCCGGCAGAATTAAGAAAATTAAAAAAACCGCCGACGATAAGATAATCTATGAGATCGTCGGCATTGTCCTGTTGGCCTTGGCCGTCCTGATGCTGGTCAGCTTTTATACCCCGGCCGGGCTCATCGGCAATGTGATCGCTGCTGTGCTCAAATTCCTGACCGGCGAGCAGGGCAAGTTTGGAGTAGTATTAGCTACAATCTATTTCGGAATTTGTATGTGCCTGTATCGCAAACCACTGAACAAGCTGCCGCGGGCGGCAGGTGTTATGCTCAGCCTGGCCCTGGTACTGACTGTTTGCCACTTTTTGATCGCCCCGGCCAGTTTGCCTAGAAATAGCATGATTGCTCTGCTCTGGAACGCCGGCCTCAAGGGTGAGGGGGGCGGCATCCTGGGGGCACTAACTAGTATCGCGGCCGTCTATTTCTTTGCTAGAATCGGAACGATTGTTGTCATGATCTCCCTGGCGGGCATAGCTCTGATCCTGCTTACCGGCATACCGCTGAGCAGGTTATTCTCAAGCGCCGGCAGCGGTATGGTTTATGGTTGGCGCGGCCTCAAGCAGAATCTGATCGACTTTATGTATGTCGATGATGAAGAGACCAGCGACGATCATGCCAGGGCGCCAGCTGTTGTGGATGAGACTGTGAGCCAAAGTCTGCCCGTCATCATCGATTACGGAGCGGCCAACGCTACGCTCAAAGAGACTGAGAAAAAGACGCCCGATCAGACTAGCAGGCCGGATATTGCCGAGCCGCGCCACGAGGTTCGCAATAACAATGCGCCTGGCAATTACGAGAACTATGTTCTGCCGTCCTTGAGCCTGTTATCCAGATCCTTAAAAGTGAAGAGCAGCCGTATCAATAAAGAGATCCTGGAGAACGTTCGGATTCTGGAAGAGACCTTGGATAATTTTGGAGTAAAGGTATGCGTCAGCCAGGTGCACCGGGGCCCTGCCATTACCCGTTACGAGATTCAGCCTGCCCCCGGGATCAAAGTCAGTAAGATTGTCCGGCTGGCGGATGATATAGCCTTGAGTTTAGCGGCCCAGGATGTGCGCATTGAAGCTCCCATCCCGGGCAAGGCCGCCCTTGGAATCGAAGTCCCCAACCGGGAGGTGGCCCCGGTCTATCTGCGGGAGATCTTGGAATGCCCCGAATTTATTGATGCTGCCTCCAAGATCACTATTGCCCTGGGAAAGGATATAGCCGGCAACCCGATCATCACCGATCTGGGAAAGATGCCGCACCTGCTGATCGCCGGAGCGACCGGTTCCGGCAAGAGTGTCAGCTTGAACTCCATCATTTCCAGCATTCTCTTCAAAGCTACACCCAATGAGGTCAAACTGGTGCTGATCGATCCGAAGATGGTGGAATTGAACACCTATAACGGGATTCCGCACTTGCTCTCACCGGTGGTGACCGATCCCCGCAAGGCAGCGTCGGCTTTAAAGTGGGTAGTCAGTGAAATGGAAACTCGCTACGAGCTGTTTTCATCCATGGGTATCAGAGACATCACCCGCTATAATGCCCAGAGCGAGGAACATGGCAAGCAGTGTGAGCCGTTGCCGTACATTGTCGTGGTGATCGATGAGTTGGCGGATCTGATGATGATCGCCCCGATTGAGGTCGAGGATTCGATCTGCCGGATCGCCCAGATGGCACGGGCAGCAGGAATTCACCTGATAGTAGCCACTCAGCGGCCCTCTGTCGATGTGATCACCGGAGTGATCAAGGCGAATATTCCGGCCCGGATTGCCTTTGCAGTTTCTTCCCAGACTGATTCCCGCACTATTCTGGACATGAATGGGGCTGAAAAGTTGCTGGGTAAGGGAGATATGCTGTTTATGCCGGTGGGAGCCAGTAAGCCGATCCGGATTCAGGGCGCCCTAGTGACCGACAGTGAGGTAGAAGATATCGTCAGCTATATCGTTAAACAGGGGCAGCCACTCTATATTGCCAGTTTTTCGGATCAGGCGCAAACGACTTCGAACGTGGCCACCTTCGAGGATCCGCTGTTTCCGGATGCTGCCAGGCTGGTGCTGGATCAGGGACATGCCTCTGTTTCGTTGCTCCAGAGGCGCTTCCGGATCGGATATGCCAGGGCCGGACGGTTGATGGACGTTCTTGAGCAGAGAGGAATTGTAGGCCCTTACGACGGGGCCAAGCCGAGGGATGTTTTAATGACAAGTGATCAGTTTAACAGATACTATGGCAAAAATGTATGAAAATAAACATATATAAGGTCAGATTAAACATGTGTTAATATATATAGGACATGAAAGATCATTTAACGGCACGAGAGCAAGAAATACTCGAAATATTAAGAAAGGACCCGATGATTTCCCAGGATGAACTGGCTGAGAAATTGGAAATTACGCGCTCTTCAACTGCGGTGCATATTTCCAATCTGATGCGCAAGGGATATATCACTGGCAGAGGATACATTTTTAATGAGCGCAGCGGGATTCTGGTGGTCGGCCTAACGGAGCTGGAGATCTACGCCAGCTCTGGCCGACAGGCAAATAACGATGCCGAGACGGGTCAGATCGAGTTTGCCTTGGCAGGCAATGGATGTCTGCTAGCGCTAGAGCTTGCCAGGCGCCAGTTGGAAGCAAGTCTGATCACTTTTCTGGGGCGCGATGCAGTAGGGGAGCAGATCTATGAACACTTGCTGCAACGGGGAGTCAAAGTTCAGAACAGCATCCGCAGCGGCGAAATTCCAACAAGGAAACGCCTGGTATATTCAGACCCGAAGGGATCCGCCGCTCAAGTCGTGGCCGGAGGAGGCAGCCTGACCCTGAGCCGGGAGGCAATTTTGGCCAAGGAAGAGTTGATCAGAACGGCTAAAATACTGCTGATCGACGGAGATCTACCGGCAGAGACTCTGAGCTATCTGGCATCTAAAATTATCGCACACGGTGGCATCAGTTCGGCTGTCAATTGTCCGCTGAGTTTCTTGAGAGAAAAGGGATTGCTGAAGCATCCGCATTTTTTTCATGTCTGCACGGATGGCATCCTGGCGGCACAGATGAAAATAGCTGCGGCCAGTGAACCCGAGGAGCTATTCCCGGTCTGCAGGAAGATCATCGGTGAGGGCTTATACGCACTGATAGTGATATTTAAAGATCAGGGATTGATCTTGGCTACGGAAGATGAGGTTGTGTTTCTTCCGGCATCACCACTCCAGGCGACCGGTAATGCCCTGAGTGTTACTGCCGGCATTGCAGAAGGACTGGCCTCCGGCTACAGGATGAGGATGGCGGTTCGTATGGCGATGGCGAACGGATAGCGTCCGGGCTATGTCCAGAAAAATATTATCAATTCCCAGGTAAGTAAAGTTAGGAGGCTGAATATGGGAATTGGCGAGTTGCTGAGGTCGGAGCGCGAAAACAGGGGTCTTACCCTGAATGAGGTGGAGGACGCTACAAAAATTAGAGCCAGTTACATTCGAGCCCTGGAGGAAGAAAAATTCGAGGACCTGCCAGGAGAGGTATACTGTCTAGGTTTTTTAAGGAACTACGCCAGATTTCTTGGCCTTGATCAGCAGGGGATTACGGACCAGTACAAATCTTCTCATACAAGCGTTGTTCGGGATACCGCTGCTATCCGTTCCGTTCCCGATCCCCGGGTATTTGCTCCCAACTACCGCCCGCTGCTCGATAAGATCGCCAGCGCCGGGTCTATTTTCAAGAACCGGAGGCTGTTGCTGGGAGGAGCGGCGGTGATCGTCTGCCTGCTCCTGATCTGGGCGGTGGCCGCCCTGGTTCACAGAGAGCGCACTGCCGTACCCGTGCCTCCTCAAGTGCAGCTACAGCAGAATATGCCGGCAAATCCGGCCCAGCAGGGAACATTGGAGATCAAACTGGTTGGCCGGCAGGATTGCTGGGCGCAGGTGAGGGTTGACAATAAGGACAGTTTTGAAGGAATCGTCCATAACGGTGAAACACGGACGTTTTCCGCTCAGACATCAGTCCGGGTCAAGCTGGGCAATGCCGGGGGCGTGGATGTTTATGAGAACGGTTCAGAGTTGCCGCCCCTGGGAAATATGGGCGCGGTTGTGACAAAAGAATTCACCAGGAACCCGGGAGCATAACCGGATTGAAAACTATCGGCGTGATCAGCCTCGGCTGTCCAAAAAACCTGACCGAAAGTGAAGCCATGCTCGGCACCCTGACCAGCGCGGGATATGTGGTGACATCCTCGCTGCAGGATGCGGAGATCATCCTGATCAACACCTGCAGTTTTATCAAATCGGCGGTGAAGGAGTCGCTCGACACCATCTTTAGCTATGCGCAGCTCAAAAAGAGCGGCGCCTGCCGGTATCTGATCGTTGTCGGCTGCCTGCCCCAGCGTTACGGATCAGAGTTGAGCCAGCTGATCCCCGAAGTGGATCTCTGGCTGGGCGCCAATGCCAGGCCATATCTGCTCACTGCCTTAACCAGGGCGCTGGCGGGGGAATTGGCGAACGATAACGAATGCGGCGCCTCCTTTCTAAAAAGCTCCGGCCATGCCGGGGATGACAACCCGCCACGCCTGTTGACGACAACTCCGGCTACTGCCTACCTGAAGATCGCCGAAGGCTGTTCTCGCTCTTGTTCCTATTGCCTGATACCGAAGATTCAAGGCCGGCTGCAGAGCCGGACGCTGGAAGCCATCAGATCCGAGGCCTCACAGCTGGTTGATCATGGGGTGCGGGAGATCACCCTGGTGGCCCAGGACACCGGTTCCTACGGGAAAGACCTGTATGGCAAGCCTTCCTTGGATCGGGTGATCAGGAGCCTTACACTCTTGCCCAAGCTACGGTGGCTGAGGATCATGTACCTGAATCCGGACTCGCTTACGGACGAGTTGCTCGGGGTGATCAGGGGCGAGGAAAAGGTCTGCCGTTATCTGGACATTCCCTTTCAACACGCCAGCGCCAAAGTGCTGGGCCTGATGAACAGGGGAGGCAGTCTGGCCGCCAACCTGCAAATTGTGGCGGACTTGAGGCGCCTGCTGCCGGGCATAGCCCTGAGAACGACCTTGATGACCGGATTTCCCGGAGAGGACAGGCGCTCTTTTCGGGAGTTGCTCAGCTTTGTACAACAGGCCCAGTTTGAGCGAATCGGGGTTTTTACCTATTGTCACGAAGAGGGGGCTCCATCCTACCGGCTTCAGGAAACCGTTTCCTTCATTGAGAAACAGCGCCGGAGGCGCCGGTTGTACCGCCTGCAAAAGCAGATCTCCGGGCGTGCCAACGACGACTGCGTCGGCAGGGAATTGCCGGTGCTGATCGAAAAGCAGATTGGAGCGGGAGTCTACCTTGGGCGCAGCTACAGGGAGGCCCCGGATGTCGACCCGAAGATCATTGTCAGGGGAGACAGGCTCGACCCGGGCAATTTTACCACAGTGAAGATCACCCATGCCTATGCCTTCGATCTCGCGGGGATTGTGACTGAAAATGCCTCGGATCCTGGTTTTCCAATGCTTTCATAGCAAACGGACGAGGTAGATATGTTATAATCTTGGTCGCGGGAAGGAGGAGACGCATGCCTATACAACAGTGGCGCATCCCGGCTATTGTGGCGGCAATGCTGATCACGCTTTTGTTTTTGCTGGGGGGACAATATCTTTACGAGAAATATTACGTCAAAGATGGTCTTGACCGGCAAATCGCCAAGGTAGCGGCAGTCGAATCATTGACGGTCGCCAAGGATGAAAAACCACCGTCGGTGTATGTTCGCTTCTCCCATGTCAATGACCTGCAGAAAGATTATCAGGGGCTGGAGAGTACTGTTCAGAAGCAGCTGGGAACCAACTATCAGGTGGTGCTGCTGGACAATCGTACTCCCAAGCTACAGTCCCTGTATGAGCAGTGCTCTTTTGCCATCCAGGAGGCGATCACTACCGGCGATTACCAGGCGATGCAAAAATCAGTGTCACAGCTTGCGGCTGCCGATCACGTGCAGTCTAAAATGTCAGTCGACTCAGACAATGTCTATCTGGAGCTGAGAGACCAGCAAAATTCGGGCTATCTCTATGAAGTCATTCCACGCCTGTCCCAATTGGCGAATAGCGGACAGGCCAAACTGGGTGGTGAGGGATCGTGATCAAGGAAGTATGCCTGGGAACCTCGTTGGCAGTGCTGATCTTTCTCACCATAGCAGGCGTTAACGTGCTTCCCTTGCTGTTATTGGGAGGCCTCGGGGTTTTTCTCTTTCTCATGGTCGAACGCAAGGGTCTGGGCAGTTCTTCAGGTAATCCCGGCTATGTGCAGCCTGTCGGTTTCACCTTCGACGATATTGGTGGGCAGGCCTCGGCAAAACAGGAGCTGAAAGAGGCCCTGGATTTCGTGCTGCATGCCGCCGAAATTGTAGAGATGGGGATCCGCCCACTCAAAGGGATTCTGTTGACGGGACCGCCAGGCACCGGGAAGACATTGCTGGCGAAAGCGTCAGCCGCCTACACGAACTCGGTGTTCCTGGCCGCATCCGGCAGCGAATTCATTGAAGTCTACGCCGGTGTCGGCGCCCAGCGGGTCAGGCAGTTATTTAAGACTGCCAGGGATCGTGCCGCCAAGGAAAAGAAGGGCGGGGCGATCATCTTTATTGACGAGATCGAGGTGCTGGGCAACAAACGTGGAACGCATACCGGCCATATGGAGTACGACCAGACACTCAACCAGCTGCTGGTGGAAATGGACGGCCTGCGCAGCGAGGAGCGCGCCCGGCTGCTGGTCATCGGCGCCACCAACCGGGAGGACATGCTGGACCCGGCCCTGCTCAGGCCAGGCAGATTTGACCGGATCGTCAGTGTCGATCTGCCGGATAAGGCGGCGCGTTACAGTATCCTGAAGCTGCACTGCCGGAATAAGCCGCTGGCAGAGGATGTAGACCTCGAGCAGGTTGCCCAGGAGAGTTTTGGATTCTCCGGCGCCCATCTGGAGAGTGTCACCAACGAAGCAGCGATCCTGGCCTTACGTGAGAGCTTGCCGGTGATCTCCGGCAGTCATTTCAAGGAAGCCGTGGATAAGGTGATGATGGGTGAGAAGCTCGACCGCAAACCCAACCGGGAAGAGCTATACCGGATCGCCGTGCACGAAACCGGTCACGCCGTGGTCAGCGAATTGTTAAGGCCGGGCTCGGTATCCCACCTGACTGTTACCAATAGGGGCCGGGCACTGGGCTACATGCGGCAGATACCGGAGGACGATCTCTATCTCTACACGAGGGATTCTCTGGAGAGACAGATCCAGATGTTTCTGGCGGGGGCAGTATCGGAGAGCATCATCCTGGGCACCCAGAGCACCGGAGCGACCAGCGACTTCAACCAGTCTGTACAGGTGGCGCGGCAGATCATCACGGCAGGATTGTCGCCGCTGGGGGTGGTCTGCGAGGAGATCATGTCCAAGGATCTGTTGCACCAGACCATCCAGGAGATCATCAAGCAGCAGGAACAAGAAGTGACCACGCTCCTGAATGCCCACCTGGATATTCTTAAGGAAATCTCCACGCTGCTGATGGAAGAGGAATATATTTCAGGAACCACTTTACAGGAGCATATGGAACAGGCTAAACTGCAATCACAGGTATTAAATTGATCCGGGGATAGAACGCTAATGTACAAGGCAGAAATTATCGCCATCGGCGACGAATTGTTGCATGGCGACCAGGTTAACACCACTGCTCCCTTCATTCTTGACCAGGTGCGGGAATTGGGGTACGAGCTGATCAGGATCACCACCGTCGGCGATGAGAGCGACCGCATCGTCAAGGCTGTTCAGGAGGCCATCGGCGCCGCCGAGATCATCTTTCTCACGGGCGGTCTGGGGCCGACACCGGATGACATCACCAGGGAGTCTCTGGCCAGGGCGATCAACCAGCCCCTGGAATTCCGGCCGGATCTCTGGCGGGAGATACAGGATCTGTTTCGTCGAAGAGGCAGGGAAACTCCGCCTGCCAATATCAATCAGGCGTATCTGCCCTACCATGCGCAGGCAGTTCCCAACTCTCTGGGGACTGCCTGCGGTATTATCGTAGAATATCAGGCTGCCGCCATCATCGTGCTGCCGGGACCTCCCCAGGAGCTGCGCCGGATGTTTCAGGACACGATACGGCCCTACCTGGAGCGGCGGTATCCGGTCAATCCCCAGGGGAGACAGCAGAGCCGCATTCTCAAGGTATTCGGCATCGGGGAATCACAGGTCATGGACCGGATCCAAAACCTGGTAACTGCCGCCCGGGACACTGGAGTAAGGTTCGGTTTTTACCCCAGAGATGGGGAGGTGCACATCGTTCTCAAGACGATGGGCGGCGAAGACAAAGACAGGATGCTGCTGGATCACCTGGCAGGATCTCTGAGCAACCTGCTGGGAGACGACCTCTACGGCGCCGGGGATGATACCCTGCCTGCCGTGACCGGCGATCTGCTGCGATCATATCGCCAGACGGTAGGGACTGCAGAGTCCTGCACCGGAGGCCTGATCGCCCATTATCTGACTGATGTGCCCGGCAGTTCCGAGTATTTCAGGGGCGGCATCATCGCCTATGATGTTGATGTCAAAGAGAAAATGCTGGGGGTTTGCCGGAAGACGATCGATACTTTTGGGGTGGTCAGCGAGCAGACCGCGATGGAGATGGCGACCGGCGCCCGGTCAGCTCTGGGCGTTGATTTCGGGATCGCCACCACCGGATTGGCGGGGCCCTCCGGAGGCACCGAAGAAACCCCCGTGGGCACAGTTTACATTGGCCTGGCGGCGCCCGAAGGCACAACCGCCCTCCGAATATTCTGGCCTAGAATGAGCCGCAGCCTGGTCAAGGCCATAGCGGCGAAGAATGCTATCGATCTGCTGCGCCGGCGCCTGATCAATCGATACGGAGAGGATTAAGATCGCAGAACAGAATATCCGCGCTTTCATTGCCATTCAACTGCCTCAGCCGCTCAGATCGGAGATCGCCGGACTGGTGGCGCAACTTAAGGGGATGCCGGTAGATGCCAAGTGGGTGCCGGAACAGAATTACCATCTCACTCTCAAATTTTTGGGCGCCATCACGCCGGGTGAGGTCCAGAGCCTGAGCAATCATCTGCAGGCCCTGGCCCGCAGAAGCAGCTTCTCCCTCTCCGTGGGGGGCTGGGGCATGTTTCCCAGCGTCAGGCGCCCTAACGTCTTCTGGGCGGGTATGGGAGGAGAGTTGGAGGCATTGCAGGCTCTATGGAGGGAGTTGGATGACCGGCTGTCTGAGCGCGGTTACCCCCGGGACCGGCACTTTCATCCGCACATCACTCTCGGCCGGTTTCGTTCCCCCGCCAACGTGGACAGCCTGATCGCCAGGCTGCAGTCGATGCCGGCCCTGAATCAAATAGGCGCTTTTCCGGCCAATGCCCTGCATCTGATGGAGAGCAAGCTGGGGCCCGCGGGCCCCAGTTATCGGGCGCTCTCCTCATATGAATTCAAAGCTTAAAAATAGGTATTATCTCCAAATATTAGATTGACAACTGACTCCTGGCAAAAGTATACTTAAATAAAATCGAACATTTGTTTTGAGATAGGGGGAGGACCATGAACGACGAGAAAACCAAGGCCCTGGAACTGGCGATGACCCAGATTGAAAGGTCATTCGGCAAGGGCTCGATCATGCGCCTGGGAGAAAAGCCGTTAACTAATATTGATGTGATTCCAACCGGCAGCCTGGCCCTGGACCAAGCTTTGGGGGTAGGAGGAGTTCCCCGCGGCCGGGTGATCGAGATCTACGGCCCTGAATCTTCCGGCAAAACCACAGTCGCCCTCCATATCATTGCCGAGGCCCAAAAAAACGGAGGCATGGCCGCTTTTATCGATGCCGAGCATGCCCTCGATCCGCTATACGCTAAAAATCTGGGAGTCGATATCGACAATATGCTGGTTTCCCAGCCCGATACCGGTGAACAGGCCCTGGAGATCGTGGAAACCCTGGTCAGAAGTGGCGCCCTGGATGTGGTGGTGATCGATTCGGTCGCCGCTCTGGTCCCCAGAGCCGAGTTGGAGGGAGAGATGGGGGATGCCCACGTAGGCCTTCAGGCCCGCCTGATGTCCCAGGCATTGCGAAAACTGACCGGCGCCATCAGCAAGTCCCGCACCACGGCGATCTTTATCAATCAGATCCGGGAAAAAGTGGGCATCATGTTTGGCAACCCCGAGATCACCTCCGGAGGGCGCGCCCTGAAATTTTATGCCTCGGTTCGCCTGGAGATCAAAAAGATCGACGTTATCAAGCAGGGCACGGATGTGGTGGGCAACCACTGCCGGGCCAAGGTAGTGAAAAACAAGGTGGCGCCTCCTTTCAAACAGGCGGAGTTTGACATCATGTATGGCCAGGGGATATCCCGCGAGGGAGGACTGCTGGACATCGGCCTCAATCTGAATATTATCAACAAATCCGGCGCCTGGCTGTCTTATGGCGAGGAAAGACTGGGGCAGGGGCGGGAAAATGCCAAGGACTTTTTAAGGGAGCACCCGGAAATGACCTTGGAGATCGAGGCGAAGATCAGGGCCCAGATCCAGACAAACCCGGTCACAGAAGGGACAATAGCCGTCGATGCCGGTGAGTCTTTTCCCGAAGATTGAAAGCTGTCCATCATTTTTCTTGACATGCTGTTTAAAGGATAATAAAATTTATGCTGTGGAAACATTGAATAGAGCTTCTGCCACTTGTTTACAATAGATTAACTTTTTAATAGAAAATAAAAGGTTAATTATGTTGGACAAATTTGAATATGGTTTTTTCGTGGAGAAGTTTCTATTTGTCAAAGCCGAGTTTCTACTCGGCTTTATTTTTTAAATAGAGAAGGGAGGTGTCTGGCATCTATTATTCTTTAATATTGGTTGCTGTAGCCGTGATCGCCATATTAATGGGGATCATAACGGGGTATTTTTTAAGAAGATATCTTGCCGAGGCCAAGATCGCCTCTGCAGAAGAAGCCGCCAACAAAATCCTTGAGGAAGCCAGAAAAGAGGTTGCAGGCAAGAAAAGGGAAGCCGTTCTGGAGGCCAAAGAAGAGGTTCACCAGATGCGGTCTGAGGCGGAGCGCGAGAACCGTGAGCGCCGGAACGAGGTGCAACGTCTCGAGCGGCGCGTGCAGCAGAAAGAAGAGTCCATAGACCGCAAGCTGGAAAGCCTCGAAAAGAAAGAGGATGCCCTGTCCAAGAAAGAACAGGATTTGGCGCAGAGCAGGGCGCAAGTAGATGAGTTGAACCAGAAGCAGGTTGCAGAGCTGGAAAGAATTTCCGGACTGTCAACAGAGGCGGCGCGAGAGCTGCTGCTTAACAACATCAGGGAAGAGGTCAAGCATGATGCGGCACTAATCATCAAAGAGGCAGAGAACCATGCCCGGGAAGAGGCCGAGAAAAGGGCCAGGGAGATTGTCACTGCGGCCATTCAGAGGGGTTCTGCCGACATCGTTGCTGAGACTACTGTTTCGGTGGTACCGCTGCCCAATGATGAGATGAAGGGGCGGATTATCGGCAGGGAAGGGCGGAATATCAGGACTATCGAAACCCTGACCGGTATCGATCTGATCATCGATGATACCCCGGAGGCGGTAATTCTCTCCGGATTCGATCCGATCCGGCGAGAAACGGCTCGTATTGCCCTGGAAAAACTGATTATCGACGGACGCATCCATCCGGCGCGTATCGAAGAGATGGTGGAGAAGGCCCAGAAAGAGATGGAGCAGAAGATCCGGGAAGAGGGGGAACAGGCGGCATTTGAAGTGGGAGTGCCCAACCTTCACCCTGAATTGATCAGATTGCTGGGACGCCTGAAGTTCAGAACCAGTTACGGCCAAAATGTTTTGAAACATTCTCTGGAGGTGGCCTTTCTGGCCAGTTCCATGGCTGCCGAACTGGGGGCGGATGTGCAATTAGCTAAAAGGGCCGGTTTGCTGCATGATATCGGCAAGTCTGTAGACCATGAAATAGAAGGGCCGCACGTTACTATCGGAGTGGACCTGGCCCGTAAGTACCGGGAGAATGCCGAAGTCATTCACTGTATTGCTGCCCACCATGGGGACCAGGACCCGGAGACTATTGAAGCGGTTCTGGTGCAGGCGGCTGATGCTATCTCGGCGGCGAGGCCCGGGGCCAGGCGAGAAACACTGGAAACATACCTCAAAAGGTTGGAAAAACTGGAGACTATTGCGGAATCCTTCAGTGGTGTGGAAAAATCTTTTGCCATTCAGGCCGGGCGCGAGATTCGTATTATGGTCAAGCCTGAAGTGCTCGATGACTTGCAGTCGGCGCAACTGACCCGGGAGATCGTCAAAAAGATCGAGAGCGAATTGGAATACCCGGGGCAGATCAAAGTTATTGTGATCAGAGAAACGCGCAACATAGACTACGCAAAATAACAGAACGAACACAGGCCCGCCTCGTGGCGGGCTTTTTTTATCCGATAGCTAACCGCCGCTAAGACTCCTGCTTCTTGAAGCGGGAGCGCCGTATCCGGGCTGACGCCCGGCCTGAAGGCAGCCCGGCCCACCAAAGGTGGGCGCCCCGACTTCGTCTCAGCCTCAAAGGACGGCTGCACGTCAGAAAACGGCACAGGTAAGCGGCGCTAAGCCGGGGCACCCGGGTACCCGACCCAGAGGGTGCCCCGGTGGGGTGGGATAACATCTTCTAAGACTCAGATGGGGTTAAAACCCCACCTGAATCT
>JAHFCR010000007.1:56634-77927 GCA_023249405.1 Peptococcaceae bacterium | reverse complement strand
GTGCTTGGGGCGATTCGTGACGCCTTTTTGGGCAAACCTTATGTCCCGAACTACGGTGGCGCCTGATTGGGTTCTACCGCCCTGAGCAGTTACGACTTTTTTATCACTTATTCACACATTCATTTATATTAAGAATTTGCAAAATAATCATGTGAAAAATAGTTAGTAGAAAAGTCATTATGTAGATAATGCAATAATGAGTGAACAAACTTATTAATAGTATTTATTGGATGTGCTTTCAGGGATTTTATAAGATAATAAAAGCCATATAATATTCTTCTTTCACTATATGAATAAGCAAAACATGTAAAATAAAAATCAGAAATAATCTTTTTACTCATTTTAGAATTATTAAAATGCTTTTTTGCCATATATTGAATAGCTTTAAACATAGCATTTGTATTTTTAGTTATACTATCATATTGTATATACTGATTAACTAGGGGTTCATCAATGCATTTAATTTGATAATGTTGCGATAACCTTATTACTAATTCCCAATCTTGCAAACGAGGTAATGCCTCATCAAATAGTCCAATATTTTCAAGGCATTCCTTTGTTATTAACATTACTTGTGGTCCTATATGACTTCCACATACTATAGTATCCAAAAGATGGCCTTCTTTTTTTATATAAGATGGTATAGAATATCTTTTTATATCACCTTTAAATTGATAAAAACCTGTATATACAAGTCCTACATCTTTAGCAACATTTTTGAGACAAGTCACTTGTTTTTCTAGTTTTGTTGGGAGCCATTCATCATCGCTATCTTGGAAAGCTATATATTTACCTGTTGCATTAATGATTCCTGTATTTCTTGCTGCACATCCGCCTCTATTTATTTTATGTTTAATATATTTGATTCTTGGATCAGAAAACGTTGCTATAATATCTTCTGTATTGTCTTGAGAGCAATCGTCAACAATAATTAATTCAAAATTTGTAAATGTTTGATTAAGTACACTATCAACTGCTCTCTTTAAGATACGCGCCCTGTTATAGGTTGGTAAAACTACACTAACACAAGGGTTCATTAACGCAGCTCCTTTGCAAGCATCTTACCTGCTTTGTGCTCCTTGAAAAAGTTTTCGATAATACCTGCTGACTTATTTTTAGCATTAATATTCTCATTATTATTTTTTACCGTCACTATCTCTAGCGCCTCTTGATTGCGTTAATCATTTTGCCTAGTTTACTATAGCGCACTTCGATAGCTCCTTCTGGGCAGAATTCTTGACAGCAAAAACATCTGATACATTTGTTCAAATTCCAATGTGGCAAAACGCTGTCCCTTTTTTTTATAAAGTTAATCACATCAGGTTTTTGAGGGCAGACATCTGAACACCTGCGACAGCCCTTGCATTTTTCAGGGATTAGGACAGGGTTGGGAACTATTGTGTCCCTTAATGCACATCGCAGCAAGCTGGAATCGATAAAGCGTTCCAAGAGACTAGGTGCCACGTTTACCAAACCATTTTCCTGTCTAGCTAGCTTGAACCCCACAGCTTTGAGAATATCTATCCTTGATCCAAGGACCTGGATCTCATCCTCAAGAACAGCCCCCCAACAATTTTGATGCGCATCCCTGAGCACAGGCACTTCTAGTGGGTTGTTGTAGCCAATCAGCCTTGCTGCAACAGAATCAACAGCAGTTATGCATGCTCCCATGATCAAAGCATGTAACGGAAAGGGATTTCCATTCTTCGGCCCATTCCCATCCATTGCCGTAATTCCGTCCAAAATGGCAAATCTGGTCCCCATTACGGTGTTCAGATCCAAAAGCATTTTATTGAAATGTGATGGATCTTTCGCTCTAGCGTGCCAGGCGGATTTTTGTAGTCCTGGAATACATCCAAATTGATTTTTGATCGCCCCTGTTAGAAAAGCTAGGGCATGAGTTTTGAGTTTAGGCAAACTGATTAGCACATCTGCCTCATATGGTGCCCGGGCCACCTCTAAACCATGGCAAAGCAATGCATCAGATATTTTTACTTGTAACGAGTCTTTTAAGTCATCGAAGCTGACGCCATAACGCTTTGCAATTTCCATGAGGCCTGCCCTTTCCGCTATTCTTACAGAATCAGCGAATGAGTGCCCATCACCAAAGGAAATGTGACTAGTATAATCCTTTAAAACCCTCACTACAGCTTCAAAGATGATATAATGAGTAATGACGTGGGATCCTGCAGGTTCTGAGCACATCAGGTTGGGTTTTAGGAATACCGAACTGCCAGGAGGCACGAGTTGCCGTATAAATCGCTCTCCTCCCAATAGTTCCAGCCCTTCTCTTAGCTTTTTTTCAATATCTTCTAGATTATAGCGATCGCATTCTAAAAGAGCGACTTTGGCTAAAATTCGCTTATCTTGCAATACCATCAACTCCCAGATATTAAATTAATTATCTATTTTTAATTAACTCTTATCATTTATCTAATTTTGCTTCAACAAAATTAGATAAAACTCCATACATAGCTGAGGGAGTCAAGACCATATTGGTATAATGCACATTGGCCATCGGGCAGTAACAATCACCCCTGTGAACCTGCTGCCTGATTTTATTTGCCTGTTCTGAATGCCAGAGTTTGTTGAAATCGAGGCCGTGATCCCTGAGGTTGCCCATGTCTGCTTTGTAAGCCAGGATGCAGCATGGCCATACATCTCCCCAGGGGGAGATCTGAGCAGATACCTGTCCTGCGTAGCAGGGGATCAAACGCCTCTTCTCTCTCATCTCCGTAATTACATAATCATAATATCTCAGCCTGAAAGCCTGAATTATACCGGTCAGGCCCTTGTTGTGGAGCAGGCTTTCCCTTATCTCCTGCTGCAACGGCCTGATCGATTGTTCGTAAAGGTCTAACGATGGTGTGATATTGTCACTGGTGTTGAGCAATTCCTCCCTGTTCTCGGCTATCTCACAGATATATGAATCGGGGTGGAGATTATCTTTTACATAATCAAACAGTTCCAATATTTTCTCCACATTAAAACGGGAAACAACGCTGTGGACTCCGATCTCGAAGGAATGTGGATATGATTTTTTCAATTCCTGCAGAGCGGATAGGGTATCTTTGAACTTGGTGAAGTTACCCGGTATACCCCTGATCTGATCATGATTTTCCCCGATACCATCCAGCGATAGGTTTATAATCAGCGTGGTATCAGGAGCAGTGATCTCCAAAATTTTTCTGGCTTCAGTCGCAATTCTATTGGTTAATAGAGCATTACTGGGAATGATCAGCACTTTAGGATCGGAATAAACTTTTATCAATTTTACGATATCGACAATATCATTCCTTAGAAAGGGTTCGCCGCCGCTTATCGTATACCAGATCACCGATTTTCCGATACTCTTGAAAATCTGGTCGTACTCGTTGATCGTAAGTTCATTTTTTGTTTTTTGTTTTTCTACCCATATGTTGCATGTTTTGCATTTGCTATTGCATCTTTGAGTGATACTCACTGTCAGGCTCAAAGGTTTGGTGCGAGGATAGCCGACGATGCTTTCTGCCTTGTAGACTAGCAGCCTAGCGGCCATCTGAGGCAATAAACTTATCTTGAACACTGTGCTTGCCCTTTCCAAATTTATTTTTAAAATTATTGATAATACTTTCATAGGAATTTGTTATATATTCCCATCCATTATCTTTATAATTATAATGTTGCGGGCCTTTCTCTTTCCACTGGTTATAAATATTAACTAACTGATCTCGTAATGTGGAAACATCTCCGACTGGAAAGAAGCTTGCTCCCTCATAATTTTCAAAACTCTCTTTTAATGTTGGTATATCTGATATGATGATTCTTTTCCCCTGTGAGGCTGCAATGTTGGCGACACCGCTGCCGCTGGAACGTGTGTAAGGAAGCACTAACACATCAGCAGCGGAAAAATACTTGGGCACCAGGCTATCAGGAATAAACTTGGGTATATAATGTATCCGGTCTTTATATGTTGAACCTTTCAGCGAAGGCCCGATGTCTTGATCATCATTCCAATCCTCACCGGCAATAACCAATTGAGCCTGTCTCGCAATCGTTTCCGGTAGCCCATTGAAAGCCTCTATCAGAAAAGGAACGCCTTTATACTGACGGATCATGCCAAAATACATAATAACAAATCCATCGAGTCCGAGTTCTTTTTGTGCCTCTTCCTGGCCCACGGGATTATATATATCGTACGGCCCATGGGGGATGACGTGGATCTTATGTTCTGCTAGATGGTAGGTTTTGATAATACTACTCCTGGCTTCCTCAGAATGCGCAATATACAGATCGCACAGCCTCATCAACAGTCTTCCTGCCACTCTCGAATAGAGGCGGATCGGGATGATCTTTTCTTCGAGCGTGTCCACCACTTCATGCATTTCCAAAATTATGACCGGCCTTCTGCCGCTCAACCGGCTGAACAGGCTTACTAGTATTTGCATGTGAGCGACGGATGATGTCCACCAATGGACAATGATAGCATCCGGTTTCTCTCGGCATAAAAAGCGCCAAGCTCCGATCCAACTCCCTGGAGAATACCAGTCCATGCCATCATAGACAGGTACGCCTGGTTTAAACTCAATCGAATAATCATCCTTGCCGACATGATCTTTCCCGGGATACAGAAACAGGGGTACTAATTTCCTTAACAAAATGGCCGACGCTTGGTGATCTCGCTGCGCAAAAGCATTAGCCATGACAATGGTATATGCAGATATTCCACCGAAAAATAATTTGGACGATCCGACTATGCATATTTTCATTTAGTTTCCACCGTCAAAATAGAGCATGATTCAATAATTTACTTTTCCATTGGTATGCAAGCGCCTAGTTAAATACGGAAGATGCCTGATAATAGTGCAGGCTATCCTATATCCATCCTTTAAACCATTCAATTTGGCTTCACCGATGCGTTCACCATAGATGATCGGAATATCCTTGATCGTGAGGCCTGCAGTTCCCGCCTTGATGGCAATTTCGGCTTCTATCCCAAAACCCCTGGAATGAAGGTCCATTTTCTCTAGATGCTTTTTTTTCAATCCATAAAGGCCTGTCAACGGATCATAAGCTTTAAAACCGTATATATAGCGGATAGAATTGCGGAAGATGGCATTGCCAATCCGGTTGAAGGCTGGAATATGCTGCTTGCCCCTGCTCCGAGAGGCCACGACATAATCAAAATCATTTAATGCATCAGCAATATCTAAGATAGTCTCAACCGGATAAGTATCATCGGCATCAATGAAGATGATCTTCTCTCCATATGCCTCTCTGATGCCTGTCATCATCGCCTTGCCCTTGCCGCTGTTGACATCATGCTTAATCAGACGGCATGGGTATGCCTGCGCTGCTTTTGCAGTGCCGTCGATGGAGCCATCGTCGACCACTAATACTTCAAAACTGTCATCTATGATATTGAAGATTTTATCCAGCACAACTGGCAGACCGTTCTCTTCATTGTAGGCCGGTATAATGATAGTCGTCGTTTTTACCGTATTATTTTTCTGTATTACCGATGAGCACGCATATGAAACGGCTACACCCATATTATTTCCTCCGTAGTAAGTATCTTTTAATATTAATATCGATCTACCAACATCCAAATATATCTATATACCTTTTTTAAACAATAGCAAATTGCTAAATAGAATTCTATCACAGAATATTCAAAATAGATGATAATCTTATGAATATTGAGAAATTTCAATTTCCATTTTATGCGAAGAAAAAGCTCCGGGCAATTGCAGCCCCGAGTTCGAGTTGATGCAATAGCTAACCATTTCCTTAAATATGTTTCTATACAGAATAAGTAAAATCCTGCTCGTTTTCACCAATTTTTTTATTATATTTATGTAAACTCAGAGATTTTTGATCTATGTTTCCAGATGCTGCTAATCTGCAATACGACGATTGTGGTTATGGAGTTGTCTCTTTGTTTTATGGGATCTATCAGCCAACGGCCTGTCGTATTTCAGGAATACCCCCTGTTTATGCCCCGGAATATCTGCAATACGAGTTTTGTAGCCGTCTGCCCCTCCCGCTTACAATGATCATGAGATTGAAGGGAGAGGAGGTGAACAGATATGCCAGTCACTGCCATGCCGGTTTCCTCGACACTGCAGATCGTGGTGCAGTTGGGCGTCAATGCCAACGGCAACCCGACCCTGCGCAACCGCTCCTACCGCAACGTGAAGTCCGGGGCCTCCGACGCCGATGTCCAGGCGGTGGGACAGGCCCTCGCCGGGCTGCAGAAGAACCCGGTCAACGCCATCCACCGGCTGAACGAACTCGACCTGGTGGCCAGCTAGGAAGAATGGATCCCAACATACGATGAAAGGAGGTGAACAAGCATGGCCACCAAGACACTGGCTCTCAGTTTTCAGACTGTGGGCGGGCGGAACCTGCTGGTTTCGGTGCCCGACCCCAAGGATGACCTGACCGCCGCCGAGGTGCAGGCTGCGATGGGCATCGTGGTGCAGAAGAACGTCTTCTCCACCGGCTCCGGCGACGTGACGGCGGCGCTGGGCGCCCGCATCACCACCAGGGATACCACCGATCTGGTCACCGTCTAAACTGCAGAACTGCCAGATTCATAGAGGCCTGTCGGTCTTCTGAGGGCCGACAGGCCTCTTATATTACTACCAGATTCGACAACGGATGCCTAATTCCTGCTGTACTTGGTAAAAAACTAATAGGAAAATATTTCTGAGAGGAGGAGCAGCGATGGATGACATTCTGATGAAGATCGCCAACTACGGCTTCCCGATGGTGGTGGCGGTCTTCCTGCTGGTGCGGATCGAGAGCAAGCTGGAGGCGCTGACGGACGCCATCAGCCGCCTGGAGCAGGTGCTGAACGTCTATCTGCGGATGCCGAACGCCGAGACCGTCCCCGCCGCCGGTGATCCCCCGGTAGTATCCAGGGTCGTGGCGACTGCGGTCGAACATTAATAGATGTAAGATTATCCTGCCAGTTGAGATATATAATGGTAGCTAGAGCGTAACAAATATGTTAAATAGAGGTGAATCATGGTACCTATCGACTTTGGCCGGATCTGGCCAGCCCTGCTCTACCTGTTGCCGGTCTATACCCGGGAGGGCAACGGCACGGAGATCATTTTGGAGCAGGGAGAACCGCTCAACACCAGTTTCAAGACCATGACCGTGGTGCGCCAGATGGCCCGCTACTTCACGGTCGACCTGCAGGCGGCCCACCGGAAGTATGCCGCTGAATGCTGCCGGCGCTACAGTCTGCCCCTGCCGCTGCGCCCCGACTTCATCCTGGTGCCGGTGCGCGCCCGTAGCGCCCAGGTCAGGGATGATGGCACCAGGGCCTTCGTGGTGCTGTCCAAGATTGACCAGGTGGTCGCCGTCAAGGGCGCCGGGGGGAAGCGGCAGCCGGTCACCCGCCTGATCTTCACCTGCGGGCGGCACCTGGACCTGCTTCAGCATCTGACCAGCGTGAACATCCTGTTGACCGCGGCCCGGCTGATCGAAATGCTAGCCCTCGCTTTTGCAGCCCGGCCTGGTCCCACCTGCGGGCGGGAGGACGCTCCCGGGGGCTGCCCCTACCGCCTGCGCCCCGTGCTGGCGGATGAAGACGATGACAGCCGCGATCCGGATAATAATTGAGCGGCATGTTCGGCAACAGAAACGCAAGAGAGCGGTACAGTATCCGCTCTCTTTTCTTATAGGGCCAGGATGGGCCAGGCCGGCCGGCCTATCGCCGGTAGCAAGGAGAAGAACTACTTGGGAAGCAGCAGCCTGATGGCGGTCTCGTCCTGGGCCAGGCCGGGGGTCTGCTTGACCGCCTGGGCGATCAGGGCCTGCCCCTCGGCGGTCTTGCCCTGTTGCTGCAGGATCAGCCCCTGCCACAATTGCGTCTCCGGCGCCAGCTTGGCATCTTTCAGCGACAGCTTCAGGTTGGTGTCGGCATCCTGCCAACGCCCCAACAGGGCCGCGGCCTCGCCGGCCTGCTGGTAGGTCGTCAGTGAGGGCTCCAGCAGCGGGGTCTCCTGCGCATTGGTCCACCACTGCCTGTAGCTGGCCGGGACGGCCGCCATGCGGTTCTGCACCCGCTGGGGCATCGCCAGGGCCAGTTTCAGGTCGTTCTGGGCCTCCTGCTTCAGCTTGGCCGTATCCTGGGCCTGAGCGCCTGACTGTTGGGGCTGGCCCGTCTGCTCCAGCAGGTAGCGCCCCGCCCGGAAGTAGGCGATGGCCAGGTTTTCATAGGAATCCTGCCGCAGGGGCATCAGGGCAACGCTCTCCTCGAGCTGCTGCAGGGCCTGCTCGATCGACCCGGTCTGGAACAGGCAGTTGCCGTACAGCATGTGCAGGTCGAAGTTGCTGACGCTGCCGCGGTTTTGTCTGACGGCGACTCTCATCACGTCCAACGCCTTGCCGATGTTGATGGCGGCGGTGTTATCCTGGCTGGCGGATGCCTGTTTGGCGGTTGACTGGCTCGCCTGGTACAGGTAGTATTCGGTCAGGATGGCGCGGTAGTCGGAATCCCAGTAATCGTGCTTGACCGCCTGCTCGTAGTCGGTGACGGCAGTCTGAACGTCCTGTTTTTTAGCCGCCTGGTCTGCCGCCTGGGCATACTGGATGCCGATGATCAGATTGAGCGAGCAAAAGAAGACGGCCAGGGCCAGGCCACCGACGATCAGGCCCTGAAGCGACGGGGACATCTTCCAGGCTGCGGGCTCCTGCTTCCGCCGGCGGTTGCCGCCGGTTTTCCTCTCCAGGGCGGCCGCGGCCTCCGCTCTGGCCGTTGCCGCCGGCCCGTAGAGGCGGTCAAGCCCCCGGACCAGCCCGAACAGCCCCCAGAGCAGTATGGCCACGGCGCCCAGCGACAGGTTGAAGTCGATCATGGAGTGGGCGCCCAGAGCAACAGCGCTGCTGAGGATCGCCCAGGTAGTGCCCTGCAATGCCTGGTCAGGTTTGCGCCCTGCAGCCCGTCTGGAGCGGTAGAGGCTCCAGGCTGTGGCGATGAAGCAGACCCAGATCGCCAGGAAGGCGATCAGCCCGGGGAAGCCGGTCTCCACGCCGATCTGCATGAAGTGGTCGTGCACCTCGGTGGTGAAGTAGAGGTATTGCTGGTACTGGTGGTAGATCGCGTTCCAGGCGCCGCCGCCGCCGCCCACCAGGGCGTTCAGGGGGCTGGCGGTCATGATCCGGAGAGCGTCCTTGCTCCAGAGGATGCGCTCCTGGGCATTCTTATCCTGAAGCGAGATAGTCTGCAATCTGCTGGTCCAGTTGTACTGCACGGCCTTGGAGGCCACTGAAGTGATAGTGGAGCGTTTTTGCCAGCCCAGGTAGCCGCCCCCGGCCAGGACCACCAGAATGAGCACGGCTACCGCCGGCACCACCCAGGGCTTGAGGTTGCGCCCGGCTGCCTGCGCCTGACCTTGCTGGCGGCTGGTTTCGATGTAGCGCCAGACCAGGTAGAGCAGGGAGACCAGCACCGCCCCCGCCGCGATCCATATCCAGCCCCTGAGCTGGGAGTGGCCGCCGGTGTTGGCCATCACCCCGCCGATCACCGCCGACGCCGGAATCAACTGCAGCACGAACAGGCCCAGGGTGCGCCAGCGTTCCCTGCCGGGCAACCCGATCAGGAGCAGCAGCAGGCCCAGCGGCAAGATCACGTAACCGCCGCGGGACTGTGTGCCCAGAATGGTCAGGAAAACCAGGTAGTTGCCGATAGCCAGCAGCGTCCCGGCGATCCGGTTGCGGGAGACCGTCCACAGATAGAGGCCGCTGAGGTTGATGGCCGTCAGGAAGGCGGCCAGGGTGTTGGGGTACTGGAGGCTGGAGTAGATCCGGCCGCCGACGAAAGCATCCTTGTAGGGAAAACTGCCCACCGCCGCCCCCAGTCCCAGCAGGGCCACGCCGGCCCCGCTGGCCAGCCAGACCGCCAGGTAGCCGCGCACGGCGTTCAGGGAACGCACGCTGTAGGCCAGCAGCCAGTAGATGGCGGCGTAATTGGCCATCTTCAAGATGCCGGCGATGGCGTCCCGCACGCTCCAGGCGTTGAAGCTGGAGGTGATGTAGAGCGCCAACAGAATGAATACGGCATAATCCAGTGGACTCTCGAAGAAGGCCAGTTCATGGCGCGTCAGCTTGTAGAAGGCGAACAGGGCGAAGACCGCCGCCGTCAGCATGTGGGTCGGCAGCAACTCGTTCTGGAAGAACAGGCCCCGGAAGAAGGGGGGATAAAAGAGCATGATCGATAGCAGGATGGCCATCAGCCCGTCGAAGGTGCCGGCCTGCTTCAGCAAGGCTTCGGCCCCGGTCCCGATCTTGGCCAGAGACGGCCAGCGCCGGACCAGGGAACCTGTGCTCCCGGGGTGAGCGCTGGAGGCCGCAGCCTGTGCCCTGACCCCGGCGTGTTTGGACGCATCCTGGGCGGTGCCGGTTCGGCCCAGGCGCAGGCTGATCAGCAGCCGCTGCCAGGACTTGGCGACGCCGGCGCGCGCCCGGTTCCAGCCCTCGGCTGCGCCCGGCGGCGCGAAGCGCAGCCGCCGGCCCGCGGTTCCGGCTGCCACTGCCGGCGCTGCCGTGGATTTTCCGGCGCCGGCGCCCCGCTTCAGGGAGACCGCCTTGTTCACGGAGGCGCCCCGCTGCTGCATCTTTCCCTTGTCAGAAGTCTTCGCTGAGGAGAGGTCGGCTGCTGTGGGCTTGCCGCCCGACTTCCTGTGCTTTGGCTTATTTTTCGGCATGATTGCATTAAACCCCCGTCTTGGATTGATCGCCGATTTGCAGGCTGGCGCCCGCGCACATGCGTATTAGTACATCGCTTGTAATTCGACGCCGTTGCTCTGAATCCTGCCAGCAACTTCTTTCCATAAAAGAAGCGCCCTGCCTCAGGCCTCGTTCCGGGGACGGGGGAACAGCTCCTGTTCAGGATTAGCGACACAGGTCAGGCCAGGCCCAGGGTTGAAGCATGACGCTGCATGGCCTCCAGGGCGACCGCAAAGAACTCCTCCAGTGGGAGGCCGAATGTCTCGCAGGTCCTGATCTCCTCCCGGTCGGCGCCCCGGGCGAAAGCCTTGTCCTTGAATTTTTTCCTGATCGTCTTTACCTGCACCTCTGCCAAGGTATGGGATGGCATTACATAGGCAGCGGCGGTAATCAACCCGGACAGGCCGTCGGCGGCGCACAGGGCCCTGTCCATGATAGAGCGGCGGGGCACCGTCTCTTCGTGCAGGCCATGGGCCTTGACGGCATAGACGATCTCCTGGTCGAGGCCGAGGGCGGCCAGCATCTCCGCCCCTACAATGCTGTGGCGCTCCGGTTCATTTTTGGTCTGCCCGTAGTCGATGTCGTGCAACAGGCCGGCCAGGTACCACCGCTCGGCGTCCCCCCCCAGGCGTACGGCCAGGCCTTCCATAATCGCCGCCACGGCCTGCATATGCCGCACCAGCTCCGGCTCCTGCACCTTATCCCGTACCAGCTTCAGCGCTTCTTCCCGTGTCATTTCCCTTGCCTCCTCAGCATAAAGACCCCCGGTTGCCCCGGAAGCCTCCGATTCCAACTCCACTTATCCGATGATTATTCCCTCATTGAAGATTATCAGAATAGATCGTTTCAGCATCATTACCAGCAGAATTCAACAGATCCGCTGCTTCGATGGGAAGATTTTACCGCTCCTTGGCTAAAAGCGCAACATAGGCCAGATCCGCGTCATTCTCAGCACTAATCCAGGGCGAGAGCAAGCGTTCACAGTTGATATTGGGATCGATGCCTTCTTCCATGTAGTAACTAAAGTAGCATAAATGGGTCTTCTTTGACTCCGGCCGTATCCAGTACGCCAACCAGCAGGATAAAGGCTGTTACACCATTGTTTCGTCTCTATCAATATATGGTATAATGATGTTCATACGGATATATATGTTAATAGCCTGCGGCCACAATTAGCATATCTCTACCAGCAATCATCTGCAATGAATGATCAGCATTGATTAATTGATCAATGCAGCGATCTGTTTTAATACCAGGAATATTTTCTACTTGGTGAAACACCTTAAAATCAATAATATCCAAGCCCAGCTTCTGTAGCTCTTTTTCCAAAGCCTTTCTTGCATAAAAATGTATAGGCAGTATGTGTTCAATATTCAGAACTAATTGATTGAATTGCTCTTCATTGATCGTTTCTTCGATTAATTCAGAGCCTTTTAAATAACTTTTTATAAAGTAATCATGTTCTAATATGGAATGGCAAGTCATTAAAAATATTAAACCATTTTTTTTAATTAGTTTGCTCATCTTTTCCAATATTTGTTTTAATGTTCCTGTGTGAACGTGTTGTAGGACATGACTGCAAAAGATGGCATCAAATTTATTCTCTATATTTATATTTTCTATCGAGACATTGCGAAAGATAACTTTTTGGGCAAGCTCACTCTCTTTAACTGATTTAATTGCAGATTTAAGCCTGCCGGGATCTGCGTCCACAGCTAGGATATTTGAAAAATAGTAGCCAATTTCATGAAGCAAACGACCATCACCACAACCGGCATCAAGCAAACTAACTTTATCGCCCGGTGTTATATGTTTATTGAGGTGCATTTTGACAACATCAAGAATATATTGTTCACTGTTGTACCAGTAGCCGGGAAATAGTTCTTTCTTTTTTATATATATCTCGGTAAGGTAATCTTTCTGGTCTGGGTAACAATAATTATTCATCTTTTTTAATCCTTCTTGCAATGTAATTTGAAAACTAAAAAGGAAGGAGGCGATACTAATAGTTGCTCAACAAAAAACATCATTTGAAGCCAAATCGGAGTGCGATACTCTTCTTTTTAGTGACTCTTATTTTGCCTCTATAACTGCTTTTTTTATAAATAATTACAATAAAACGGTAGATAAGGATATATGTGGGCTTACTAGAGAACTTAATTGGTTCGCTGCGACTACTAATAGCTTAGCTAGTTGTATTGGAAAGGTATCAGAGAAAATAGAGAACATAAGTTATGACGTGACTAAAACCATTATCGAAAACAGATTGAAACGTAATTTCCCGAATATAGAGTGGAAGGGAAAATATGCTCATGACTTCGAAACGGTAGAGGGCTTTCTGCACTCAAATACTAAGGAAAAACTTATCTGTTTCAAACTCAACTCTTTTCATATATCATTCCCAATTGAATCTAAAAATAATCCTTTTACTGAAGGCTTGGATGTCGATATATTTCTGATAATTTATAACTCGTATGGCATAGGTGTGCTTATTTTTAACGTTACCGTTGGCAAAGCGAAGGCGGATGATCTTATCTTCCTGAGAAAATGTTTTTCTGGTAAGTCTAAGGTGCATATAGATCCGGAAAAAGAGCTAGAATATGACCTGAAATACGATGTTATCGATAAATATATTCAAAAAGTTGTGCTATCATTTAGCAATGTGCTAGCAAAATCACAAACAGTTAATACCAATCTTATTGAAATCAGAAATGCTCCTGATTTTAACAATCCCGAATCTTTATTAAAAAGATTTCCAAAGGAAATCTACGGCTTACTTGCAAACGATGAAGGATGGCGCTTTGTTCCTGAGATTGTGGCAAGAGACCGGATTAATGATAGATGGGGTACACGAGATTTTTTTCTTATAATATCCCATTATTCTTCAGTACTGTCAATTAATCTTAATAGTTCTCCTCGTTGCAAGAAATACGCTAGTTTCCAAAAAAGCCTCAGCGATTCTTACGATCAGAAGTTGAACCCATATTTTGATAAAGAATTAATATTCAATAATACTGTCACCGGTCTATACCATGGTCCACTCCATACTTTAGTAGAAGCCACTGTGGCAAGACTGTTGCTAAATCAAGTTTTAGAAGCAGAAAGAGGAGTTAACTACTGTTCGATAGGAGGTTTTCAAAAAGAAAGGGACCGTATTGTGAGCATGATGAAAAAATTGGCAGTCTTTAAAATAAAAGAAATTGACATTATGTCTAAAGTTATTAATAAAGGCCTTTCAAATATAGAAGACAAGGTAAGGCTGCAGGAAGAACTGGATATACTCGAAAGAACGTTAATTTTAAAGTACAATAGGTCCAATAATCAGTTAATATTTGTAGTTACTTTACTGGGCGTAGCTATGACAGCCTTCCAATTTATTAACCCTGACTTTAAAACGCACTTTATTTCCATTATTGCTGGGATAGGTTTACTTGCTTCTCTTTTTTATTATGTATTATGTAAATAAAAGGAGAATTATTACAAATGACAAGGCACCACTGGTGTATAGCTGAAATATTTAGGTTATTATTTCTAATGCTATCATTTTGGATGGTTGGAATTGGTGTTGGACATCTGCCACAGATGAATAATCCAAAAGCTTGGGGTTGCATTGGGTTAGGAGTGGGCGGGATTGTAGCAAGCCTTGCGGCCTGGTGGTCATTCAGGAGTGCTTACACAATGGTAATTATCGATAAAAGCATGCGTGCTAAACAATAATTAATATTTAGGCCGTTAAGGCCAAGAGCATGTAAAAGTATTTTTAGCCCATATTTAACGTTGAAGAAATATATTCGAGTATGCAACAGATAACGGAGTTTGCTTTGTGTTCTTAGTAATAGCTATCACGGTCGCGATCCATCCCTAATGCAAGGTTATCCAGGATGAGGATACCATTATACGAGTGACCCCCGGTTGCCCCGGAAGTCATGATTCTAAAGAAATAAGCCCTTTTCGGGCCTCGCCTCACGTTCTTGCTCGATATCTCTCCATTCTCACGCCTCCAATCATTTTTTAGTATATCCCAGGCCTATCTCCAACCACAAGGGGTAATTTGCAGCAGCATCAAACCGCTGCCAATCCTATACTGGCGCAAAGCAAAACCGCCCTCGGGTGAGAGCGGTTCCGGTGTTGCTTGAATGTTGCCTGAAATAATGAATTGCTTCCGCCGGATTTAGCGGATTCCTGTAGGTACGAACATATCAATGATACCTACGATCAGCGCTGCGATCACCGCGCCCAGCACCGTGATGGTCAGGCCCGGAATCAGGAACTGGATCACGTAGAAGATGATCGCCGAGACGACGAACCCGACAGCGCCGCGGGAATAGGGCGAGATGTTGCTGCCAAACAGCGCCTCCAGGGCATAGCCGATCACTGTGATCAGGATTGCGGCTAACAGGGCGTAGCCGAAGCCCAGCCTGGAAAAGCCCGGCGTGACGTAGCTCACCACCATGATCACGATTGCCGCCACCACAAAACGGATGATGTGGGCCAGCCAACCGTCGCTCATCATGCGGTTCATGGAGCCGCTCTTGCCGTGGTCGTGACTGTCGCGGTTGTGTTCTTCATCCATCATGTTTCACCCCCTTTTCGGTCAGACTGCCGCCGACCCAATTGCCCTGCGCCGCCCCGGCCATTGGATTCAGACTGCCGGCGCCGCGCCAGGTAAATATTGGGCTGGCGTTGCTTATAGTGTAACCAGAAACAGGGGGGTTCATGCACGGAATGGGTATTCAGGAAGGCTGGAACAGGCATATCCTGACATTTGCTATCATGCAGGCCGGGACCGGCACAGGCTATTCCGGCGGTTACGCCTGGCTATTGCGGTTGAAGCGGTTCATGGCCGCCTCCAGGCCGAGGGAGACCCAGGCCTGGGCTGCAGTGGCCGCCTGGTCGAGCAGGCCGTCCAACTGCGGGCGCAGTTCCCAGGGAACCAGGCCGAGCACGTAAGCCGCGGGGTCTTCACCCTCCGGGGGGCGTCCGATGCCGATCCGCAGCCGGGCAAAATCCTGGGTGCCCAGGTGGTCGATGATCGACTGCACCCCTTTATGGCCACCCGCGCTGCCCGCCGCCCGGAGGCGCAATGAGCCGAAGGCCAGGTCCAGGTCGTCGTTTACCACCAGCAGATCGGCAGGCGCCAGGTTGAAACGGCGCAGCAGCGGCCGTACCGCCTGTCCGCTCAGGTTCATGAAGGTCAGCGGCTGCACCAGCGCCACCGGTGTGCCCTCTATATCAACAGTGCAGAAGCGCGCCAATCCACGCTGCGTAGTCCAGGCAACGGCCTTGACGCCCTTGGCGGCGGCGATCCGTGCGGTAACCTGGTAGCCCACGTTATGCCGGGTGTTGGCATAGCTCGGCCCGGGATTTCCCAGGCCGCAGATCATCTTCCGGGCAGGCTGCTGAGCGCCGCGGGCAAACATGCCCCGCAACCGCCCCAGCATTTATTCCGCTCCCTCGGCCGGCTCGGCGGCAGCCTCTTCCTCGCTCTCAGCCGGCGCCTCTTCCTTGGCCGGAGGCACCACCATGACGATAACGCTGTCCGGGTCGGTAACGATAGTCACTTCGGACGGAACGGTCAACTCGCCTACGGTCAACTGGTCCCCTATGTTCAGGGCGCTGATGTCGGCGGTGATCATATCAGGCAGTTGTGTCGGCAGACAGGAAACGGTGACCTCCCGCAGCATGTGCTGGAGGATGCCGCCATCCTTGACCACACCGGGCGCCTCGCCGATCAGGTGCAATTGGATCTCCGTCTCGATCGCTTCGGTCAGCGAGACCTGAAGGAAATCAGCATGCAAAATGGTCCGCCGGATGGGGTTGCGCTGCACCTCCCGGAGCATCACCGGGAAGGACTGGCTCTCCAGTTGCAGGTTGATCAGCGTGCTGCCGCTGCTGTGTGCCGATAAAATGTTGTGCAGCGCCTTTTCCGGCACCTGGATCAGGATATTGCCGGCATCCTTGCCGTAGACCACTGCCGGCAGCAGCCCCTGGCGACGCAGGGCTTTGACGCTGCCCTTGCTGCCGTGGAGCCTGGTTTCAACGGTTAAAGCGATACTGTCCATCCTTGATACATCTCCTCACAAGTGTGCTTTTTGAGTGACATTGTTCAAGCCCGAATATGGCGGCACCTGAAGCTGAGCATCAGAGCATACCTTTTTTAGTTTAGCCTGTTCGCGCTGTAAAATCAAGGTAGAAACCGCCATTTATGTTTTGTTCCCGAAGAGGCAGGCAGGGACCAAGCCTAACGAAACGCGAGGACGGCTATTGATAAAGGCGCTCACCGGCAGTCGAAGCCGCAGATGAGCGCCCATTGCTACAAGATAGAGCTAAGAATGTCCCCATGCTTCCTGTTTGTAAACGCGAGCGCCATCCCCGTCTTCAGGCAATTTTTCCCGTGCGGGTCAGTTCCTCTACGATGTGGGCCGGAGCCTGGTCGTAGTGGGAGAACTGTATGGTGTGGGTGCCGCGGCCCTGGGTGATGGAACGCAGGGTGGTGGCGTAGCCGAACATCGGCTCCAGGGGCACCAGGCCTCTGACCACCTGCAGATCGTTCTGCTGCACCGTCTCCTCGATCCGCCCGCGACGGGAGCTGAGGTCGCCGATCACTTCCCCCATATACTCCTGGGGCATGACTATCTCGATCTTCATCACCGGCTCCAGCACCACCGGGTGGGCCTTGGAGGCGGCGTTGTGAAAGGCCATCGACCCGGCCAGCTTGAAGGCGATCTCCGAGGAGTCCACGTCGTGGTAGGACCCGCCGGTGACGGTGGCCTGGATGTCCATCATCGGGCTGCCGCTGGCAATCCCCTTCTGCATGGCCTCCTGGATGCCGGCGTCGATGGACGGCATGTATTCCTTGGGGATCACTCCGCCGACAGTCTTATCGATGAACTTGTAACCCTCGCCGGTGGGCAGGGGCTCCAGCTCCAGCACCACGTGGCCGTACTGTCCATGGCCGCCGCTCTGCTTGACGAACCGGCCCTCGGCCTTGGCGCTCCGGGTGATCGTCTCCCGGTAGGCGACCTGGGGCTGGCCGACCGCGGCGTTGACGTTGAACTCCCGCTGCAGGCGGTCGATGATGATCTCCAAATGCAGCTCGCCCATGCCGGAGATCAGGGTCTGCCCGGTCTCCTCGTTCACGTGCGTGCGGAAAGTCGGGTCCTCCTCGGCCAGACGGTGCAGGGCATTGCCCAGCCGATCCTGGTCATCCTTGGTCAACGGTTCGATGGAGCTGGAGATCACCGGCTCCGAGAACTCCATCTGCTCCAGCAGCAACTGGTGCTCCTCGACGCACAGGGTGTCCCCGGTCACCGACTCCTTGAGCCCGATGATCGCCGGGATCTCGCCGGCGTAGGCTGCCGGGATGTCCCGGCGGCAGTTGGCGTGCATCTTCACCAGCCGGCCAATCCGTTCCCGGCGCTGTTTGGTGACGTTGTAGACAGTCTTGCCCGCCTCCAAGGTGCCGGAGTAGATCCTGATAAAGGACAGCTTACCGTAAGGGTCGGTCTGGATCTTGAAGACCAGGGCCAGCAACGGCGCCTCGTCGTCGCACGCCGAGACCACGACCTCCCCGGTCTCCGGGTCGGTGGCGCTGGCCGCGGGCATATCCAGCGGCGAGGGCAAATAGTCCACCACCGCATCCAGCAGCGGCTGCACGCCCTTGTTGCGCTTGGAGGAGCCGCACAGCACCGGCACGATCTTCCGGCTGACGGTGCCCTTGCGAACGGCCGCCCTGATCTCCTCCTCGGAGATCGGCTCGCCGCTCAGGTACTTCTCCATCAGTGAGTCATCGACCTCGGACAGGGCTTCCAGCAGCTGCTCGCGGTAGAACCGCTTCTGCTCCCGCAGTTCCTCCGGGGTCTCCTCGGTCTCGATGATCTCGCCCAGGTTATCCTGGTAGTACAGCGCCTTGTCGGCGATCAGATCGATCATGCCCCGGAAGCTGTCCTCGCTGCCGATGGGGATCTGCAGCGGGATCGCCTTCACCTTGAGACGGTCGCAGATCATCTGCAGTGACCGGTAGAAGTCCGCTCCGGTGCGGTCCATCTTATTAAGGTAGGCGATGCGCGGGATGCCGTGATTGTCGGCGTGCCGCCAGACCGTCTCCGACTGCGGCTCCACGCCGGCTACCGAGTCGAACACGGCGATGGCGCCGTCCAGCACCCGCAGGCAGCGCTCCACCTCCACGGTGAAGTCCACGTGGCCGGGGGTATCGATCAGGTTGAGCTGGCAGTCCCGCCAGACACAGCTGGTAGCGGCGGAGGTGATGGTGATCCCCCGCTCCTGCTCCTGCACCCGCCAGTCCATGGTGGCGGCGCCGTCGTCCACCTCGCCGATCCGGTGCGTCAACCCCGTGTAATACAGGATGCGCTCGGTGGTGGTGGTTTTGCCGGCGTCGATGTGCGCCATGATGCCGATGTTGCGAATTTTATCCAATTGGTATTCTCGTGCCATATTATTCACCTCATTGCAGTTTCTGCCGTCAGCCTCTCTGGGGCCCGGCAGCCCTGCCGGTAGTTGATCCGGGATGTGGCCGCTGTGTGTTCCGTCCGGGCATCTCCCGTCCGGCTATCATTTTACCCCCTGCGATCGTCCCGGGTGTTTTGCCAGGGTAAAGATTCCGTAAGCTTTCTATTTACATATCGGGTGTTGCAGTAAACAGCATCCAATATTGCCATCACCGCTGCTTTCAGACAAAATAAAAAAGCGCTGTTTTGGGCGCCGCCTGGTTTGCTCTCATTTGGCTGACCGCTAACTGATTCTTCACATCTGGAATACTATCAATCTAATGCTGTGAACTACAATACAAGTTCTAGTATAACCCAGAGACAGGCACATATACAAGAGGATAGCTAAAAACATTTTGTCAACCCTGATAATATCTGTCAGGAGAAGCATGGGGGCGGTTCTCGCGTTTCGTTCGTGTTTCCAGAACGGGACGTGGCGAAACGGCTATAGCTGCTGCCAGAATTCCTGCTCGGTAATCCGGAGTTGCTTCCGCAAGATCCTCTGCCACAATGCTTTCGGTATTTCTTTATCCGATAGCCAACCGCCCCTAATACCCCCGCTTCCACAAGCGGTGGGATAAGGGGCGCTAAGCTCCTGGATCTGCTCAACTAAGCATCGGGTGGGGTTACTGACCCCACCCGATGCAAGTTTCGCTTTATGAACAGCGTGGCTAACTTTGGTGCTTAGCACATCCCCATTCGCCAATACTTTTTCATAATACCAGTGGTCAGTATCACGAACCAGCACCCATCCGTTATGATCGCAATATCTTTTTAAATCCTTAAATTTAGGCGGCATTATATTTCCAATAAACCCCGGATCTCTTCATCGCTATCACTCATCAATACTCGCAAGACATAGGGAAAATGGGCACGCCGGTTAGGAGCGTTCAAGAACAACTGCGACCGGTTCATGTAGTCCCCGGCATAAAACTTCAAATCAGCAACCAGTTCCAGGATCGCCTCATTGACGGTATCTCTGTTCACATATAATTCAAGCTGATCCAGCGCCAATGTCACCGATCCGTCATCTTCCCGGATTATTTCAGGCTTCAAGGCAAAGGAAGAGAGCAGCGCCTTTTGGAGATCCAGGCGCAGCACGACCACTTCTTCCGCCTGCCTGCGCTTGATAATCACCGGCCGGTAATTGTTGAAAACTTCATTATATAAATCAGTCAGCTCTTTACGGGCATCAGTAAACTTTAATTCCGGCAGCATGGACATTCCCCCTTCACCCCCATACTAACATAATATGTACATTCTGTACAGATATATGCTAGTGACGATGGCTGGTGGGGAGCGGAGCGCCCAGTTCATTGACGACCAGAAATAAGGCCAGGAACAGGGCGAGGGCAGCCTCCTGGTAGATGAGATGAAAGGGCACGGGGAAAGCGGCCTTGAAGTGGAAGAAGTCGTGCAGACGGTTGAACGCCGGACTGATGCCGGAGATGCAGATGGCGTCGGGGAGGGCGCCGGCAATGCCGGCCAGGAAGGGATAGAGATCGCCGGTACGCCAGGCGATCAGGAGGATGAACAGTCCGGCCACGGCGCCCAGGGCATATTGCCAGGGCATGCTCAGCTCGTAATGGGGCACGGCGTCCAACAGGAAGTGCGAGCAGAAGGCCAGCGCCAGGCCCAGTGGCACGATGTTCCTGATCCTTGTGAGGTTGGTTCTGGCCAGGCTGTATACCGCGGCGCCTGCCAACAAGTGCGTTGCTCCGGTCATCGGATCCACCAGATTATGGTATGCGCATCTCCTTCTATTGGGAGCAGTGCCAGTAATATGATGCGACTGCCTTAAACATATTACACGAAGGCATGGCATTCTGTCCAGTAACCGGGAAAGTTATACAGGCAGCGATCGGGGCAATCGATTTACCATTAGCGCCCGGTCGCTCATAGCGCCCCGGAGCAGGGCGGAAGAATGGGCGAGCCTGAGACACCGCTGATCAGGTGATCGGTTTAATGGTGGAGGGCCAATACGTAGATGATCACTCCGAAAGTGGCGCTGAAGAAAAGCGTGAACAGCAACAGATTAAGAAAAAACTTTCCGTACTCTTTCAT
>JAHFCR010000007.1:35895-56534 GCA_023249405.1 Peptococcaceae bacterium | reverse complement strand
TAAATTTATTATAACAGGCAATCATAGTAAATTTTAACGAACAACGTTAAAAGATAATTAAATATTTTTAATATTTTGATTAAGATGCTTGGGAATGACTGGGTTTCCACGATCTGCAGGGTTTCCACGATCTGCGGCGGTTAGCTATCGGATAAAAGATTGCATAGAGCGGCGGCGGGGCCAATATATTTTTAGAAGGTTAACCTTTGTCAAATTCAGGGAGGAATCAGGATGCGAAAAAGCCAGCAATTCAAGTCGCTAGCTGTTATCAGTCTGGATGAAGGACGGGAGATCGGGCGCATCCGGGATCTGGTGATCAACCCGCAGACCTCGGAGGTGGCGGCGATTATCGTACAGCGCCCCGGCCTGTTCGGGGAGCAGAAGGTGATCCCCTACTCCCGGGTGGTCAGCGTCGGCAATAATGCCCTGACCGTGCAGAAGATGGCCAACGCCGAGCGGCTCACCAGCCTGCCCCAGATCGTCGGCCTGGTTAAGGAGGACGTGCGCCTCAAGGGGGTACGGGTGATCTCCGAGGGTGGCGCCGCCCTGGGGCATGTAGAGGAATTTTTTGTGGACACGGCGACCGGAAAGATCACCGCCTTCGAGGTGAGCGGTACTCCCGGGGAAGGCTTCCTGAAAGGGAAGGCCGTGCTGCCGGCCGCTGAGGTGCGCACCATCGGGAAGGACATCCTGATCGTGCGGAACGGAGCCGAGGAAAGCCTGACCCGGAGTGAGGGCAAACTGGCCGGAAGTATGAAGAATCTGAAGGAGAGCACCAATCGCCTGGTCCAGAAGGCCCGCGACCTGCACGTGTTCTCCGACGAGAAAGCGGAGCCCCAGCCGGGACCGGCAGCCGGCGCCCCGGCAGCCCAGGCGCCGCCGGCGCCAGAGGAACGGGAGCCTGAGGCCCCGGAGGCGCAGATCGATGAACCCGAACCGCCCAGGGGCGAGTAGGACCTATTCGAACAGCTTGCTGACGGACAGGTCCTCGTGGATGCGGATGATCGCCTCCCCCAGCAGGGGCGCCACGGTCAGCACCTTCACCTTGGAGAAGGGCTCGACCGGAATGGTGTTGGTGACGACCACTTCTTTCAGGGGCGATGATTCCAGGCGCTCCTTGGCCGGCCCCGAGAAGACCGGGTGGGTACAGCAGGCGTAGACTTCTTTCGCCCCGTGCTCCAGCAGGGCCTCCGCCCCCTGGGTGATCGTCCCGGCGGTATCGATCAGGTCGTCCACGATGATGGCGGTGCGGCCCTCCACCTCGCCGATGATATTCATCACCTCGGAGATGTTGGGCGCCGGGCGGCGCTTGTCGATGATGGCGATGGATGCTCCCAGGCGATTGGCGAAGTCCCGCGCCCTGGTCACACCCCCCACGTCCGGGGAGACCACGACCATCTTGCCCAAGTCGAGGTTCTGGAAGTATTCGGCCAGGATCGGCACCGCCGGCAGATGGTCTACCGGGATATCGAAGAAGCCCTGGATCTGGCCGGCGTGCAGGTCCATGGTGACCATGCGGGAGGCCCCTCCCGCCGTGATCAGGTTGGCCAGCAGCTTGGCGGTGATCGGAACACGCGCCTTCAGCTTGCGGTCCTGGCGGGCATAACCGTAGTATGGAAGGACGGCGGTGATCCGCCGCGCCGAGGCCCGGCGCAGGGCGTCCATCATGATCAGCAGCTCCATGACGTTCTCATTGGCCGGATAGCAGACCGGCTGGATCAGGAAGATATCCGCCCCCCGCACGCTCTCCTCGATGCTGACGTTGATCTCGCCGTCGCAGAAGCGGCCGACCTTGATGGCGCCAGGTGTGATGCCCAGGTAGTCGGTGATCTCCCGGGCCAGGTCCGGGTTGGCATTCCCTGAGAATATCTTGAGTTTCTTGGCATATAGAATCACAGGCGTCCTCCTCTTATCGCTGCCGGGTATGCCCCGGTTGCTTCCTCTCAAGTTTCCCCAGGCTTGTTTACGGTTCTTTGCCGATTTTGCCGGGCCGATCTTGACGGTCATCTTTCCGGCTCTTGCGCCGTCGCCAGTCGGCCACCACCGTCTGCCGGCCGCGCTCCACAGCCAGGGCGCCCTCCGGGACATCCCTGGTGATGGTGGAACCCGCCCCGGTCACCGCCCCGGAACCGACGCTCACCGGCGCTACCAGGTTGGTGTTGCTGCCGATGAAGGCCCCGTCCCCGATGCTGGTCCGGTATTTGCTGACGCCGTCGTAGTTGCAGGTGATGGTCCCGGCCCCCACATTCACGCCAGCGCCGATCGCCGTGTCTCCCATGTAGCTGAGGTGCGGGATCTTGCTTCCGGGGCCGACCTGGGTCTGCTTCAGCTCCACGAAATCACCCACCTTGACCCGCTCAGCCAGCGCCGTGCCCGGCCGCAGGTAGGCGAAGGGCCCGATCTGGCAGCTGTCGCCGGCGCTGCTCTCGACCAGCAGCGAGGATTGCACCGTGACGCCGCTGCCCAGTGAAGTGTCTATCAGGCGCGTCCCGGGTCCCACCAGGCAATCGGCGCCCACCCGGGTGTGCCCCTCCAGGAAGCAGAACGGGTAGATGACGGTGTCCCGCCCCACCTCCACCCCGTGGTCGATGTAGGTGACCGCCGGATCGATGATGGTGACGCCGGCGTCCATCAGGCGCTCGCACTCCCGCTGCCGGAAGACGCGCTCAGCGGCGGCCAGTTCCCGGCGGGAGTTGATCCCCGCGGTCTCCGCCGGGGGCGCCGTCACTGCGGCCACCCTCCGCCCGTCCTGGCGCAGCAGGCCGATGACGTCGGTCAGGTAGTATTCTCCCTGCCGGTTGTCCGGGCGCAGATGCGAGAGAGCTGATTCCAGGGCCACCCGATCAAAGGCATAGGTGCCGGTGTTGATCTCCCGGATCTCTCTCTGCCCGGGCGTGGCGTCACCGTCCTCGACGATCGCCGCCACCAGCCCCATGCCGTCTCTGACGATGCGGCCGTAGCCGGACGGGTCGTCGAAGATGCTGGTAAGGATGCAGGCATCCGCCGCTACGGGCCCGGTTGACCCGCCAAAGGTGCCGGCTGCGCCGTTACAGGCGTCATGCCCGCCACGGCGGGCTGACAGCAGCCGGGTGAGGCTGCCGGCAGTGAGCAGGGGGGTGTCGCCGCAGAGCACCAGCAGGTCCCGGCATGACGCCTGCAATTGCGGCAGCGCCCTGGCCACCGCATCACCGGTACCCAGCTGTTGTTCCTGCAAGGCATAGCGGTAACCTTCCCCCAGGGTCTCCCGCACCAGTGCGGCGCCGGTACCGATGACGATTACCACCTCGTCGATTCCGGCTGCCGCCACGGCTTCCAGCACATATGCTATCAGAGGTGCTCCGGCGCAGCGGTGCAGTACCTTGGGCAGGGCGGATTTCATCCGCTTCCCCTGCCCCGCCGCTAGAATCACTGCCGCTGTCGAACTCATCTAAAAAGAGGACTCCTCTCGTGTTGACGGGCCTTTTCTTTTATTTTCTCCAACTGGCATAAAAAATCCTGTTAGTTAAAAAAACAAAAAGGGATACCCCATATCCCTTTTTGGCTTGTTTTTGGTAAGCTGCACTTCTCAGGCTTGGCCCGGCTGGCCCTGATTTGCGCATTTGCCCCCGGCTGGCAGGCGTCAGACAGCCTCGGCGTAGGCCTTGAGCACGGCGCTCTGGATCACTTCCCGGGCGCCCGCCGAGATCGGATGGGCGATGTCCCGGAATTCCCCGGCCGGCGTGCGGCGGCTGGGCATGGCCACAAACAGCCCGTTCTGCCCTTCCACCACTTTCACATCGTGCACCACAAAGGCATCATCAAAGGTCACGGAGCAAATCGCCTTCATCTTGCTTTCCTGGCTCAACCTGCGGATCCGAACGTCTGTCACCGTCAACCTTGGCCATCCCTTTCTGATTGAAGTATTTGCTCACAACTCATTCTCCAAAGAAAGGGTAATTCCTGCTACGTTATGAAAATTTTACATATATCCTAATATTTTTAGGCAGCGTTTTGCGGGAGCCTGCAGATCTGTCCTCCCGGCGGTTAGGGCGCCAGGAGGCGCCGGGCCAGGATCAGGTCCGAAACCTTATCCACATCCACGCCGATCTCCGGGTAGCCGCTGATCACGGCGGCGCCCCGATAGCCCACCAGCCTGGAAACACGCCGTTCCGCCCCGGCGATGGTCAGGAAGCCGAACAGATAGGAAAACAGGAAGCCGAAGCCGACCAGGCGGGCCATGGCCACCGGCTGCTTGCGCAGGCGGATGAAATCCTCCGCCTTGGGCAGGGCGTCATCCATGATCGAACGGCGCACCAGAAACAGGTTGCCCCCGGTGAACGCCCCGTCCCGCAGCTTGGCGTAGGTGCGCCTGACCCCGGGAAAACGGCTCTCCGCCGCCTGGCGGGAATTGACCGGATAGTAGAAGTCGGCCTCTCGCCGCCGGCACTGATCGATGAAATCGGTAACGGCGGCAGCGGTCAGGAAAGGGATGTCTGCGGTGCAGGACAGAACCCAGTCCCCGGCATCCGGAGCGCTGTTGAGCCTGGCGGCTCCCGCCGCCAGGCTGCCCAAGGGTGAATCGCCGTTCAAGGCAAATAGCAGCCGGCTATCCGGGCGATAGGCATCCTGAAGCTCTGCAGGGCCCACCAGGACGATCCGGCCAACATCCGGGCAGTTTTTCAGGGTCTCGATCACGAAGTCGACCATCAGGCGCGGCCCGATACGCACCAGGGCCTTGTTCGCGGCGGCTTCCGGAACGGCATCTCCGGATGGGGCCGCCTCCCTGCCGCGATCCGCTTTCAGGGCGCCGCCGCCGGCCAGAATTACGGCGTCAACCCTGTCCATCATCGCTGTCCACTCCCTCAGGCTGGTTCCTGCGGATGATCTCCATCAGGCTGTTTTCGGCTCTCTCGATGTGATCCCAGGCCGCTGCCTGAGCCTCGGAGATATTGCGTTCCGCCAACGCCTCTACGATCTTGCGGTGCTCTTCCAGGGCTTCCTGCGGGCGGCCGGGGAAGGCCAGGGAGACCGAGCGAAAGCGCTGGATCTCATCCTGCAGGTTGTTGAGCATCTGGATCAGCCGCTGGTTCCGGCTGCACTGGTAGAGGCTGTCATGGAACTGGGTATCGGACTCCACGAATGCCGGCAGGTCGCCCTGGGCGATGATCTCCGCCTTGCGCACCAGGATCCGTTCCAGGTCTTCCATCTCCTCGTTGGTGATCCGTTCCGCCGCCAGTCCACTGGCCAGGCTTTCCAGACAGGCCCGCACCTCGAACACGTCGGCAATATCCTTCAAGGAGATCCCGGCCACGTACGCTCCCTTGCGGGGCACCATGACTACGAACCCCTCCAGCTCCAGCTTGCGGATCGCCTCCCGTACCGGGGTCCGGCTCACCCCCAGTTCCTCGGCCAGTTGGATCTCCATCAACCGTTCCCCGGGCCGCAGGGTGCCGTTGATAATCGCCTCCCGCAGGCTGTCAAAGACGACCTCCCGCAATGGCTTGTATGAGTCCAGCTTGACCGGCACCAGTCTGTTTTCCTGCTTTGCCACCTCATCCGCCTCCTTCCTGACTCCTCTTAGTCTGGTCTCCTCTTAGCGCCTCTAACTGAAGTATCACTCTCCGGGCCTGGTCATGCGGCAGACGAAAACCTGCTCGCTGCCGCCATCCAACTGCCGGGCAGCCGCCCGGGCCTCTTCCTCCCCCGGCCACACCCCGAAAACTGTGGGGCCGCTCCCGGAGATCAGGGTCCGCTCGGCGCCCAACTGCTCCAGGCGGGTTTTCAGGGCGGTTACCTGCGGAAAGGCCGCGGCGGTCACCGGCTCCAGATCGTTGCCCATGCAGGCCAGCATCCGCTCCCGGTCACCCCTGGCGACCGCAGCCAGAAACCCCGCCGTCCAGGTTCTGGTCTGCCCGGGCTGAAAACGGGCATAGATCTCTGCTGTGGAGACCGCGAACGGTGGCTTGACCAGCACCAGCCATTGCGGCCTGAGCGTGGGCAGCACCGTGACTACCTCGCCGCGGCCCTGGGCCAGGGCGGTACCTCCGCGCACAAAGAAAGCCACATCCGAACCCAGGCGCGCCGCCAGCGAGGCCAGATCTATCTCGGTCAGCCTGAGGCCGTAAAGGGCATTGGCGCCCCTGAGGGCGGCGGCGGCGTCGCTGCTGCCTCCGCCCAGGCCGGCGGCAACGGGGATGCGCTTGGCGATCCGCAGGTCGATACCGCCGGGCAGCCGGTCGGCCAGGGACTGCAGGGCCTGGTAGGCCAGGTTGGGCGGCCCGTCCGGAGCCTCTCCCGGGGGCGTGCAGGTCACCGTGATGCCGGCAGGCACGGCGGTGAAGGTGAGCGTATCGGCCAGGCCGATTGTCTGCATCACGGAGCTGATCTCATGATAGCCATCAGACCGCAACCTGCCCACGTCCAGGGTCAGGTTGACTTTGGCATACGCCTGCAATTGCAGGCTGTTCTGTCCCTGCTCGGCCATGCTTCTGCCTCATTCCCCGCTGCCGGCCTTCTGATCCGTCGAACCCGACCTGCCGGTCTCTATATAACGAAAGTATATATAAAGTTACATGCAACGGCTAAAAAATCCTTTTTTCCGGCCGCTATTCGCTGCAGCTTTCCCTTTTTTATTCTCTTCCGGCGCCGCCCATCCACTTCCCGGCGATAGACGCCTCCAGGTAAAGCATTGGCTGATCAGATATTTTTATGCACGACGAAACATGGGGACGGATCTGGCGTTTTGCTCATTAAGCGACAGATCCGTCCCCATGTTTACGCTGCTAGCTGTCCACGCCAACGGCATCATAGACCATCTTCGATATATGCGCGATCACAGCCGACGCTTCCGTCTCGTTCACACCCTTGGACATGACCGCTATGACATAGGGCTTATCTGTAAATACTACGCCGACATCATCGACAACGCCCACCTCATTGCCGATCTTATGCGCCACTTTTACCGAAACAGGCAGTTCTTCGGGTATCCTGTCATCAAAATTGGCGTCCAAAAAATTATTCATGAGCTCATTCCCCAGCGCTCCCTGGGTTTTATAGAACTGGTACACCAATTTCATATACAGGCCCATATCCTTTGGAGAGGATATATTATCGCCGGTAACGACCACGCTGCCGCCAACCTGTTTCATGTAATCCTTCAAATTCTGCAGTCCCAGATATCTGATCAGCATGTTGGCGGCGACATTGTCGCTATCAACGATGGACAGCCTGGACAGCTCTCTGATAGTATATCTGGTACCAACCTTGTCGTACCGAATCTGGCCGGTGCCATCCTCGTAATCCTCTTTCAAATAGGTCAGCGTGCCATCGGGATTCACGGCGCCCGCCTTGATCCTGTTATACAGGTAGAGGTTCAGCGGTACTTTTAAAGTGCTGGCGGCCGTATATTCCTCTTCATCATTTTCCCCGAGTTCCTCACCTGTTGTGAGATCATAGTAGTAGACCCCGTATTGGCCATGATAGCTTGCTATGTAGTTAGCTATATCTACCTTCAGGTGATCAAGCTTTTCCGAATTATTGGCCTGCGGCAACACGGCTTTAGAAACTGCTTCTATGGACCTCAAGCCGCCATACAAGTCTTTTAAATGAAACCCTATAAAAAATAATACCAGGAGGATCACAATAAACCTGATTCTCCTCAACCAGATTCTACGTCTCCGTCTGGCTACTCTTCTGATTGCTCTTCTAGGCATAGCAATGCTCCCGGCTATGGTTATACCATATCATTCCTAGTATCCATACGGCTGGGACAATCCATCAGTCTGTCTCTTGTAATTATAACAAAAAAGGGCGCAATTTGTTACAGACCGGGCACTTATCCTGAAGTTACACTCTGAGTTTACTTCTATTGCCTGAAAAGAACCTGCGAAAAAGCTTAGAAAATGCCAAGAATGCGGTAAACGCGGGGGCGGTTCCGGCGTTTCGTAAACCGTCCCGGACTCCGGCTATCCGGCTGACACGCCTCCCGCCGCCTGCTTGACCGAGGCCTCACGTGATGCTGCGCCGTCGTCAGGCGGCTCCAGCACCGCCAGCACCCCGTCCAGGTCCTCATAGAAGATCACCACCACGTCCCCGGGCTGGGCCTGGCGCAGGGCCTCCCGGGCAGCCTCGGCCTCGCCGGGGATCAGGTGCAGCCGGGCTGTCGCCAGCCCGGCCCGGCGCGCCCCGGTGTGCAGCAGCCCGGCGGTCTCCCCCGGGGAACGGGACCGCAGGTCATGGTCCTCCTTGATGAACAGTTCGTCGAAGGACGCCCCCAACGCCTCCCCGGCTGCCTCGATCTGGTCGTCGCCCCGATCGCCCGGGACGCCCACCACCCCCAACAGCCGGCGCGGCTTCAGCGACCGGGCAAACTCGGCGATCCGCCGGAAGGCCGGGGCGTTGTGGCCGTAGTCTACAATCACCGTCACCCGCCCCACCCGCCGTACCATCAGGCGCCCCGGATTATGGGCGAGTTCGGCGCCGAAGGTGCGCAGGCCGTGCCGGATCATCGCCGGATGCACGCCGCAGACACAGGCCGCGGCGGTGGCGGCCAGGGCGTTCTCCAGGTTGTGCAGCGCCCGTCCGCCCATCCCGGCCCGGATCGACTTGAGGCCGATGATCCTGGAGCACTCCTCACCCCGGCAGAAGAAGACGGCGCCATCCCTGACGAAGACGGCGCTGCCACCGGTGCTCAGGTGCCGCTTTACCAGCAGGTTGTTCCCGTGCATGCTGAAGTAGACCAGATTGGCCCGGGCCCGCCGGGCGAAGCGGGCGGCAAAGCAGTCGTCGGCATTGAGCACCACGTGGCCGTCCTTCTTGACCGCCTCCACCACCAGGGACTTGACCCAGAACAGATCATCCAGGGTCTCGATCCCATCCTGGCCGAGGTGGTCGGAGGCGATGTTGGTGACCACCGCCACGCCGGCCAGGTCGTAGCCCAACCCGGCCCGCAGGATGCCGCCGCGGGCAGTCTCCAGCACCGCCACTTCCACCGCCGGGTCCCGCAGGATGGTCCTGGCGCTGGCCGGACCGGTGGTGTCTCCCTTGCGCAGGCAGCGGCTATTGATATAGATTCCTCCGGTGGTGGTCATGCCCACGGTCATCCCCTGCTGCTGGAAGATATGGCTGAGCATGCGCACGGTGGTGGTCTTGCCGTTGGTCCCGGTGACCGAGATCACCGGGATGTCAGCCTCACAACCGGGCGGGAACAGGTAGTCCACCAGGGCCCGCCCCACCTCCCGGGGCTCGCCACGGCTCGGTTGCAGGTGCATCCGGAAGCCGGGGGCGGCGTTGACCTCGATGATCCGGCCCCCGGTGTGGCGGGCGGAAGTAGCGATGTCCGGGGTGACCAGATCGATCCCGGCCACATCCAGGCCCAGCAGGCGCGCTGCCTGCACCGCCAGGGCAGCGTTCTCCGGATGCGCCGCCGCGGTAACGTCTCCGGCTTCTCCGCCGGTGCTCAGGTTGGCGTTGTCCCGCAGCAGCACCTCCTGGTTGCCGGGCGGGATGCTGTCGGGGGTGTAACCCTGCCGGGCCAACGCCAGAATGGCGGCCGGGTCGATGCTCAGCCTGGTCAGCGGCCGGGCATGTCCCTCGCCGCGCCGGGGATCCAGGTTGGCCAGGCCCACCAGTTCCCGGACGGTGTGCGCCCCGTCCCCCCGCACCGCTGCCGGGAATCGCTCCGCCGCGGCCGCCAGCCGGTCGCCGATCACCAGGAGACGGTAGTGCCGGCCCTGGACGTATTCCTCCATCAACACCTGCCGATCATACTGCTGGGCGATCCGGAAAGCGGCGGCCACCTGTGGAAAATTGGTCAGGTTGAGGCTGACCGCTTTTCCCTGGTTGCCGTGACAGGGCTTGACGGCCACCGGGTAGCCCAGTGCCCGGACCGCCTGCTCGGCCTCCTGCAGGGTGGCCGCCACCATGCCCCTGGGGGCGGGCAGGGAGGAGGCCGCCAGCAGTTGGTTGGTCTGCATCTTGTCGCCGCAGAGATCGACGGCGACCACCGAGGTCTGGGAGGTCAGGGTGGCCCGGATCAGCTTGCGGCGGCATCCGTAGCCCAGCTGGTAGAGACCGGCCACACCGAGGGGCAGGGCTGGGATCTCCCGCTGGCGGCAGGCCTGGAGAATGCTCTCGGTGCTGGGCCCCAGGCAGGTGGCATCTCCCACCTTCTCCAGGCGGGCGATCGCCGCCTCAGTGTCAAAGTCCTGCCGCTCCCGTACCGCAGTGACCAGTTTCACTGCGGTTTCCAGAGCGGCGGCGCCCAGCTCCGGTGTCCGGCAGGAGATGACCAGGTCCCAGGTGTCGGGGATAGTTCCCCCCAGGGTCTTGCCATATGATACTGGAAAGCCGGCGCTGGATTGGAGTTCCAGGGCCACGTGCTCCACCACGTGGCCGGGGTAGGTTCCCTCCCCCAGACGCTCCAGAAAACCCCCCGGGTAGCCCCGGGAGCAGGAGTGCTGCGCCAGGCCCGGCAGCAGGGCGGTGAGCGCTTCGGTGAATCCGGGCATCTCACTGGTGGGCACCTGCTCCCGGGAACCTAAATAGAGACGCGCCTGAAGCACCGGATGCATGCTCCAGATGTTCCGGCCTTCAAAAAACCGGCTTTCCAAGATCTTCACTGCAATACCTCCTGTAACTGCAACAGATGATCTACGTTTATTTTTCCAGAATGTGGCCCTTCTATTCATCCTCTTCCAGCCTCATGAAACGCAGGGATGGATCTGGCGTTGCTCCTAGCGTGGGGCCCTTGGAGGGATCAGCAGCCGCTGTTTCTTGTCAAACCTGTAGCCAGCCGGCAGGATATGCAGGATCACGTTGGTCAGGGCCAGGGGTGAGCGGGGGCCTGACTCAGAGATGTTGGTCTCCCGGATCTGAGTCCCGTCGATCACGGTCACCGACTGGGAACCGATCACCTCGAAGCTGTCGTCGGGCAACACTACGATGGCAGTATCCTCGTCGATCCCCACCCCCAGCATGTAGGGGTGTTGGGCGACTGCGGCCAGCAACCGCCCCAGGCGGCCGCGCTGGGCAAAATGCTGGTCGATGACCACCTCCCGGATCAGGCCCATTCCGGGCGCCATCTGCACGCTGTTCCGCTGCGGGGCTTCCGCATCGTCCCCCTCCACGATCATGGTCTCGCTCATGACCGACGCACCGGCACTGGTGCCCGCAATCACCGCCCCAGCCCGGTAGGCGTCGTGCAGGGCCTCGTCGCACCTGGTGCCGCCCAACAGGCTGGTGATCTTGAGCTGGTCTCCACCCGTGAAAAAGACTCCGCTCGCCCCGGTTACCGTTTCGTAAGTGGCGGCAGCGTTGGCGTCCTGGCGATTGGCGACGTCGAGGACGGTCACCTCCCCGGCCCCTAATTTTCTGAACAGTCGAGTATAGGTCTCTCCCACCACCCGTGGCTGGTTGGTAGCAGAGGTGACGATGACGATCCGGGCACCGGCCTGACCTGCCAACGAGATGAATCGCCGCAGGATCACGCACTCGCCCTCCTTATCCTCCGAGCCACCGATGATTACCAGGGCGCCCCTGCCTGCTTCTTGCATATTAACCCGCCTCCCAAATAAAAATTTGACACAGGTTAGTTTTCGGCCACCGGCCTCAAATTATGTCTGCGGGCCGGCGTTGGCCCAGATAAATGAATGCTCTGTATTGTCTATATCCGACAGCATGACGGCAGCCAACCCGCCGCAATGGAAAATGGCGGCATAAACCACACCGCCACGCATAGATTGTCTATAAGATACACGCCCTCGCTTCAATAGCGCTGGGCAGTATCTGAAGTGTCGGACGCCCCTGCCCGCTAAAGTGGCACTGCTGCGCCGGTAGAACCGGCGCCGCGGACTTTTCCGGCCTCCGGCCTCTTGTATCCGACATCCGTAAAGGCAGGTGCAATCATGCACGCTCTCCTACCCAGCTTCCTGGCCGGTATGGCCACTGCCCTGGGCAGTTTTGTAATCCTGATCTGGAGGCGTCCCGGACGCCGCACCCTGGCCGTCCTGCTCGGCGGAGCGGCCGGCGTGATGCTGGCGGTAGTGCTGTTGGACCTGCTCCCCGCCGCCCTCGACCAGGGTACGCCGCTGGAAGCGGGCATCGGCTTCGGCGCCGGCGTGGTCATTCTCTGGGTCTTGGACAGGCTGCTGACCTGGTCCACGTCCGGCGAAACTTACAGCCGGGAGATCTCTTACCAGCGAATGGGTTATCTGATGGCCACCGGTATCGCCCTGCACGACCTTCCGGAGGGAATCGCCATCGCCGGGGCCTACGCCGCCGGGGGAGCGCTGGGGCCGCTGCTGGCCCTCTCCATCGCCCTGCACAACGTCCCGGAGGGGATCGCCACCGCCACTCCGCTGCACATGGGAGGCGTTCGCCGCCGCCAGGTGTTTCTGGTCAACCTCATCATCAGCATCTTCACCCCGCTGGGAACCCTGCTCGGGCTGTTCATGCTCCGCCTGTCTCCGGAACACCTCAGCTTCATGCTGGCCCTGGCCGCCGGAGCGATGATGTACCTGCTCAAGGATGAGCTGCTGCCTGCCGCCCAGCAACAGAGCCCGGCCTGGAGCTGGATCGGGATAGCCGGCGGTTACGCACTGCTCTGGCTGGCCCAGTTTATTCATTAAAGCAATAAGACAAGCTGATTCTGCCGCTGTGCTCCCCCGCTACTTCCAGGCAAGCCTGGCCCCGTTGAACCAGGAACCGATTTTGGTGGTCAAACGCGGGTACTTGACCGGAACGATCTGCTGGCCGCCGGACAGGTCCTGGGCGGCCCTGGTCAGGTCAACATAGCAGAGGGGCGGAAATAATACGCACCACCAGTTCTTGCCCTGCCCGGCCCCGATCACGATCTTCAGGGCCTGGTAGTTGCCTGCCGGATAGACCACTGAGCCATAAGCCTTGGCTGGAAAAGCGGTAACCCCGTAGAAGGCCTGGACCGGCCTATCAGTTCCTGACGCCTGCACTGTCCGCCGGGCAACCTGCCGGATCCCCGGCAGCCGCCCGGAGATCAGGACAGCAGCGGCCTGCTCGCTACCGGTGCCCTGCAACTCCGGCCGCAGGTAATCCAGCACGGCATCCCGCACCCTCAGCTTCACTGACTGGTCAAAGGCGCTATCGCTGGCGGCGATCACCCGAAACCGGATGATCTGCCCCGCCCCGATGGTATCCCCGTCATGCCTGAGCTGATCCGGCGCTGCCGCCAGCGACTGGGCCAGCGACTGATAATCATCCGGCTTCTGTGCCGCCGGCTGCAGAGCCGGCGATAAAACCACAGCCATGCCTGCAAACAGGACAGTTCCGAGCAGCATGGCCGTAACCACACGGACAGCGATCCTCTTCACGCCGCCGACAGCACTATGCTTCTGCTGCCAATTGTCGATCTTCTTCATTAAAGCCACCCCCTCCGGAACATCGATAGAATATTTGGTGATGAATGCGGTCAATCCGCTATTGCTGCATCTATTGTTTCCAGTTTATGGATTAATTAACCGGGGTGGCCATTTCTGTCTTTAAACTTCCATTTTAAATTACCGTCCGCCGTCGGGGCAGCGGCAAAAAAACAAACCCCCCGACCGGCGCTGCTGGCGCCGTGAACAGGGGGTTGGCTCTAGGACGTTCCGGAATCGAACTGATACAAGTTACACGACACCCAGCAGACCGTTGAGGAAAGCGCAGGTGGAAGCGGACAGGATATTGGTGCAGGTGGTGGTCGGCGACTGGAAGAAGTTGACTACCAGCGGGGCGGTCGAATCCATGCCCACCAAAATCGTCCTGGACTCGTAGGTGCCGGTGACGGCGGCCACGATCGTATAGCTGCCGGCCGGTACGTTGATCAGCTTATAGTAGCCGTTGGAGTTGGTAAAGGTATAGGCGATCAGCACCCCGTTGGGATCATAGAGGGCGATGATGGCGTTGGCCTGGGCGACTCCACCGAGCAGTACCTGCCCAGTGATCTGGCCAAAAATGGGGATGTTAAATTCGATCGACTGGGTGACCTGAACGGATATGTCAAGCAGTATATGCTGCTCCAGACGGCAATGCTGCTCCAGATCCCATTCAATACCATGGATCTTGACGGTGACTGAGGCCCTCATATCCGGAGTGGCTCCCGGGATGACGGCAAAATTACTGAAGGAGATATCCTCGCGTTTTTCCTTGACGTAGTGGCTGCCGGTGACATAGTAGACATGCTTGCGCAACTTGCCGTGGAAGAGCACCTTGCCGTTGGCGATCTCCCAATCTACCCACAGGAGTTCGACGTCGATCGACTCCACCTTGATGACGCTCTGGTTGAAGTTGTAGGTGTTGTCAACCATGGCCTGAACCAGGGTCTCCCCGACGATCGAGGGTACCCTCACAAAAACGCTTGATGCCGTACCTGCCGGATTCGGAATACTCATTGCTTTACCTCCTTAGTTCATAGTTCACTTGATTTTCCGGGTTGCCCCCGGATCTTGCTCCAGGCGCCTATGGAATTCAGGCCGCCGGCGCCCGCTGTTCTTTCAGATAAAATCCGGTGCCACAAACCGCCTGCCAACAGGCCGCCTTATGGATCACACGGGATTTTAACCGTGCTCCCGACCACCAGATTGTTGGGATCGATGCCGGGGTTCGCCGCTATAATATGGTCGACGCTGACATGGTAGGTGATGGCATATCTGAAGATCGTATCACCCGGCTGCACCGTGACCGTGGTATCATGAGTGCCCGGCGGGCAAGCCGGGGCGGTGGGCTGGGGCTGGGGCGCTATGACTGGGCACAGCACCACATCCACGCAGACGGTCTGCACTACACGGCCGGTGACCTTCAGGATGATCTCCACAGTGATGTCGCATCCGGTACGCACATGGGCCGTGGCGTGTTCGACGACAGCGTTGACCAGGGCCGTCATATCAGGCTGAGCGCCCGGAATGGCAATGAAGTTGCGGAACTTGAGCCGCGCCTCCACGGCATGCACCGACTGGTTCTCTTTCACGCTCACGTAGATTACCTTGAGGTGGATGATACCGCCCAGGATCACCTTATCGTTGATGAGCACGATCTCCTCACGCGGGATGTGCACCCTGACGACTTTGACGTCCAACACCTGCGCCGCGCCAGGCTTTTCATCAGGAACAGTGATCTCCTCTTTGATCAGGATCTGCGTGCGATCCTCGCCGATCACCTGCTCCAGTTGCAGGGTCTGGCCCTGGTAGCTGGCGCTGGTGCTGTCGGTGATGGCGGTGACGATATCGACATCCCTGGTGCAGGTGACCCTGACTGTCTTCTTCAAAAACAGTTCCGCTTTGACCGTGCACCCGTCGATGACATCAAACCCGATGTGTTCGACGATCTCATCGACATTGACATGCAGCTTGGCATGTCTGTACATGTCGCCGGCCAGGTCGGGAAGGGCCACGAACTGGGTGAAGGGCAGCCTGTGGTGCATGTGGTGCACCGGTTGGCTGTGCCGGAGGGCAACATACATGAACTGCAGCACAGCTTCACCCTCGATCAGCGCCTGGCCGTCAACAACCTTGGTTTCGGTAATAAATATCTCGGCGGCCACATCTAAAACTCTTTCCACGCCGGGTTTCTCGTCAGGCACCGTAAATCTTCCGTCGACAAGAGTCTGCTGCTCTGCTTCAGCCACGATCTCTTCCACCCGGACCCGCTGGGTTGTCGCCATGACGCCCGGGTCTGTTTCCACCAATACGTTGATCTCCTGGGTCTGGGTGACCTTCACGGAAACTTCCACCACCGCGATAATGCCCACCTGGCACGGTGGCAGGTGCGAACCGCCATGATGATCGTGTTCATCATGGTCATCATGGTGGTGATGATGCGTCTCACTGCCCTCGCCCTGCAGATCCAGGATCCTGACATTGACGTGCACCGTCATGCCCGGCATGGCGCCGATGATTTCGGCAAATTCGGTAAAATCTATGTGGCCATGAGTATAGTGTACCGGTTGGTCATCCCGTTGCGCCACGTAGACAACTCCGACATGGAGCCTGCCGCTGATAATGACCTTGTCTTCAATGATCTCGATTTTTCTGATTCTGACCGTGCCGTCAACCGAAACGACCTGTTCCACACCCGGCTTCTCGTCAGGTACGATCAGCGCCTCTCTGATCGTCGACTGCACGGTCGCTTGACCAATGACCTGCTCGATCTTGAGCAACTCGCACTTCATTCTATTCCCTCCTTGCTTTGGGCAATAGTGTTCTATAATATCATATGTACGTGATTGTGCATTGTGTCCGGGCGGAATGACTGCCAAATTGAGGAAAGGCGGGGTTGTTATCTGCTCTCTGGCAACCAGCAGGCTCCAGGAAATGATAATAGGACTAGTAGCCCTATTTTTTAGGATTATTTCTCAGCAATTAGACCTGCTGGTATATTTTAGGACTTTTCCACGCCCTCCTTGAATCCGATGCCGAAGCCGACGTCGTACCCCTTGAGGTATCCCTGCTCCCAGCCCTGGTTGAAGAGTCCGTCCGCATCCTTCATGCCCTCCTGGTAACCCACCTCATACCCATCCTGGTAACCCTGGCGCCGTCCCTGGTCGCGGCCGCCCTCAAATCCTTTCGCCGCCCCGATCTTCAACGCCTTGACAAAGCCGTCCGCGTGCCCGTCAGCATACCCCCGGTCATAGGCATTTCCATATTGCAGGTCACGATACAGAGACCCATGCTCATCGTTGCCGGCTTTGCCCAAAATTTTTCCCTCCCCAGAGCTAACCCCTGCACCGCAAGTTACAGCAATCCCCGTCCCGTCCGTCTGTCTGCCGCCGGCGAACCCCCCTCGATCGCCCCGGTTGCCGGGGGGTTCGGCTTGACCTGGCTCAGCAGCGACAGCAGCGACATCAACATCTGCGGGTTGAGATTCCCCCCCTGCTTCTGCGCATCCGCACCCGGAGCACCCCCAGCGCCCGTTCCTCCCAGCAGCCCGGTGAGGAGACCCATCAGATCGGCGCCGCCCAACCCCGCCGGTCCTGCCTTAGGCCGCCCATTCACTGGATTGTTCAGCACGCTGAAAAGATTGAACAATGACAGGACGGCTATGAGGCTGGGAAAATCCACCCGCTTCTGCTCCAGGCTGGTCAAGGCATTTGCCAGCAGCACATTCAAGCTCAGCCCCTGACCTTCCGGCTCGGCTCCCTGTTCCTGCGCCACACTAATACCCCCTTTTTTACTCGTAACCCATAAAATCTGCTCACCACTATTGTATGAGCGGGGTGGCGACAGGTGACAGTGGCAACCCTGGTTTTTTATCCGATAGCTTAGCGCGCCTCTTGGGCGGGATCTGCTCAAAAATAAGTATCAGGTGGGGTCAAAACCCCACCTGATACAAGTTTAGCTTTATGCCGTGGAGCATGGGGACGGTTCTCGCGTCTCGTTAGAGGTGGCGAAGGGCCTCGGCCGGGCTGAGGGCGGCTGCCCGGCTGGCCGGGTAGATGCCGAAGAAGAGGCCGACCGCAGCGGAGAAACCGAAGGCCAGCAGGATCGTCCAGCCGGAGATCAGCGGCGGCCAATGGGCAAAGAAAGAGACGATCCAGGCCCCACCGGCTCCGAACAACACGCCGAAGAAACCACCCACCAGGCAGAGGGCGATCGCCTCGCCCAGGAACTGCTGCATGATGTCCCGGCGGCGGGCGCCCAGGGCCTTGAGCAGCCCGATCTCCCGGGTGCGCTCGGTGACCGCCACCAGCATGATGTTCATCACCCCGACGCCGCCCACCACCAGGGCGATGGCGGCCACCGCCCCGATCACCGTGGTAATCGCCGAGGTCACCTTGCTTACGGCTGTCATCTGATCCTCCAAGGACTGACCCTTGTAGTGGACGCCGTTGGCCGTATGCCGCTTCTCCAAGATCTTGACGCTGTCGGCGATCGCCTGGGGCAGCGCCTCCTTGGAGACGGCCACCCCGGACAACTGGTAGATCACCCTGCTGTTGGCAATCTCCTGGGCAAAGGTGACCGGCAAGTAGGCGTTGCGCAGGCCCATCGACACCGAGGCCTGTTTCTTCAACAGCCCGATCACTGTCGCCGAATTGTCCTGGATGAACACCTGCTTGCCTACCGGGTCAGCGTCTGCAAAGAGCTGCTTGCTCAATTCGGCGTCCAGGACCACCACCCGGGAGTGGGCGGAGACATCCCCCGCCGACAGGAAGCGCCCGCTGGCTACCACCAGATTACCGGCAGCCTGGTAATCCGGTGTAGTGCCCAACGCCTGTGCGCTCACCGGCTTCTGACGGGTCTGGGGCAGGCGAATATCAGCGAGCGGGACATAACTGATCGGAGCCATCTTCTCCACCGCCGGCGACAGCTCCTTGATCAGGGTGGCGTCCTCCACACGAAAGGTGTCAGCGGTGGCGGCCTCACCGCGGGACTGATCAACGGTAATTTCAAAGTAGCGGCTGCTGCCCATCTGCTCGATCTGTGACAGGATGGCCACCCGGCCGCCCTGGCCGATGGCCACCACCGAGATCACGGCGGCGATGCCGATGGTGATCCCCAGGATGGTGAGAATAGCGCGCATGCGGTGCGCCAGCAGGTTCTCTCCCACGATCTGGGTCAGGTCGTCGAATTTCATGTCGTGCCGGCCTCCTCCCTGATCAGGTGTCCGTCTAAAAAGTGCAGGATGCGCCCGGCGTAGCGGGCGATGTTCGGCTCGTGCGTGACCAGGATGATCGTCTTACCACCCCGGTGCAACTCCTGAAAGATGCCCATCACCTCGTGGCCGGCCTTGCTGTCCAGGTTGCCGGTCGGTTCGTCCGCCAGGATCACCGCCGGATCGTTCACCAGGGCGCGGGCGATGGCCACCCGCTGCTGCTCGCCCCCGGACAGCTCGGTGGGCTTGTGCCGCAGGCGGTGGCCGAGGCCGACCCGGCGCAGCAATGCCTCCGCCCGGGCGGCTCGTTCCCGGCGCCCCACCCCCACGTAGATCAGGGGCAATTCCACGTTGCGCATGATACCGTAGCGCGGCATCAGGTTATAGGCCTGGAAAACGAAACCGAACTTCTGCATGCGCAGATCGGCCAGTTCGTCATCGCTCAGGGTGGCCGTGTCGCGCCCGTCCACCAGGTACCGGCCGCCGCTGGGACGCTCCAGGCAACCCAGCAGACTCAGGAAGGTTGATTTGCCGGAACCGGACGGTCCCATGATCGACACGAACTCCCCGGTATCGATCTCCAGGGAGACGCTGTCGAGAGCGGTCACGGCGGCATCTCCGGCGCCGTAGGTTTTACTCAATTCAGAGATGCTGATCATTTCTGCCCACCGCCGGTCTCCTTCACCGGCTGTCCATCCTGGAGGTCCCTGGGATCGAGCACGATATGCTCACCCTTATTCGCTCCGGACAGGACCTCGGTATATAACTCATTGGAGTAGCCGGTCTTGACAGTGCGCCGCTGCGCCCGGTTGCCTGTCACCACAAAGGCAATGCGGGTGGGGCCGTTCCCTGTCAATGCCTCGTTGGGTACCACCAGCGCCTGGTGCGAGACGATCCGGTGGATGGTCGCATCCACCGTCGCCCCGGCCAGCAATCCTGCCGGGTTCTGGGGAAAGCCCAGGTAGACTTCGATCACCTTCTCGGTCTCGTGCTCCTTGCTCCTGGTGACTGCCGGGGCCATCCTAGTCACCGTGGCCGTCCAGGTCTGGTCCGGCTGGCCGGCCCACTGGACATCGGCGCTCTGCCCCACGGCAACGCCGCCGATATCCTGCTCGCTGAGGTCGGCCACTATCTGCAGCCGGTTGGGGCTGGCGATCACCAGCACCGGGGATCCGGATGCCAGGTAGCTGCCCTCCTGGGGGATCTTCTGCAGCACCACCCCATCAAAGGAGGCGGTCAGCCGGCCATCCGCCACCGTGCGCCGGGCATTCTCGGCAGTAAACCGGGCCTGGGCAGCCTGGGCGTCAACGACGGACAGCTTGCGCGGGTCGGGATTCTTATCTGCTGCCAGCCGGGCTGCCGCCGCCTTGAGGTCGGCCTGTGACCGGGCCTGATCCGTCTGCGCCGCCTCCAGGTCAGCCTTGGAGACACCGCCCTGGTCGAAGATCGCGCGGCAACGGTCCAGCTTCTTGCCGGCGGCATCGGTTGCCGCCTGGCAGGCTGTCAGGTCGGCTTCCGCCTGGGCCAACTCCTCCGGCGAGGCCGGGTGGTATGCCTGCTCCTGCTGGGCCTCCGCCACAGCGAGGGCGGCATCCGCATCCCGGGCCTGCTTCTCCACATCCACAGTGTCCAGTTCGGCCAGCACCTGGCCGGCCTTCACCTGATCTCCCTCCCCCACGTCATAACGGAGCAGCCTGGCGCTATAGGGCGCCACAACCTGCTCCTGCCGGACCGAATCCACTGTGGCCGAAACCAGGGCATTATCTTCGAACAGCCGCTGTTCCACCACTGCCGTCTTCACGTTCACGGACGGAACGCTCAGTGCCCGGTGCAGGCTGGCCGCCACGATCACCACGATCAGCAGAACACCGGCGATCACCAACCAGGTTTTAGGCGTACGCGGCATCAATTTCTGTATCGGCATAGTCATTTTCATGACGCTCCTTATCGTATGGCTGTGTAGGGTGCGAGGCCATGGCTCCGTCTCGTTCTTGTCCAGCGAAACGCGAGAACCGTCCCCGCCTTTGGCGATGCCTTTAACCGGGGATGGAGGCGGCGCTTTT
>JAHFCR010000007.1:29267-35795 GCA_023249405.1 Peptococcaceae bacterium | reverse complement strand
CCACAGCGCATACGCCTGGGTCTTGGGGATCAGTATCAGCGCCAGCGCCAGGCTGATTCCGGTAAAGAGGAACGCTGCCCCCAGAAATGGCGGCCGCTCCTCCCCGGCCAGCTTTTCGTAGGTCTCCACGGGGTTTAGCAGTACCCCGGCCAATGCCGGCCATAAACGCACCCTGTTTTCGTCCATCCGGATCATTCCTTCTCGGCCAGATTGTAAGGAAATGTTAGCTATTGCTCTCTAATTTCGCCAATGCCTGTCAATTTTCCTGTTATCTCGAGTAAATTTCTTGGCCCTGACAAATACAAGGCGGCCCTGCAACGGGGCCGCGGCTATTTTGTAGCAATATTTTCGGCATTGATCAAACCTGACAGCTTAGATGTCAAACAGGCTGTCGATCCAAGGAATGTGGCCCAGCACCTTTTTAACTTCCGCCCGGACCAGGTCCCTGCCCTTCAGAAAAGCGTCGTTCGTCGCCTCCGCCACCAGCCGCTCCAGGGCTGGCACATCCTGGACCGCCTTGGAACTGATAGCCACCTTGGCCACACTGACATTCCCGGTGATCAGGATCCTGACGTCACCCTGAGCGGATACCCCCTCCACGGACTTCTGCCCCAGATTGTTGATCAGTTTTGTCAGCGCCGGCTTCAAAAAAATGTCCGATATACCGAGAGCCTGCTCATCCGACATGGTTTCCTCCTCCTTCGGCGGCAGGCCGTTGCCGCCATTTTTTGATGATCTATATGCTGATATCTTGCTAACAGTCAAAACATCTTGGAGTTTCAGCGCCAGCCGTCCCGTGTTTCAACCGTGTTTCAGCGTACCAGTTCCTGCAGGGCGGGCAGGGCCTCCAGGGCAGTACTGCGACCGCCATCGAGCAGTTCCCGGACACGGGAGAAATCCCCCAATGGGGCCGCCACCGCCGGAGGGTGAATCACCAGGTCCGCGCCGTTCAGGCTGTACTGCCCCACATTATGGGACATCACGTCCACACTGCGCAGCATCACCTGGATGATTCCCTGGGGTTCGGCAACGCTCCCCTTCTCGCTCAGGTTGACCGCCGCCACCAGCCGCGCCCCCAATTGGCGCGCCAGCGGCACCGGCACTGTTTCCGCAATTCCTCCGTCTACCAGCAGCATCCCCTTGAATGACACCGGTTCGAACACTCCGGGAATGGCCGTAGTGGCCTGGACCGCAATCCCCAGGGGGGCCTCCCGGATAAAAATGGTGCCCGGCACCGGCTCTGACGGCACCCGGTTGGTAAACACCACCCGGTTCCCGGTGTTCAGGTCAACCGCCACCAGCCCCAGCGGCATGGTCAAATGGGCGATGTTCTTCCTGCCGGCGCACTGGTCCACGTAAGCCCGGATCCGGGCGCCAGTGAGCAGACCCCGGGGCAACTGATTCATCATCCGCACCAGGTCCCGGAAAAGCTGAAACAGCATGAGCATAAAAGTGCCGGCGCTCAGGTTGCTGGCGAAGAGATCATCGCGCTTCAATTCCATGGCCATGCGGCGCAGGCGTCCGGCGCCGATGCCGGCGGCATAGAGCGCCGCCACGAACCCGCCGGCGCTGGTGCCGGTGACGATGCCAGGTCTGATGCCATGCTCCTCCAGGACTTCAAGCACTCCGATGTGGGCAGCTCCCAGCATCCCGCCACCGCTCAGGGCCAGGCCCAGGTCCCTCTGCCTCGCTTTCACACGATATCAACACCCAACTGGTCACAGACCGTCTGGATCGGGTTGAAGACTGTGTAATCGTTGGAACCGGCAAATAGCAGCCCGACCGCCCGGTTGTCCCGATCCATGATCAGGGAACCGCTGTCCCCCGGCTGAGACTTCAACTCCGCCATCACCTGGTCGTTGAAGCGCACCACATCGTTTCCGTGTCCCATATTCACGTTTAGAGAGACGTTGACCGCCTTGACCGTGCCCTCGGTGAAGCCGGAGGTGCGGCCGCTCTTTTTGACGCGGGCGCCTGGAGCGATCTCCCCGGTCCCGTTAACCTTGCCGATCTCCATCACCTCCGGGCTGATCAGTTCCGGCTTTAACGGGCGGGCCAGGGCACAGTCCACCAGGTTGCTGCCGCCCCTGGTCTCCAGACGCAGGTTATAGTGGGGCCGTACCGTCTGGATTACCGCATTGGCCGCTCTGATTCCCATCGAGGCCAGCTTACAGTTGACATCGTTGTTAAAACGGGAAAAAGGAACAAAACGCACCAGGTGCCCGATCAGGTCGTCACTGCTGCCCCCATCATAGCTGCCCGGCTGCCACACCGGATCGCCCAGCTTGGATTTGCCGTCGCGGCCGTCGGTGGCATTGGCCAGAACGTGATTGTTGGACAGGATCAGCAGTTCGTCGGTCTTCCGGTCCTTGACCACCGCTCCGAAGGTCCCGGCAGTCACCTTAAAGTGCCCGATGCTCACCCCCGGCATCGCCGGTCTCAGCTTCACGGTCCGGCCCAGCAACCGGATCTCTCCCACTTCGATCACATCAGTGGACTTGCCGGCGATCCGCTTCGGAATCACATCGTCGATGCCCAAAGCTTCTATGGGCAGCTTCTTATCCACAAAAAAAATAATGGCCGGCTCGTCCGTATCCTGCCGACCACGCTTCTTATAGCCAAGTCCCATACCGATAACATTGGGCAATCCTGAAAAGCGGCTCTGAGCCACATCCAGGGATCTGTACATATTTTTCATCAGTCATTCCCCCCTAAGGCTACCCAGGATAATCTAGTATATTCTGGGGTGGGCCCGGTTTGTGCCTAAGACCCGCCAACTGCAGGCCTTGATTTCTTAACACCTCAGTTGAGGCAATCCAACCAGGCAGACAACTGATCGACCCGATCTCGCGCAGCCGCGGCGGCCTCCTTGCAGGCCAGACCAATGTCGTTGTTGGGCAACCGCTCACCCAGTTCTTTATAAAATTGCAGGATAACCTGCTCGTAGGCTAGAGTCCGCTGAAGCTGCTCCTTTATGCTCACCACAGACATGCCTGCGCCCCTCCTTCTCATGATCACTGCAGTCTGCGAGCCGGGATGCGCCGGCGCCGGGGTTTCCCGTACCGGAACGCTCCGCGCCGGCGACCGGCGCGCAACCTTGCTGCCAAAGTATGCTGTCTTGGATAATATATGTCCATCGGACTGTGCCTGTGCTGCCGGCGGCTGGTCTCTTACCGGCAGGTTGGGCGCAAGAAAGCCCCTCACTGAGTGAGGGGCTTCTTGGCAGGTTGTAGGTGAACTCTTGTTTTAACTAACCGCGTGCCGAGGCTATTTTGATATCTCCGCCTTCGTGGCACACTGTCAACTCCACGCTCTCCGTCAAAACATCGGTATAGCTGAAGGAAACACGGCGCTGCAGTCTCTTCTCTTCCAGTTTGACAATAAATATATTGGGGTAGGTACGCTCCAGGACTCCCTCTTTTTCTACAACCTTGTTCCGGCCTTTAAAGGACCTGAGCCTGACCCGGTTGCCTACAAAGGTTTCGATGTCTTGCTTGATGCCGGCAAGCACCTGCTTTGTAGCCATAACCTCACCTTCTTTATTTCAATTTGCCACCGATACTCCTGTGAACACTATTAAAACATTATACCAATTATTTATCTTCCAGTCAATTGCTGTTGTGGCTGGGCTGATGTGGCTGGGCTGAGGCAGCATAACCGGCCAGGCACCCTGCTCAGGTCTTTTTCTTATAGCTGCACTTGATACGGGGGTGACCGAGGCGGAGCTTGCCCCTGGTCTGGATGCCCCCCATCCCGCGTGAACCCGTCATGGTATCATCCAGGAACTGGGGCAGGGCAATCTTCTCGTAGATCGAGGTATAGGCGATCTGCTGGGCAACCAGCAGTGGGTCCAGAGCGTGGATCAGCACCCGCTTCGGTGCGCTGGCAAAGTTCGCTCCCGCCTCGATCAGGGCCTCGAAATAGGATTGGCAACCACCGGCGACGATGATCAGACTGTCCAGGCTGGGCTCAAATTGCCGGGCCTTCCGGACAGCGTCCACATAGTACTGGGAGTGGCGATAGTTAGTCATCTTGTAGTAGTCCTTCGCCCCCTTGATCAGGCCGTCATGGCCTGTCAAAACCAGGATATCGGGACGGTCCTCCCGTAGATAGTCCACGACCGCTTCCGGTTGTTCAGCTTCGGCTATGTGCAGTACCCGACAGGGAACACCCAACTGCAAGTAGTGCTGCTGGCATAGCGCCCGGTACTCGTCGTCTCCATCCAGGTGCAGCACTTTTCCGGGCAATTCAAAAAAATCGCTGCTATAGGATTCCTTTCTGGAACAGCGCAGGTAGGGCTGGTAATCCCGTCCCTGGCGCTTCATGGTGCGCATGATCATCTGAGTGTGTTTTTTTATATTCTCCTTGCGGTGCGAATTAATCTCCACCGGGTTTTTCTTTTCCAGATCTTCAAGTGGGGCATCAGCACAGAGGCGGAAGAAGAGCCCGCGCAGCATGCAGGAGTTATGTTCGATGGCATCAACGCGGAAGAAGATGTCCCCGCCATAGGACTTCCGAGTGACAATATCTCCAATTCTGATCTCCTTCACCAGTACACCTCCTATATACCATTTATTACCTGCACCATGATATGTAAAAATTTGTCACATGGTTCCAGGTAACAAAAAAGCCCTTGCGGGCTGCAATCGGGGTGTCTGGCTATTCTGATCGGCGCCAAATTCGCTGCCGCTTAAGCCAAATTCACTTGGCCTCCTGAATCAACGACACAAAGCGGTTCAAGGCAGCCAGGATTATCTCCCGTTCCTCCTCGTTCAGACTCGAGGCCGCCTGTTCCTGAAAGGCTCGCCCCACCTGTTCGCCTTTGGCTAGAGCCTGCTGACCCTGGCGGGACAGAGAGACCTTGCAGAGGCGCCGGTCCTCCGGGCAGTGTTCCCGTTGGATCATCAGCTTGCGGGACAGGCTATCCACCACCCGGGTCATCCGGCTCGGAGACAATCCCAACTGCTGCGCCAGTTGTCGCATCGGCAGCTGATCATGGTCCACCGCCTGGAGAGCCCGCAGTTCCACTGAAGTTACGCCGGCTTCGCCCACCAGAAGGTGCTCCCGCTGGGCGCACCAACTGAGCAGGGCATTGGTGATGGCAGTCACTTCCTGGCAAAAATCCGGTCTCGGTCGCCCGTTATTCATATTGAAAACTCTCCGCATGCATCTGGCCGGTTCGATCCCCCTGTTACTCAGGCAGACTCCTCACGCCATTGTGAAATTGCAAGCTAGATAATGTTTGCTATTAACAATTATATACAGGTAAATAATTGCTGTCAAGCAATTGCATGGATGCGCTCACGATTGACGTCTGCCGGCACAGGGCGCCTAGAGCGTATAATCAGTCCCGTCCCGGTGTATCCTATAGCCTGAAGGGAGGCCTGACAAAATGGCATCATTGGACAGAATTGCACTGGTTCTAGTGATTATCGGGGCCATTAACTGGCTGCTGGTAGGTGTGGCCAGATACGACCTGGTAGCCGCCCTGTTCGGCGGCGTCAGTTCTATGGTCAGCAGAGTGATCTACACCCTGGTGGGGATCGCCGGAATCTGGACCATCAACCTGCTGCTCAAACCGCGGCTTGAGAACCGTTGACGGGGAAGTTCGTCTTCTCTTCATGCTGTGATCAGCAGCCGCCCGGGGCTTCCCGGGTTTTTGTTTTCATCTGATGCAAGTTTCACCCGATCCGCATGTCGACGTTCACTGAAGGCGCAGGTGGAAATCCTTTGTTTATACCGGAACGGGTCATCTTCGAACGGCAGGCCCTGGACTACCCGCTGGGAGACCGGCTATACCGCCAGTTCCGCGAACAGGGTATGGAACTGGGCTTCACCGGCTCCCACAACCGGGTGACGGGTATTCCGGGCCTGGCCCGGAATAAGAGGTTTTTTCGGGCCAAGCGCACCCTGGTGGTAGGCCTGAGGCGCAGTCAGGAGTTCGCCACCTGCCGCCCCTCGGCCCACTACCAGTTGCCGCTGGCCACCGGTTGCCCCGGCCTCTGCGAATATTGCTACCTGCTCACCAACCTGAGCAACAGCCCCTACATCAGGATCTACGCCAACCTAAAAGAGATCCTGGAACAGGCCGCCGATCACATCCGGAACCGCCTGCCGGAGACCACGGTCTTCGAAGGAGCGGCCACCTCGGACCCACTGGCGGTGGAGCCCTACTCCGGCTCCCTGGCCCGGACGATCGAATTCTTCGCCGGACAGTCGCAGGGGCGTTTCCGGTTCGTCACCAAGTTCGACGATGTGGATTCACTGCTATCGCTGCAGCACGGCGGGGCTACCCGGTTCCGCTTCTCCGTAAACAGCGAGCAGGTGATCCGCCGCTTCGAGCACGGCACACCGGCCCTGGCCCAACGCCTGGCAGCCGCCCGCAAGGTGGCGGAGGCCGGCTACCCCCTGGGGTTCATGATCGCTCCGATCATCGCTTCCGGGAACCCCGGAGCAGAGAGGGCCACGGTTAGCGGTGAGAATACCGGCGAAGACGCGGGTGGAGACAGCGAGAGCGCTGGTGGGAAC
>JAHFCR010000007.1:0-29167 GCA_023249405.1 Peptococcaceae bacterium | reverse complement strand
TGATCACCCACCGCTTCACCGCCCGGGCCAAGTGCGCCATCCAGGAGCTGTTTCCCCGCTCCCGCCTGCCCCTGGAGGAGGCGGAGCGCCGGTTCCGGTGGGGTCAGTTCGGCTACGGCAAGTATGTCTTCAAACCGGAGTTGCACCAGCGGGTGGAGGCCTTCTTTCGCTCGTCACTGGCCACCTATCTCCCCCATGCCCGCCTGGAGTACTTTGTCTGAAACGCTTGAACGCGAGAACCGCCCCGTACTCGCCTGGTTCGCAGATCTCCTCAAGACACGCCGGGCATTGTTCTACTATATATTTACTTTTTCGGTATGTTTATCCTGGAAAATAAAGGATTATTAGCCCATGGCAGCGAACCACCCACAGACAATAACAGGCAGTGCCGGTGAAACGCCCTGCCAGAGCTGCCGGGGACAGGCGGATAACTTCCCCGGCGCCGGGAGCCCATAGATGCTGGAAGCCAACAAACGGGCAGCAAAGAAGTTCGGCATCAACGCCGCCCTGATCGAACAGCAGGCGGCCACCCGCCGCAATCTCACCCTGCTGCACAACGACCTGACCTTCATCGGAGTACGGGAGTCGGAGCGCACCAGGCATGTGCACCGCCTGCATCCCTATCTGGGAAAATTCATCCCTCAGCTGGTGGAAGTCTTTCTGAAACAGTTCTTCCGCCCCGGCGACACCGTTCTCGACCCCTTTTCCGGCTCCGGCACCACCCTGATCGAGGCCAACGTCCTGGGTATGCAGGCGGTGGGGATCGAACTCTCCCCCTTCAACGCCCTGATCCAGCGGGTGAAGTGCCGGACATACGATCTGACAGAAACGGAGCGGGAGGTGGTCGATGCCCTGGACCGTCTAAGGAGCTGGAGTAGGCGTCTGGACGGCAACGTCTGCCCGGATGGCCCCCCACCGGGCACCCCGGCCACCGGAGAAAATAACCATACCCCCAGGCAAGATATAGCGCCGCAGCAAACCGGAAGCGCCTACCTGCAAACCTGGTACGCCCCCCGCAGCCTGCAGGAGATCCTCTACTACCGCAGCCTGATCGGAGACTACCGGAACCAGGATCTGTTGACAGTGATCCTTTCCCGGGCGGCACGGTCGGCCCGGCTGATCCCCCATTATGACCTGGCCCGGCCTACCCGGCCGGTGCGGCAGACCTACTGGTGCCTCAAACACAAGCGCTACTGCACCCCGGTGGCCTCCGCCCTCAAGTTTATCGAGCGCTACAGCGGCGACACGGTCAGGCGGCTCGGGGAATTCAGCCGGATCCGCACCGGAGCGCCGATCCACGTCCTCCAGGGGGACGCCCGGCTGTTGCAACTGCCGTCCGGGCTGCCGGTAGACGGGGTATTCACCTCTCCTCCCTACCTGGGGGTGATCGACTACCATGAACAGCACCGTTACGCCTACGAGCTGTTTAACCTGCCGCGCCTGGATGAGGCGGAGATCGGCTCCGCCGGCAAGGGCCACGGCAGCGCCGCCAGGCAGGACTATACCAGCCAGATCGCCGCGGTCTTCAATAATATAGGCGCCCATCTCGCAGCGGGCGCCCCTATCTTCATCGTGGCCAACGACAAGTACGGCCTGTATCCGGAGATCGGCCGGCAGTGCGGCCTCCGGCTGGTAGACGTCCTTCACCGCCCGGTGCTGATGCGCACCGAGCGGGACGCCCACGGCTACTTCGAATCGATCTTCTACTTCATAAAGTGAAACTTGCATCAGATGGGGTCTTGACCCCATCTGATGCTTAGTTGAGCAGATCCCGCCCCACCGGGGCACCCGGCTTAGCGCCCCCCTTACCTGTGCCGTTTTGTTCAGGCCGGACGTTAGCCTGGATACGGCGCCCGCCGCTGCTGAAGCGCTAGTATTGGGGGCGGTTAGCTATTCGGAAAAAACCATGAGGCGGCCTACTTGGTATACTTGTCGGCCACGTTGGAGGCCACACAGGAGTCCGGTTTGATCTTGGCGTCGAAGCCGCTGCCGACGATCATCCCCACGATATCCCGGATCAGGCCCTTGGTCTCGCCGTTGTGCCCGATATCCAGGTGGATCTCCAGATCCAGCTCGGTATGACCCCGCTCTGCCAGGCTCTGGGCCAGTTTGCTGGCCACCTCCAGGCTGAAGGCCGCTTCGAAAAATATCTTCTGGCGCAGGCTCTTGATCTTCTCGTACAGCTTGCGACGATAGAAATAGCGGGCGCCCTTCCCCACCCGGTGCACCACCAGGGCAGTCACGAAGTGGGTCTCATCCCGCACGTGGGAATCAGTGCCGATGATGATCTTGTAGGAATAATCAGGGTCGCTGGTCACGTAATCGAGCAGATCGGTGACCACCTCGTCCCAGGTCATGACTCCCTTGCTCGGGCTAATGAAGTGCATCGGCAGCCTTCCTTTCACGTGCCTGCGCCACCGCCTCCGTCAGGCAGGCAAACTCGGCCAGGTTCAGGGTCTCGCCCCGGCGTCCCCCATCGATCCCGGCCATCGCAAACAGCTCATCAGCGACCCCTGCGGTCAGCAGTCCCGCCTCGCTCAGGGCATTCTTCAGGGTCTTGCGCCGGTAGCGGAAGGAGGACCGTACCACCTGGAAGAACAGGGCCGGATCGCTCACCGCCACTGCGGGCTGCGGCCTGATGCGCAGCCTGATCACCGCCGAGGTCACCTCCGGCTGCGGCCAGAAGTCATGCGGCGCCACCGTGAACAGCAACTCCGGAACGGCGTAGTACTGGACCAGCACCGACAGAGCGCCGTACACCTTGCCGCCCGGGGCAGCCACAATCCGGGCCGCCACCTCCTGTTGCACCATCAGCACCATCAGTGACGGCTGCAGTCCTCCGGTCAGCAGGCTGACCAGCAGCGGACTGGTCAGATAGTAGGGCAGGTTGCCCAATATCTTGCAGCCGGTAAAATCAGGCGCCAGTCTCCGGGCCAATTCTCTGAAATCGACCTTGCGGGCATCCCCATGAACCAGGCGCAGATTCGGGTATTCCCGAAGTTCCGTCTCCAGCAGGGTCAGCAGGGCGGCGTCGATCTCCACGGCGATCACCATCCCCGACCGCTCGGCACAGGCCGCAGTGAGGATGCCCAGGCCGGGGCCGATCTCCAGCGCCAGATCGGTGGCCTGCAACTCGGCAGCCTCCGCCATCCGCTCCACTACCTGCCGCTGCCATAAAAAATGCTGGCCAAGCCCTTTCCGGGGCGCCAGATCATGGAGTTTTAGCAGTGACCGCACAGCGGCCGGCGAGGTCGCCTGGACCATGAACACGCCTCCTGAATGATCATTATACTCCAATGGCCCCTGAAACCACCATACGACTGCAGACAGCCGGCGGGGACAACCTCAAACAGCCAGTCCGCGTCAATCTACCGTCTATTATATTACCCGTTGGCGGCGGCGTAAAGTTTGCCTCCGGCCAGGCTGCTGAAAGCTCAATATTGCAGAGTTCCAAGGCTGAACTGAGACATAGAGAGGATACACAGAGGCCGCCATAAAGGCGGCCCTGCTCTGTGAACTCAATAATCATGGCTTGGCTGTTCTCCGTACCTGGTACGGCCGGGCTAATTCAGGACGTAGACCTTGGTGCTGCGGAGTCCCCAGCGTTGGCAGTCACGCTCCGACTCGAAGAAGACATCGATCCGGTTGCCTTTGATAGCGCTGCCGATATCCGCAGCCGTGGCATAGCCGTACCCCTCGACGTAGAGCCGGGATCCCAGCGGGATCACCCTGGGGTCCACCGCCACCACTCCGAACTTGGCCGGCCTTCCGGTGTAGGTATACCTGCCGTTGGCGTAACTGTAGGCGGTGGCCAGAGCATTGAGCGCTTGCCGAAAGCGAATGGTATTGCCACCCCGGGAAACGGTGGAGACAGTCCCGAAAGCGATCAGCTTGCTCACCGGGGTCCGCACTACCTGGTCTTTTAACAACACCCGGCCAGCCGGGTGTCCGTCCACATAGGTCACCTGGACCGACCGTTGCGCCTGTCCCGGAGTTCCCGCCCGGACCACCCGGGATGCGCCCCGCTCCATGTTGGGGTCATCCATGCGTTCCACCGGTACCGGCAGTTGGTAATTTTCAGTCACTACCTGCTTGGCGATCCGGTTGACGGTGATCACTGTTCCGTCGGCGACCATCTGCGCCGGTGGCAAGCTCACCCGGTCCAGGGAACCCAGGTTGACCCTGGCGGTCTGCAGCACATCCCTGACTGGCGCCTTCGGAGTTAGCACCAGCATGCTTTTGCCGTCAACATTCACCCTCACGGATACTGCCCGGTTCACGGTGATCACCATGCCCCTGGCGACAGCTGACCCCGGATCCGGCTGCACCGCGTCCTTCGGCCCCAGTTTGACACCCGCTTCGGCCAGCACCGCTCCCACTGTCCGGTAAAGGCTCTTACACGCCAGCGGTTGACCGTCAACCCTGATGATCAGAGGCTGTGGCGCCATGGCCAGAGCCCCCCAAATCAACAATCCGGCCATGCCGGAGATCAGGACGATACGGGTTGAAGCCAGACCGGCTAATCTACTCAGTATGGGTTTCATCGAATCCCCCCTATGATCCAGTGGATTGGAAACCAGTGCCTGCAAGTCATAAATGTTTCCAGACATCTTAATAACAAAAAGAGGTTGTCGGTTATGAGGATAAAAAACCACGTGATATATATATTCCACACGTGGTCAATTGTTCCTGCCTATTTATATTTTATTTTGGTAATATTACCTCAGCTGCCGGACAGCATCCTTATTGTGCAACTAACACCGGACTTTCCTGAGGTCAGCCTGTAATGACAATGTCCACCTATTTCATGCTAGAATTCACAGGGAAGTACAAAGACCCCGTAAACAGGCGGTTGAAATTTGGATAGGCGCTGAGCTCTACATACTCCACGAATTCGGCGATCCGCTTGGCCCGCCGGTACTCACTGCGCGATAGCAGGGCAACCTTGGCGCCAGATCCGGCAGCGTTGCCGATTGGCCTGACCCTGGACGCCAGGGCCTGTGGAATTAAACCAATGGCGCAGGCGCTACGGGGCTCCAGAAAATTGCCGAAGGCGCCTGCCAGCAGTACTTCGCTGATCGCATCCACCCCGATTCCCAGCCGTTCCATCAACACTTCAATACCCGCTAAAATTGCCCCTTTGGCCATCTGCAACTCCCGGATGTCTTTCTGCGTGATCAGAATAGGCCTGCCATGGGCCGTTCCCGCCGCATCTGCCAGCAGAAAAGCCCTGGTACCATTTTCCAACTTAATGATATTGTCGCCATACCTGACCGCGCCTGCAGGCAGCTGATCCGGGGGCGGAATCACTCCCTTGCAGTCAATAATGCCCTGCCCAAACATGCCTGCCACCGCATCCAGCAATCCTGAGCCGCAAATTCCCCGCGGCTTCGTTCCCCCGATGACCGATATTTCCAGCCCGTTTCTGAAATGCACATGGTCTATTGCTCCCACCGCACCACGCATCCCGCTGCTGATCTGGGAACCCTCAAATGCAGGTCCCGCCGCCGCGGAACAGGCAATCATTCTCTTTTTTGATCCCAGCACTATCTCTCCATTGGTGCCGATATCGATGACTAACTTGATGTCCTCGCTCCTGTCAAGTTCTGTAGTCAGCAGCACCCCCACCGTATCCGCTCCCACATAACCGGCAATGTTGGGGAGAACATAGACCTGTCCCGCCCTATTGATGTTCAATCCCAACTCTTTTGCGGCTAGGGCTACCGGCTGTCTGATGACGGGAACATACGGCACAAGGGCCAGATTGCTGGGGTTGACGCCGAGAAACAGGTGCTGCATACACGTATTTCCCACCACGCTGACTGCGTAAATCTCTTCCGGCGATATCCCAGCCTGGCCGGCGGCTTCTCCGATCAGATTATTGAGCAAGGCAACAACGGCCACGTTGAGCTTTTCCAATCCTTCTTTCCGGTGAGCCGCAAAAGCAATACGGCTGATCACGTCCGCCCCATACCTGGTCTGTGGATTCAGGTCCGACACCACAGCCAGTTCCCGTCCCGTATACAGGTCGATCAGGTAGCCGACAACAGTGGTCGTACCGATGTCGAAGGCGATCCCCAGCATGGTCTTGACAGTGTTGAATCTCTCCAGGCCTAGCACTGTGTCTTTACAAGCAATCGCCGTAACTTTCCAGTCGCTTTGGCGCAGTGTTTGCGGCAGATCAAGGAGCAGCGAACGGCCAACCTGTTCGCCTACCGCCGTCCCTGCCGTTCTTAATGCGGCCTGAAGCCGCTCCCAGTCAGGAGTCTGATCGTCCAAGGAGGGAGGTTCCAGTTCCAGGTAGGTCTTCTCCAGGTGAGGCTCTATCTTGACGTTCCTGGCAACTGCTGCAATCAAGATTTGATGGGTTGGCAACTCTGGAAGTTCGATCGCGGTATCGTCTTGCACTATTGTCATGCAGGCAAGCCGGAAACCCCGGGCTATCTCTCCGGCATCCAGGCGTTTCCGCTCAACTTCGGTTGGCGCCGGCGCCCGCTCCCGGATCCGGATCCGGCATTTTCCGCATTTGCCCATCCCGCCGCAGGGAAAATCATAATCGATATTTGCCAGGTTGATGGCATCTTTTACCGTAGTACCGGAATCTACATATATGCTCTGATCAATGGGGAAAAATCTCACCCTGCAACGTCTCAAAGAGAGCCACCCCTTTAGCCCCGACAGGGCTTATCACGTCTTTCACCGGCGTCTGGCCCAGTCGGCAGTGTTGAGCGGCCTGCAAAATCGATCGCGCTCACTCGATCCTTTTGCGCTCTGCCATTTCACAAGTCAGGCCGGGCCCCTATTTAAACTCCGCGAACATCTTCTGGAACTCTTCTTCCGGCTCCAGGATATGGTAGACATGCTCGTCTGTCGGGAACAGACCGCTCTTCACGTCCTTCACGTACTCCTTAAAGGCATTGGTTTCGATTTCGGCTACATTGGCATACTTCTTGACGAACTTGGGCGTGAAGGCCTGGAACAGCCCCAGCATGTCGCCGCAGATCAGCAGTTGGCCGTCGGCAGGACCGGCCCCGATGCTATAGACAGGGATGGCCAGCTTCTTGGCAATAAACCCGGTAACTTCGGGGGGCACTGCTTCCACCAGGAGGGCATAGGCTCCCGCCTCCTGAACCGCCAGGGCGTCTTTGATCAGGGCGCGGGCATTGACCACATCCCGGCCCTGGGCTTTAAAGCCTCCCAGTTGCCCCGAACTCTGGGGTGTCAATCCGATATGGCCGATCACCAGGATGCCGGCATCGGTGATTGCCCTGATCCGGCTGGCGATCCTCACTCCGCCTTCCAGCTTGATGCAATCCACGTCAGCTTCCTTGATGAAGCGTCCGGCGTTGGCAACTGCGTCGGCATCGGAGATCTGGTAGGACATGAACGGCATGTCCCCCACGATCCAGGTGTGGGGCGCCCCTCTCCGGACTGCCTGGCAGTGGGAGATGCAATCCTCCATGGTGACCGGGTTGGTGCCCTTGTAGCCCAATACGATCATGCCCAGCGAATCACCCACCAGGATCATATCCATGCCCGCCTGCTCGACGAAGGAGGCCATCGGGAAATCATAGGCGGTCACCCAGGTTACCTGCTCTCCATCCTTCTTCATCTTGATGAAATCCACCAGGGACTTCTTAGCCATGGGGTCAAGCCTCCTTATCAGCCATTAATTTTTTTATTGCGCTGTCTGTACAGCTTCAAAAATCTCATCGCCCGGGGATCCTTTTCCAATAGCAAGTCGGTGCTTCTGACTGTTTCCACCAGGCCAGGCGCCGCCGGATTGACAATGGGGATAGTAACTCCGTTAAAAATACTGAGCGCTAAAAAACTGTTGTTGAGGTATGCCCTGTTGGGCAGACCATGGGAAATGTTGCTGGAGCCGGTAGCAATATTCATTCCCAGGTTGTTGGCAATCAACTTGACAACTTCCAGAGTGGTTTTTGCGGCATGAAAATCTGTGCCGACATTGAGCACCAGCGGGTCAAAGATCACATCCCCGGCTGCAATGCCCAGCGCAGCCGCCCGCTCCAAAATTGTATTGGCGACCTTAAATCGCTCATCCGGGTCCGGGTTGACACCGCTGTCGTCCATGCACAGTCCAATTACAGCAGCATTATATTCTTTGGCTAAAGGCAGAATCTGCTCCAGAGACCGGGTTTCGCCCGAGACACTGTTGATCAGGGGTTTTCCCGGACAGGTCTTTAGGGCTGCCTCAATAGCCAGGGGGTTGGATGAATCGATGGATATCGGAAGTCCGGTCGCTTCGGCCGCCATCTTCACAGCCAGGGGGAGCAGCGCTACCTCATCAACACCCGGCGCTCCGACATTGACGTCGATGACATCGGCCCCTTCTTCCTGCTGGGCCAGGGCCTCATCTCTGATCAGATCAAAATTTCCTTCTTTCAGGGCCGTCGTTAATTCTTTCTTGCGGGTGGGGTTGATTCTCTCCCCGATGATAACCGTTGGTTTGGTAATGGATATTTCAACGCTAACAACCGTTCCACGAAGTATAGTAGTGCTCATAGGGCTTCCTCCCGCACAATAGTTTGAGGTTCCAATCGTCTAATCTCTATGGTCGTGATCATCGATCGGGTGGTCGCAGCTGTGGTCATGAGCCCTAGCCTGATACCCCAGTTGAAAATCCTGCCCCACTTCAGCAAGGGACTGCCGCAGGCAGCGGGCCAAAAAATCATGATCTGTTTTATAGGCGATCAGGGCAACCTTTAAAAACGCCGGAACGTTTTCCTTGGTATCGTCCAGCACCCGCAGGGTGACCTGCCCACCGGTCGTGCTTCCAAAAATGACGGTGTGATCGACGTGTAGAGTGGCTTTGATATGCCCCAAAAAAGACTTGCCCGCCGCCACTTCCGTGACGATCTGCCCCAATAGCTTTTGGATGAAGCTTGACCATTGTTCAATATCAAAGGCGCCGGCATCCTCTAGCTCGACGTACTCGCTAACAACAGAGGTATCCAAGCTGTTAACCAATTTCAGAAAGCACCTCCCTGACAGCGACAGGTGTCTCATCCAACAGGTTCCTGACAATGATCGGCACCCCGGGGCACATATCTTTCAATTGCTCGATCACCGCACGCACTGCGCGCGGATCGCACTGGTCGACCTTGCTGACCACGATCGCTTTGGCCGCCAGCAGGGTGTCCTTCAAGAGGTACTCCAGTTCTGCCAGCATCAGGGTAAACCTGGTGGCGTCAACCAGAGCGACGGTTTCGAGAATTATATCCTCAGACCAGCAGTGAATCACGTCAATGACTTGGCTTGGAAATGCCGCACCGGTAGGCTCTATGACCACCGCATCGATATTGCCGATACCGGATATGGCAGTCAGGGTCCTGATCAGGTCGTCCCCCATCTGACAACATACGCAACCGCTAAACAACTCGTATATTTTAGTTCCAGAGTCTTGAAAGAGATCCTGATCGATCCCGATCTCCCCGATCTCATTAATTACTGCCGCCACCTTCTGGCCCTGGCCCACTAAGGTTTTTGCCAATTCCATTGCCAATGTAGTTTTACCGCTGCCGAGAAATCCGCAAATTAGAAAAACCCTCAACCGTTACACCCCATTCGATTTGCAAAGTAAAGGAATCTTGTGTTAAACCCTACACGCCCCGTCCGGGGCGTGTAGGGTTCGGATGCCTCCTGCTTATTTAATCAGTTTAGGGTCTTTACGGTAATTGTATGCCCACTGTGGGAGGTTTTTGGTCAGCTTCTTCCTGCTCTCCTGAAATGATTCTTCAGTCCAGATCTGCTCCGCCGCTGTCTTGCACTGCGGATACTGACCGTATTCCCTGGTCGCATCGATGGCGGCCTTGACGTTTTCCAGGGGGGTGCCCACCGAAATTTCACAGCCTGGCATGATCACGGCAGTGGTATGCGGCGTTGTGTGCTCAATAAACTCCTGGATCATCCGCCGATTGTGATCGATGCTCTTGTAAGCCATGGCCTGGGTTGTAGGAGCATTCATGGCACAGGCGATCCCCTTGTTCAGCCTGGCCACCCATTCACACCACTGCGCCCAGGACCATCCCAGCTGCCTCATGGACTCGTCGTACTGTATGGCAGGGTAAGGCATGGTAGCCAGCATGTCCATGGCCAGGGGCAGGTTCTGCCCGCAAATATGGTGGAAGGGGTATTTGAAGATGCTGGCGATCTTGTCCGCAAAGATCCGGTCATAGAGGCCAAACTCCTCAAACTGCCTCGGCCCCCACGTTCTGGCGCCACCGAATACGCAGACATAATCAACTCCCGCCTCGGCGTACGGACGGCAGGATTCGGCAGTCGCCAGACAGAAGTCGGTGGCTAACTGCAGATAGTAATGCACCTTGGCCTTGGGCTCGGAAACGCTCCAGCGGAGGAAGTTCTCGACTCCCACCACCCATTCCACGATGTTGCTCGGGTTGGCCACGCCCAATACTGTCGGCACCGTGTTGTTCATTTTTTTCTGGAATTCCAGCGTCTGATCAAAATGGGGGATATAGTGGCTGCCGAGTCTGCCCAAGCCATACTTCACCCAAGGCTTGCTTTCAAAGACCTTGATAATTTCATCGAGGTCTTTGGTCGGCTCATGAAATACCACGTAGGACTTGCCATCGCGCAAGTCATAACAGGTTTTGCGCTGTTCCGGCGTCAGTATCGGGTCCAGGACATGGCTGGGGCAAAAATACGGCCAGATTACATCCTGCCTCAGGTCATACCAGGTTTTTAATACGGCGTCGGTGACCTTGTCCACATCATTCCAGGTCTCGAAGAAATCATAGCCGGCATAGACGATCTGCCATTCATCCGTCTCGATGGCCACCGGCACCATATCCGGGTCTTCCAGCTCAAAGGCCTTACGCATTCTGTCGGCGTGAGTCATTTTACCGATATTTGGAAGCTTGATGCACTTTTCAACCCATCGATCAACTATCTCACTCACGGTTAACCCTCCTTTGAATTCGCTTTAATTAGCCTCTTTTTTGTTTCAAGAGCTGCTTCATGCCGGCGACCGCTTCCCAAGCGTCGTTCCAGGCGTCATCCGCTCCCATTTTTTTAGCGTACTCTGAATCGACCGCCGGCCCTCCACAGATGATAAATACCTTGTCCCTGATCCCCTTGGCCTTGAATTCCTCGACGAGAGCTTCCACATGCAGGAAGGTCTCGCTCATGTACGTGCCGAGCCCCACAAACTCAGGGTGATATTCGTTGACAGCTGCGACATATTTTTCTACAGACACATCGAGGCCGAGGTCGATCACCCTGAAGTTTTCACCCTCAAAAACCGGTATCGCCACATCCTTGCCGACACTGTGAATATCGCCCCAGATAGTGCCCATAATAACGGTTGCTTCGTATGTGGCATGCTCGCTGACCTTGATCTGCGGTTTCAACAGCTTCATGCCGGCATAGTAGGTATCCACCGAGCCCATGACCTCAGGCATGAAGATCTCCATCCGGCTCCACATTTCGCCCACTCTTTTCATGCCCACTGAAAGTCCCGTTGCGATGGCCTCAAAGGCAGGAATTCCGGCCTCTATAACCTCTTTGCTCTTTGCTTCAACGGCTTCGGTGTCCATGTCCACCACCGCTTGCGCCAACTGATCCAATAACTTTTCCTTGCTTTCCATGTTGGTAGCTCCTTTCGTGTTTAAAATTAAGAAGATTGGACCTTCCTAAACTTGCATCTCGCTTTAAGGGCACAGTAATCGCAATTGGTCTTGTGCGCCTTCCCTCCCGGCTCTGCCACCAGGCCAATGGCCTGCGTAGTGGATTTTAAGGGGCTCATGATAAAGGTATCGCTTAAAGCCACTCCAATTTCAGCGCAGTCGAGCAATTGGAAAAACGCCTGCTGGTCTTTCAGCGGCCAGCCCATATACCCCGGGCTTAACGGAATGGAAGTCGACAGTTGAACAGCGGCCGCCACATCATCGACGAATTTGCATCCTTTCTGCGCCAAGAAATCGGTGGCCAGGGAGCCGATGCTGTCGAGGATGTAGGCTTTGGCCGGAAAGCCGTCATTCTTGTATTCCCTGGCGCGCTGCTCCAACAAGGGCCCGATGGTGCAGCACATCAGATAGACCCTTTTTGCAGTCCGCAGCAACTTTGCCAAAATGGTGGCCTGCAAGACGTGCCCGGTCTCCAAAACCAGGCCGTCCTCTCTGGTTTCGGCGATAGAGACATCCCGATAAATATAGGCTGGCCGCAGAAGCGGCTCCGCCTCGTCCAGGAGCCGGCGATAGTTATCCAGCGCCTTGCCTTTGACCTGGCCCTCGGTCGCTCCATGCACTCGCAACAGGTCGTCGATGGATATTTGAATTTTAATATCTCTCATTACGGGCATTGTGCACGCCATCCCATGTGCCAGTTTTGAATGGGGCGAGAGGGCTGCCCTCTCGCCCCATTGTCCTCACCTATTCGTTATTTCCGCACATCTTGCCGCCAATGGACCACTCGTCAGCAGGGATGTCCTGGAACGTGATCCAGATGTATTCCTTGGGAACTCCTGCCTCTTCATGCACTATCTCGGTGATCTTTGCCGCAATCTTGGCCTTACGTTCCTTGGAATGACCCTCGAAAATCCGGATGTTGATAAACGGCATTGCACTTACCTCCTTGTAAGTTTGTTATTTTGCAGAGCTTTTATGCTCTCTTGCCCTCACAACCCCGGCGCTATTGCTCGCTCCGGGCCTTCTCTGTCAGGTTGGTCAATTCCACGATCGCCAGAGCAAGGATCAGACCGCCGACCAGGGTCAACAGGATACTTCCGGCCGCCTGACCGTTCTGGGAAAACATACAGGCGACAGCCCCGAACATCATCGGCAGCTTGTTTGCCCAGGTGTTGTTCGTCACACAGAGATGTATAGCGCACATGATCAGGGTCACCACGCCCACCACCAGGAGCATCGTCACGCTGATCCCGAGACCGGTGCCGGCAAGCAGGCCGATCAGCTTCAGGTAGATGAATCCCCACACCACCCCGACGATTGCACTGACCACATAATGCGGGAATTCCTCTCTTTTGGCGCCACTCCCAAAATAGATCGGGAGCGCCACAAAAGTCATCCAGAGCAGTTTGATCGGTATATAGCTGTAGATAAACACGTATATGCCACACAGGATGCCAGCAATCACACTTAACTTGAAAAGGTAGTTTTTCATATACATCCCCCTTCACATGCGATAATATACGGCTATTGTTGGCCAAACTACTTTGACAAACCGTTTCTTCTTTGCCTTAGGATGCACGCTCTGTTATACTGTTCTTGGTGTTTGTTTTGGAATCATGGTGCGCTCTTTTTTTGGAGCACTGCTATGATTCTTTTTTTATACCTGCTCATCAGGTTTACTTAATTGGAAGTTTAAAGAGCTTGATCGCTGTTTCACCCATGCACTTGCGCCGCTGCTCCTCGGTAATGTCGATCACTTTGTACTTGGCCACTTCTGCCGCCAGGTTCTCGGCGGAGTCCGAACCCAGCATGACCCGGTCGGCGCCGACGGTGTCAATTGCCCACTTGATATCCGGAGTCATGACCCACGATGTCTCCAGGTAGAGGTTGTCGTATTCGCCGGCAATAATGATCGCCTCCGGCGTCAGCACACACGCTCCGGTATGGGCGATGACTATCGGCAGATCCGGATACTGCTTGGCCCTTGGGATCACCAGGGCCGGGGAGGAAAAAGGCATCCCGAAAGCGGCATTGTGAACCATGACCGGCACTTTTAACTCCTTCGCCGTCTCGAAGAGCACATCGGCGTCCTTGGCGGTAGGCATCAGGGCGTGTCCGATCGTGTGGCACTTGATAGCGACAAAACCGAGCTCCTTAATGCAGCGAACCAATTCCTTATAAACAAACTTCTCGTCCTGGTGCGGATTGATGTTGGCCAGGCCAAAGATTCTACCGGGATGCTTTTCCGTCAATCTGGCGATCTCATCATGAGTCTTAACTGCGTCCGGAGTGCCCGGGAAGGGTTGAACGATGGAAGCGTCCACGCCATCCCTGTCCATTGAAGAGATGATATCCTCTTCTGTCATATTCCAACCAAAAACACGACATGGTCCGAAGTGAACGTGTGCATCAACTACTGCCATTCTGACTCCTCCTTAAGTTTTTGTTCTAGAGATACCGGTGTTCAGATATTATTGGGGGGTGATCACTCCCTTCATCGATATTTATTGGCATCGCAACCCTCAATGTTCCGCATTACGGCACTATGTTCCATTATGATGCGATAAAAAATCGGCGGGCGCTTCACGGATTGTACCCCAAGGCGGCTGAGAGCTGCGAAGCAATATCCAGGATCCGCGGGCATACATCGATAAAACTGGCCATTGTCAATCTGGAAGCGGGACCGGCCAGGCTGATGCCGGCAATAATATTTCCCGTGGCATCATGAATAGGCGCTGCAATGCATCTAAATCCCAGGCTATATTCCTCGTCATCGATGGCATACTTTTTAGATCTGGCGTTTTCGATCTCGCCAAGCAATTTTTCCAATGTGTTGGTGGTATTGACGGTATATTTTTTAAAATCTTCCTTCTTATAGAGTTCCCTGATGCTATCATCTGACAGTCCCGCTAAAAGCACTTTGCCTAAAGCGGTGCAATAAGCCGGCAAACGGCACCCGACCTGGATATCCATGCGCATAATTTGATTAGTTTCTGCCTTGTCCAGATAGATAGTGTCCGTTCCGTCCAAAATCGCCAGAATTGCCGTCTCGTCAACTTCACTGCTCAGTTTTTGCAGATAGGGCTTGGCAACCAGCGCAAAGTCCAGTCTTTTAGGAACCTCGTTCCCCATTTCAAACAATCCCCAGCCGAGACGGTACTTTCCGGTGCTGACTACCTGCTGCACAAATCCGTAGGCCTCCAGCGTGGTGGTCAGTCTGTGAACGGTGCTCTTGCTCAAGCCCAACTCCCTGCTCAGCTCGGTGATCCCCATATCTCTGTAACTGGCCTGCATGATTTTTAAAATATCTAACGCTCTCTCCACCGATTGCACATAGTTTTTATGTTCTAAATTGTTAGGCACGTTATATATCTCCACTCTGTTTTGTATTATGGAACATGATATCCACTGTTTATTAACCTGCGTTAGCAGGGATATAACTAGTTTTCTTCGCAAAACATTGATTATATTCTCTTATCATGTTCCGCCATTCAAAACATGATTCCATTTTAGTGTATACAATATTATTCTTCGTCTCTTTCAATTCTCCTTTTTATTTAAAAATATATTTAAAATAATTTGCAGTCTGCTAACCCTAATACGCCATGAGTGGGCTCTGCCTTTAAAATACCAATGGTATCAATGCTTTCAAGGCTGTCGGATAAAATAAAATACCCGGCTCGTTGAGGAGCCGGGTGAAGGGAGCTCACTTATTCCATTATGGAAACGGTAACCGGGCGCCGGCCCCAGGACTGGCACTCTGCCTCCGTATCAAAGAACAGGTCGACACGGTTGCCCTTGATCAGTCCTCCGGTATCTACTGCCCGGGACGGCCCGTAACCCTCGATGTACAGCTTGGAGCCGATCGGAATCACCCTGGGATCGACCGCCACCCCGCCCACATACGGCCAGACGCCGCTGGCGGTGTGGTCGCCGGTATGGGTGTAGGCGGTAGACACCACCTGCACGGTCCGGAGCACCTTCCCCGTGCCGCTGCGGGATACGGCTCTGCGCTCTGCGGCGTTGGTCGTGATACCGTAAGCGACCAGTTTCGGCACCGGCTTTTGCAGCACCTCGCTGCCGATCTCGCGCCGTTTGACGTCAACGTCGTTCTCGGTGGTCACCTCGTACTTCTTCAACAGCACCCCGGGTTGCCCCGCCGTACGCACCTCGGTCTGCCCAGGCGGCAGGTAGGCATCGGCCACCCTCGTCACCGATGGGGGGATTGGCTGCGATTCAGCCACAACTCTGGTACGCACCCGGGTGACATCGATCTCCGGCATGCTCTCGTCTCCCTGGCCGCTGACTGCGATCGTGGCCTGGGCCCGGTCCCTGTCTCCCAGATCCACGCTGGCATCACTCAGGATCTGTTTCAGGTGCGGCATCGGCGCCTGGGTAATGACGGTGCTTCCATCCACACGCACCCTGACCAGGGTATCTTCCATCTTCTGAAAGGCCAGGCCCGCACCCTGGGTATAGGTTAGAGCGTAGCTCACCGCCGGCTTGTCGTACAGATTCAGATCTTCGAGGCCGAGCCCCTGCGAAAATATCCCCAGGGTCATCGGCGCCTTTGCCCACACCCTGTCCACCTGCAGTACCGGAAACAACATGGCCAGAGCAATGCCGCAGGCGGTGACCCTCACTTTCAGGCGCTTATTCGCCGTTTTGGTCTTTTTCTGTGATCTTGATCCTTCAAGTCCAACCACTGTGTCAAAATCGAGCACTTCCCAGCTAGTCATGCTATCAACCTCCTTTGGGACCTACTCTGATAACCATTATTTCCCAATGAAGGTCGAGTTATACTTCGCCCGGGTCATGACGACAGCTAGCGTCCATTGCCGAATTGTTTTCATTTCCCCTGCCGGGAATAATCCTGTAATATTAGAAGTGATTTTTAATGAATAGCGGGAGACCGCGTCTCCTTCCGATCGTGAGGTTGGAATCAGGCGATGGTCGGCCCGGCTAAATGGAGATGTGAGTGATGGCTGACAACATAGATCGTCAGGAAGAGATGCTGACGGCAGTCGTGATCACCTTTCCCTCCTCGCACTACGCCTTCCAGGCCGAGAAGGCCTGCCAGGAGGCCGGCATCCCCTTATTGCTGATTCCTCTGCCTAGGGAGATCAGCGCCGACTGCGGTGTGGCCATGCTGATCTCTCCGAAGCTTCAGGAGCGGGCGACAGAGGTGCTGGCCCAGACCGGGGCCGCTCCGTCGGGCACTTACCAGATCTCCCGGCAACGCTCCCGGGCGCGCCTGTGGCTGCGGGTACTGCACCTGGACGATCAACGGAACACGTAAACGCGGGGACGGTTCACGCTTTTCGTTCTTATTTTTTAGAACAGGGAAAAATTATAAACCCATCCTTTATATAGCGATACAGGAACAGCAGAGTGGGGAGTTAAAGGGTGATGCTGAAGAAACGGATGGCGTTGGCGGTGGTGGCTGACGCCACTTCTGCTTTGGTGAGGCCCCGCAGTTCGGCCAGTCGCTCCGCCACCGCTTGCAGGTAGGCAGGCTCATTGCGCTTACCGCGCCAGGGCTGGGGAGATAGGTAGGGACAGTCGGTTTCCAATAGGAGGCGATCCAGCGGGACAGCGCGGGCGATCTCTGCCAGGTCGCGGTTTTTCGGGTAGGTGAGGGGACCGTCGATGCCAAGGTAGTAGCCGCGCCCCAGGCACTCCTCAGCCATCCGGCGGTCGCCGGAAAAACAGTGCACTACCACCCCGGATAGGCCGGGGAACTCCTTTAGGGTGGCCATGGTTTCGGCGTGGGCATCCCGGTCGTGAATGACCACGGGAATCTGCAATTCATGGGCCATCTGCAGCTGTTGCCAGAAGACTTGCCGCTGCAGGTCCCGCGGCGAGAGGTCGCGGTAGAAATCCAGGCCGATCTCCCCCAGGGCGACCACCCGGTCTGACCCGGCCAGGAGGCGCAGGCCCTCCCATGCCCGGGGCGTCATCCCTGCGGCGTCGTGGGGGTGCACCCCTACCGCCGCATAGACATCCGGGTACTGACCGGCCAGCATCACCGCCCGCCGCGACGAGGGCACATCGTAGCCGACACAGACCGCCGCGGCAACGCCGGCCTGCCTGGCCCGCTCCCGTACTGTCTCCAGGTCATGTGCAAAGCCGGGGTCGTTGTAGTGGACGTGGGTGTCCACCAGGACAGCCTGGCTGTTCACTGCCGCTCATCACCTCGCCTTGATCTCACTTTTCCTGAGCGCCCCAAAGATACTCGCCATGGTGCGGTATCATAAAACTGACGCTGGTCACAGCCAGCGCCAGGCATTTCCCGATGCCGGAACTAAAAACGATCGCCTACTGACGGCAACCCCGCAACCGCAGGAACCAAGAACCGTCCCCATGCTTACGTAGAAAAAAGTGAACGCGAGAACCGTCCCCGCGTTCACTTCTAGCGGGCCTGGCTGCCGGGGGGCAGGTCGCGGTCGACGGTCAGCACGGCCAGTCCGCTCTCGTCCACTGCCGCCAGGATCATCCCGCGCGACTCGATGCCCCGCAGCTTGGCAGGCGCCAGGTTGGCAACGATGACCACCCGTTTGCCCACCAGATCTTCCGGCTGGTAGTGCTGGGCAATCCCGGCCACCACGGTGCGGGTCTCGCTGCCCAGGTCCACCTCCAGCTTCAGCAGCCGGTCAGCCCCCCTGATCCGCTCCGCCTGCCTGACCAGGGCCACCCGCAGATCGATCTTGGCAAACTCCTCGATGGAGATCTCCGGCTTCTCTCCCAGGGGCACTACCGGCTTTGGCCCGGGTTTTACCGGCGCCGGCTGCTCCGGCTGAACCTCTGGTTTCCGCTGTTCCTGCTTCGCCAGGCCAGGGCCCGTTTCGGTGTGGGGAGACCTGGCGGACGAGGCCTGCGCCACGGCCGATCCGGCTGAAGACAATGCAGCGCCGGCACCCGCCGCCCCGGATGCTCCCTCACCTGGCTCCTCCACTATCCTGGGAAAGATCCCCTGGCCACGGCTGATCTGCAGCCCGGCAGGAAGCTGTCCCCAGACCGCAGTGCTGTCCCAGCTCTGCAGCTCGGGCCGGCCGGTGATCGAGAGCTGCTCCCAGACCCGGGGCGGAAAAACCGGCATGAAGGGGGTGCACCAGATAGTCAACACCCGCACCGCCTCGTTCAGGTTATAGAGCACCGTGCCCAGCCGCCCCCGGGCCTCCTCCCGGCGGGTCAGCTTCCAGGGCGCAGTCTCGTCCACGTACTGGTTCGCCCGGCGCACCAGCTGCCAGATGGCCGCCAGAGCGCCGCTGAAATCGTAGCGATCCAGGGAGCGTTCCAGATCCAGCCGGGCCTGGCCGGCTGTCGCCTGCAGCTCCAGGTCCGGCCCCTCGGCCGCCTCGGGCTGTGGCAGCGTGCCGTCCCAGTACTTGTCGATCATCCCGAAGCTGCGGCTGATCAGGTTGCCCAGGTCGTTGGCCAGGTCGGTGTTGATCCGCTCCACCAGGCTGTCCTCGGTGTAGTGGCCGTCATCCCCGTGCGGCAGCTCCCGCAGCAGGTAGTAGCGTACGGAGTCCACCCCGTAGCGGTCGATCAGCACCAGTGGGTCGACCACATTCCCCTTCGATTTGGAGATCTTGCCCCCTTCGAGCAACAGCCAGCCGTGGCCGTAAACCGCCCGGGGCGGCTCCAGGCCCGCCGCCATCAGAATGATCGGCCAGATCACCGTATGGAAGCGGACGATATCCTTGCCCACGAAGTGCACGACATGCGGCCAGTAATGCCCGTAGAGGGGATCGTCCCGATCCGGACGCCAGTTCAGGGCGGAGATGTAGTTGACCAGGGCGTCGAACCAGACGTAAACCACGTGCTTCCGGTCGAAGGGGACCGGAATCCCCCAGTTGAAAGTGGTGCGGGAGACGCACAGGTCCTCCAGCCCGCTTCTGATGAAGTTCACCATCTCATTGCGCCGGGATACCGGCTGGATCAGCTCCGGGTGCTCCTCGATATACTGAAGCAGCCGATCCTGGTACTTGGACATCCGGAAGAAGTAGCTCTCCTCTTCCGTAAATTCCACCGGGCGCCCGCAGTCCGGGCAGTTGCCATCCTGGAGCTGGCGCTCCATCCAGAAGGTCTCGCAGGGCGTGCAGTACCAGCCCTGGTACTTGGACTTGTAAATATCCCCCTGGTCGTAGATCTTCTGGAAGATCGCCTGCACGCATTCCTCGTGGCGGGGTTCCGTCGTCCGGATGAAGTCGTCGTACTGCACGTGAAGCTGCTGCCACAGGTGCTTGAAATTGGCCACGATCGGGTCGACGTACTCGAGCGGAGTCTTGCCCTGCTCCCGGGCCTTGCGCTCGATCTTCTGCCCGTGCTCGTCAGAGCCGGTCAGGAAGCGCACGTCGTAGCCCCTGAGCCGCTTGTAGCGGGCGATGCAGTCCGCCGCCACGCTGGTGTAGGCATGGCCTATGTGCAGATTGTCGCTGGGATAGTAGATCGGAGTGGTGACATAAAAAATCTTAGAATCTATGATCGTTGCCTCGTCGTTATGTTCCGGCATTATCGCGCCTGGTCCCGCCGGCGCTCGACAAACGCCGCCGCAGCCAGGCCTTCGCCCCTTTCTGAGGTCAGTTACCAGATAAATTATTATAGCACAGAATTTGGTTGATTACTGAATGCCTTGCCCTGCAACCTCCTTCAAGAATTTTATAAACGCTTTCACTCTGGAGCTAAAAATAAGGCTTTTCAAATTATCGTGTTGTTAGCTATTGAGACCACCCATTGTCAACCTCCTGTAAAGCGGATATCGTGTTGTTTTTAACATGTAGAATGGTAAAATATTGTTGAGCAAGTTTTGGATCGGGGAGGTCGTTAATACATTGAATGAAGTTGATGGCTTCATAAAAAAACTCAGGGATCAGAAACCGCTGCTCAGAAATCAGTATGGTGTTAACTCTTTAGGAATTTTTGGCTCCTACGTCAGGGGAGAGCAAAGTAAAAAGAGTGACATTGACGTCCTGATTGATTTCGAAAATTCGATCAGCCTGCTCAATTTTGTAGCATTGGAACACCATCTCAGCGACTTATTAGGCAAAAAAGTTGACCTGGTAATGAAGTCCTCACTAAAGCCCAGGATTGGAAAACAGATCCTGAAGGAGGTAATCTATGTATGAGCAAGCGCGCATACAAAGACTACCTCCAAGATATCTCTGATGCAATAGATGCCATAGAACAATTTACACATGAGTTAAGTAAGAAAGAATTAAACAAGGAATAAAGCAAGATAAAAAAAGCCTGTTGCCAGGCCTGAAACATGCTGCTTGGGAAAGGCGCCGTCTGCTTATAACGGCATGGCCACCCCCGTCTCGGCAGACCGGTCAGGCAATGGTGATCTCCGGGTTCAGGTAGACATCCTGGATGGTGTTGAGGAGTGCGACCCCGTCCTTCATCGGCCGCTGAAAGGCCTTGCGGCCGGAGATGAGACCCATGCCGCCGGCACGCTTGTTGATCACGGCGGTGCGCACCGCCTGGGCCAGGTCATTCTTCCCGGAGGCGCCGCCGGAGTTGATCAGTCCGGAGCGTCCCAGATAGCAGTTGGCCAGCTGGTAGCGGGTCAGATCGATCGGATGATCCGAGGTCAGCTCGGAGTACACCCTGCCGCTGGTCTTGCCGAATTTCACAGCATTATAGCCACCGTTGCTTTCCGGCTGTTTCTGCTTCACGATGTCCGCCTCGATCGTGACAGACAGGTGATTCGCCTGGCCGGTCAGATCGGCGGACAACTCGTAGTCGACCCCGCCAACCTTGAAGGCATCGTTTCTCACATAGGCCCAGAGGATGGTGACCAGCCCGAGGGTGTGGGCATAGGCGAAAGTCTCGCTGATCTCCTGCATCTGCCTGGTGCTTTCCTCCGAGCCGAAATAGACGGTGGCGCCGATTGCCACCGCCCCCATGCCAAAAGCCTGATCAACGCTGGCTAATAGGACCTGGTCGTACTTGTTGGGGTAGGAGAGCAGTTCGTTGTGGTTGATCTTGAGAATGAAGGGAATCCGGTAGGCAAACTTGCGGGCCACCGATCCCAGTACTCCCAGCGTGGAGGCGACCGCGTTGCAGCCCCCCTCGATCGCCAGCCTGACGATGTTGGCCGGATCAAAGTAGATCGGGTTCGGGGCGAACGAGGCGCCTGCCGAGTGCTCCACTCCCTGATCTACCGGCAGGATGGAGAGGTATCCGGTGCCTGCCAGGCGCCCCGTGTTGAGCAGGGTCTGCATGTTGCGCAGCACCGCCACCGGGCGGTCGGACGGAACCAGCGTCCTGTCCACGATGTCGGGACCGGGCAGGTGGAGAGCATCCTTGAGAATGGTCCGGCACTGGTGGTTCAACAGATATCCGGCCTCGCTGCCCAATAATTCTTCGATCCTGCTGCTCATGTGGCATTCTCCTATCTCAGTGTTTTATTGATACATCGCTGGAATTCATTCTATCGGCCTTTTTAAAACTATCCCGGGCGCCCAACCCACTTATTCGCTCCCTGCTAACCCTGTCAAGTCTCCCCGGACCCTTGCCCTAACATTATACCGGCGGAGAAAAGGGGACGGCGGGATAGAGAGCCATCATCCCGTCCCATGCTGTTACTTCTGTTCTGATAGGCAGGAGCAATACTTCTGCTCCAGCTCCCGGATCTTGTCCACCCGGCGCGAGTGGCGACCGCCGCTAAACTTGGCCTGAAACCAGGCTTCGACGATGCTGCAGGCTGCCTCCGGCTGCAGCGTCCGCTCTCCCAGGGTCAGGATGTTGGCATCATTGTGTTCCCTGGCGGCAGTGGCGGTAAAACAGTCATGGCAGAGGGCGGCCCGGATGCCGGGCACCTTGTTGGCGGTGATCGTCATGCCGATCCCGGTCCCGCAGATCAGGATCCCCTGGTCATACTCCCCGCCGGCGACCGCCCCGGCCACGGCAGCGGCAATATCCGGGTAATCCACGGGCTGCGGGCTGTTTGTCCCGAAGTCGACGAACTGCCGATCGGGAGTGGTGAACCGCTCCACGATAATCCCTTTGAGCCCCAGTCCTGCATGATCATTGCCGATAGCGACACGCATGCTCATGTATGCCTTCCTTTCATCCTATTATCTGTAATGGCACCGATTTAATCCGGCCCGCCCTGTCTGACCTGAATCCGGGCGCGGATCCAGGTCGCCAGAATGGCCGCGGAGGCGAGATTGGTCGCCAGGGGAATGTTGTGTACGTCGCAGAGGCGAAGCAGGGCCGAAACATCCGGTTCATGCGGCTGGGCGGTGAGCGGATCCCTTAGAAAGATCACTGCCGCGATCCGATTGCGGGACACCAGCGCTCCGATCTGCTGGTCGCCGCCCAGCGGCCCCGATGAGCAACGGTACACCCTCAGGCCGGTCTCCCTGTTGACCAGCAGGCCGGTCGTGCCTGTCGCCACCAGCCGGCACTGCCCCAGTACGTCCAGCTGCTCCCTGGCAAACTGGATCATCTCTCCTTTTTTCTTATCATGGGCGATCAGGGCGACCGTGGGCCTGCAATTTAGCAACGATGCCACCTGTTCCTCGTCCGTATTCGATCACAATATTCATCCTGCCCCGCAACCACGCGGGCAAAGTGGTAGAAGGGCCATCATGACGCGTCTACTGCCTGAACCCGGATCAACCGGCCAGTATCTGGTTGATGATGTCGGCCGCAGAGGCAGCATCCGGAGCATAGGCGTCGGCGCCGATGGCATCGGCAAACTTCTGAGTGATCGGAGCGCCGCCGACAATGACCCTGACCCGGCCGCCGTTCCCCTTGATCCTGGACACGGTCTCCTGCATGGCCGTCATCGTGGTGGTCAGCAGGGCCGACAGTCCCACCGCCAGCGGCTGGTACTCCTCCACCGCCTTGATGAATTTATCCGGGGCGACATCGATGCCCAAGTCGACCACTTTATACCCGGCGCCCTCGATCATCATCGCCACCAGGTTCTTGCCGATATCGTGCAAGTCGCCTTTGACAGTGCCGACCAGCACGATGCCCTTGTTTCCGATCTCCTCACCTGCCTGCAGGCTCGATTTCAACACGTCCATCCCGGCATGCATCGCCCTGGCCGCGATCAGCACCTCCGGCACGTAAACCTCACCGTTCTTGAACAGGTATCCGATCTTGTTCATGCCGGTGATCAATCCCTCATTGATGACCGTCTCGGGCGCGGCGCCATCGGACAGCGCTCTTTCCGAGGCCTCTTTCACCTTGTCGGCATCGCCCTCGAACACCGCTGTTGCAATCTCTTCCAATAAAGACACGTTAAAGCCTCCCCGACGATATAGTAAGATCCGATTCTCACATGCTTTGGCGATAGCAGCCATACTCTCTGGCATATCTGCTCAAACAGATCACATTTTCCGGAGGCGTATCCTGCTGCAGCTGGTTGGCCGTAGATAGGATGTATCCGCCGCCGGGCGCCAGGGCGTCGATCCGCCGGCGCACTTCTCTCTTAACATCTTCCTCGCTTCCCAGCATGGCCGCCTGCACATCGATGGCCCCGTGAAAACAGACCTCCGACCCGAATTCATGCTTGATTTTCTGATGATCAGTGCCGCGACAATTAGGCTGGAGCGGGTTGATAATATCATAACCAGTTTCTATGAACCAGGGAATCAGGGTATAAATCGCTCCGCAACTGTGAAAGAAAACTTTCACGCCAGGGGCTTTCTTTTTGATCATATTGACGATCTCCCGGTACCTTGGCATGAACATCTCCCGATAAAGGTGGCCGGAGATCAGCGGCGCCGACTGCCTGGCAAAATCGTCCGCTATCTCCACCATATCCAGAAAAGAACCCGCCTCTTCCATGATCGACTCGTATAGCCCATAGATCACCTGGGTGATCTTGTCGAGCAAGGCGTTGGCAAAACGCTTGTTGGCCAACAAGTCGATAAAAAATTTCGATCCTCGCAGTTCCATCCCCAGACCGAGCAGCGGATCGGTTACCGGATACTTGGCGGAAACAACATAATCCGTATGCTCATGCAGCCACCGGGCACGCTCTTTCAGACCCCTGATCCGCCCCTTGTCGTACGGGTCGGGCCAGCGGTAATTATTCAGGCCGTCCAGATCGGCATCACCCAGCGGGGCGAAGATCTCACCGGCGCCGTTCCCCTTAGTTTTTCTGGCAATCCCCCATTCATCAATATATTTTCCCTGCTCATCGACCTGTACCTGAAAATTGTCCGGGGAGCCCAACCAGACATGGCGAAAATCGGATCCTAGCCGTTCCCACACCTCTTCGTCGTAATAGTTGGATGCCTTGCCCGCCCGGTACGGCTGAATCTCTCTGTTGACACCAAGCAGATCCTTGACCTTGAAGTAGAGCGGGTCATTCATCATGCTCGTGCTGCCGCCCAGTTCAAAGGGCACCCGGTCCGGCTCTTTACGGTCTACAGCAATCCGAAACCTCTGCCGGTGAGTTAAAGAACTCGTCTTCACACCTCTTGGCCCCCTAGACCCTGGCATCTCTTTTTCTCACCATCGCTTTTTTTACGGCGTTGATGATATCAATTTCAGTGAGGCCGTATTTGGCCAGCAGTTGGTCCGGAGAGCCGGATTCCCCGAAGCAGTCCCGGATCCCCACCATCTCCAGGGGAACGGGGTATCGCTGGCTGAGCAGTTCAGCCGCGGCGCTGCCAAGTCCGCCGATGACGCTGTGTTCCTCTGCGGTTACCACCGCCCCGGTCTGCCGGGCTATTTCGACCAGCCTATCGCCATCGAGAGGCTTGATCGTGGGGACATTGACAACGGCAATCTCGATCCCTTCTGCGGCCAACTGTCGCCCTGCCTCCAGCGCTTTGGAGACCATGATCCCGCAGGACAGGACGGCGGCATCCGATCCCTGGCGCAGCACGTAGGCCGGCCCGATACTGAAATGGTGATCGTCGCCAAAGATCACCGGGACCTTCAACCGTCCCAGCCTGATGTAAACCGGGCCCTGGAATGCAGCAGCCGCCCTGACGGCCTGGACGGTTTCCACGCCGTCCGCCGGGACGAGCACGGTCATGTTGGGCAGAGACCGCATCAGGGAGATATCCGCCACTGACTGGTGGGAGGCCCCATCTTCCCCGACGGTGATACCGGCATGGGTGGCGGCGATCTTCACGTTCACCCCGGGGTAGGCCACCGAGTTGCGTATCTGTTCAAAGGCACGCCCGGTGGCGAAGACGGCAAAGCTGCTCGCAAAGGGCACCTTGCCTGACAGCGCCAGTCCGGCCGCCGTACCGATCATGTTTTGTTCGGCAATGCCCATGTCAAAAAACCGGTCCGGGAAGCGCTGTTTGAAGGCCGCCGTCTTGGTCGCCATGGCCAGATCGGCGTCGAGCACCACCAGATCCCGGTTCTGCTCTCCCAGTTCTACCAGCGCCTGCCCGTAGGCATCGCGCGTCGCTATCGCTTCCACTGCCGCACCCCCTCCTCAAGTTCTGCCAGAGCCGCCTGCAACTGCTCCCCGTTGGGGGCGCTGCCATGCCATTTGACCTGATTCTCCATGAAAGAGACCCCTCTGCCCTTGACCGTCTCGGCTATGATCACCTGCGGCTGCTCCTGCTGCCTGCTTGCCCGCCCGAACGCCTCCAGGATCTGACCGAAGTCATGCCCGTCGATGACCTGGACGTGCCATCCGAAGGCCACCCATTTTTCCGCCAGCGGCTCCGGGGACATCACCTCGGCGATCGCTCCGTCGATCTGCAGCCGGTTATGGTCCACGATGGCCGTCAGGTTGCCCAGGCGATAGTGGGCAGCGGCCATCGCCGCCTCCCACACCATGCCCTCCTCGGTCTCGCCATCCCCCAGCAGAGTATAGACGCGGTAATCCTTCCCGTCGAGCCTGCCTGCCAGGGCCATGCCATTGGCTATGGCCAGCCCCTGGCCCAGCGATCCGGTAGAGGCGTCCACCCCCGGTGTCTTGCAGCAAGGGTGGCCCTGCAAACCTCCCAGCTTGCGCAGGGTCCCCAGCTCTTCCAGCGGGAAATAGCCGCGTTCGGCCAATGCCGCGTAGAGCAGCGGCGCTGCATGCCCCTTCGACAGCACAAAACGGTCCCGGTCAGGCCAGGCGCAATTGGCGGGGTCCAGGCGCATGATCTGGAAATAGAGCGCCACGACAATCTCTACCGCCGAGAGCGACCCGCCCGGATGTCCCGAGCCGGCCTCCGCGATCATGGTCAGGATATCCCGGCGGATGCTCAGCGCCTTGTCTTGTAAATCGGTCACTGTCTGCAAATCAATCCGACCCTTCCAAGATTAATAGAAGAACGGCTCATCTCCAATAAGCCCGCCGATCGGCTAGCGCCACCGGCAACATTCGTCCTTACCGCAGATCGGACTACTTGTCCTTTACCAGGTCCCAGTCAGCCAGAAATCTGCGGATGCCGGCGTCGGTGAGGGGGTGCTTGCACATCTGCAGGATCACGCTGAAGGGAATGGTGGCGATATCTGCTCCCGCCAGGGCCGACCGGGTGACGTGCAGCGGAGTCCGGATGCTGGCGGCGATGATCTCTGTGGTGATGCCGTAGGCGCGGAAGATGGCGGCGGTCTCCTCCACCACCGGGATGCCATCCTGGTTGATATCGTCCAGCCTGCCCACGAACGGGCTCACGTAGGACGCTCCCGCCCGCGCCGCCAGCAGCGCCTGGTTGGCGGAAAAGATCAGGGTGACATTGGTTTTGATCCCTCGGGCCGCCAGGATCTTCACCGCTTTGAGCCCTTCTACGGTCATGGGGATCTTGATCACGATATTGGGGCTGATCGCCGCCAGGGGTATGGCTTCATCCACCATTCCCTGTGCTTCGGTGCTGATCACTTCAGCGCTGATCGGCCCATCGACGATGGAGCAGATCTCGTTGATCACTGACTGAAAGTTACGGCCCTCCTTGGCAATCAGGGTCGGATTGGTGGTTACCCCGCAGATCACACCCATGTCGCCGGCCTGCCTGATCTCATCGAGATTGGCCGTATCGATAAATATCTTCATTCTGGCAGCCTCCTGTATGATATGTCTTGATTTCTGGTCAAGCCTGCTCCAGCATCATGATCTTTTCGATCTTTTTCTGGGACTGTCCGCCGCTGAAGCAGCTTTCCAGCCAGGCCCTGACGATGCATTTGGCCAGTTCGACGCCGACCACCCTGGCCCCAAGCGTGATAATGTGGGCGTTGTTGCTCTTGGCGGCGCGCTCGGCCGAATAGACGTCATGGCACTGTGCGGCCCTGATGCCTCTGATCTTATTGGCCGCCATGGCCATACCGATGCCGGTGCCGCAGACCAGTATACCACGTTCGGCCTCACCGTTTTTAATGCGTCCGGCTACCAGGGCGGCAATGTCCGGATAGTCCACCGGTTCCATATTATAGCAGCCGCAGTCTGCGACTTCGTGCCCCAGCGACTCCACGTACCTCACCAGTTCGTCCTTCATTGCCAGCGCCAGATGATCGGAACCCAATGCGATTTTCATGGTTGACACCTCTCCATCTTATTAAGTGCGATATCCCGGGAGGCGATGATATCGATGCCGGTCTGCAGGATATCCGTTACTATTGTCTGTCCCTGCCGCACCGGCGCAGCCACCACCACCTGGCCGAGCGCCCGGACCATATCGGAGATCAGGCGCTTCGGCACCGCCTGCCTGGACCTGACCGGCAGAAGCGGGTGGCAACCATCCCTGACCAGCACCGTGGTGGTTACCACCCGGCGCGGATCGGTGAGTTCCGTCGAGGCGTATTCCACCCCCTTCGAGCACTTGTTTCCCCTGACCTCCAGCTGATCCCCCCGCCCGCGCAATTGCAGGCTGCAACCTTTGGGGCAACTGACGCAAGTTAACTGAGTCTCCATCGCTATGCCTCCTCCACGCTAAGGAACAGATCATCCTCCAGGTGCGCGATCATCTTGCCGGTGAGGGCGATCTTGTTCATGATCCCCGGCCTGTAACTGGCAGGCCGCGACCGGAAGATCGCCTCTCCCCGGTGGGTGATCTGCAGGCATCCATCAGTGATCGGCCTGCTCACCCGGAAAAAGACGCCGATCTTCTCATTGATCCGTTGCGGCAGGTAGTTGGGGACGGTATACCGCACGTTGGCCCCCGGCAACAGTTTATGCATTCTGGCCTCCCCGTCCGCGGGCCCGGCGCCTCTGGCGAAATTCGCCGCCTGCGCTCCCGCCCTCTGCGCCTCCAGAGTCACGTTATCGGCCAGGTCGTGCACGTGCAGCACGTTGCCGCAGGCGAAAATGCCAGGGGCGTTGGTCTGCAGCCTGTTGTCGACCAGAGGGCCGTTGGTGGCCTGATTCAACGCTATGCCTGCCTTGACGGAAAGGTCGTTTTCGGGGATCAGGCCGACGGACAGCAGCAGAGTGTCGCAGTCGATCCGGGATTCGGTTCCTGCTATCGGCTGCATCTGCTGATCCACCCCGGCCACGACCACTCCTGTCAGCCTGTTCTTGCCCAGGATTTCGATCACGGTGGTCGACAGCCGCAGGGGGATGTCAAAGTCATCCAGGCACT
>JAHFCR010000116.1 GCA_023249405.1 Peptococcaceae bacterium | reverse complement strand
ACCCCGGGAGTGCTGGCCAGGGCCGGGGTGAAGGTGGCCCTGATGACCGACCACCCGGTGATCCCGGTGCAGTACCTGTCCCTGGCCGCAGGCCTGGCTGTGAAGGACGGCATGGACGAGGAGGAGGCCCTGAAGGCGATCACCATCAACCCGGCGGAAATCTTGGGGATAGCCGACCGGGTGGGCAGTCTGGCCCCAGGCAAGGACGCCGATGTGGTGGTGCTGACCGGGCATCCTCTGGATTGGCGCACCAGGGTGGCCCTCGTATTGGTGAACGGAAAGATCGCCTACGCCGGTGGCGCCTACGCCGGACTGCAGGCTCTTTGATCGCCCCCCTATCCGGAAACCTGGCCCCTGCCCCCGGGCACGCCGAACAGGATCAGGGGACACTTCATGGCCTGTTTCCTGCCGTTTATGATGGAACGCAAGCTTGAAAAGAAAGTCGGATTGAAACTTCCCAAGAACATCAGCACCAGGGAGGGGATTGAAGGCTTGAAGGCTGCCTCCAAGTCAGGAGAAAAAGAGAATCCTGGGGACAACTAACTTTGCCTTTTTTATAAATAGGAATCCTTTAACATCAAGGGTTACAAGACTTCAACCGTCAAGGTCGGGGGACACTTAAGGCATACAAGCTATGAGTGTTTCCCCTTTTTCTTTTGTACTATATACATACGTAAGCGGCTTATGGAAAGGAACACGTGGAGGTGGGTTTTTGAATGACACAGTTCTGATCAGGAAAATTAAGCAACGGGAAGAAGAGGCCTTTTCGCATGTTATTGAGATCTATTCCAAACTGTTATGGGTAATTGTAGGCGGCGTTTTGTCAAAAAGCTTTGGTTATCTGGTCCAGGATGTAGAAGAGTGTGTCAGCGACGTATTCATCGAACTGTGGAATCATCCTGAAAAATTCGATCCCAAGCGGGGCAGCTTGAAAACGTATCTTGCGGTCATGGCGAGAAGCAAGGCCATCAACCTCCACAGAAAAAGAGGTAAAGAAAATATTATACGGTTGGAAGACTGCAGGGATGCGGAAATGGTTCCGGACAATGCTTCTACTTCTACGGATGGCTGGATGGATCAGGAAAATTATCAGGTATTGTACGAAGCGATAAGGCAATTGCCGAAGCCTACAAGAGAGATTCTGATTCGCCGTTACTTCTATGAAGAACAGCCAAGAGATATTGCCCTAAAATTGGCATTACCCAAAAAAGAAATAGAAAACCGATTGTATCGAGGGAAAAAAATGCTGCTGGATATATTGTCAGACGTGGAGGAGGTGAACCCATGAGGCCGTACCATAAGCATCCCTTAGAGGACCTGACTGATAACCAGCTGGATGACATGATGCAGTATATGTTCAATTTTACGGAAGAAAACAGGGAGCATATCATAACAAAATTTGAACAGGCCAGGGATGTTGCCAAAACGAAAAGACCGCATAAAAAAATAGCGGCGATCGCCCTGGCAGGGGCTATGGTATTTCTGGTCGGCTTTACGAATATGGATAGAATTCAGCAGCTTTACAGCAAATACTTTGACGGAAACGCTTCGCAGATCAGCCAGTATGCAGAGGTAATCAAAAAGAGCAGCACAGATCAGGGCATCCGGATGGATTTGTTGACAGCCGTGAACGACGGGGGGGACACCTACCTATTCTTTGATTTGGTTGATGAAACAGGCGATAGACTGAGCGAGAACACGCGGATTGCTGAGAACTGGCGTTTGGAGGGCGGCAAAGATCTGGGCGGCGGCAATTGCGAACTGTTGGAGTACGATGGAAAAACGAAAACAGCAGCCTTCGCTGCCCATTCCATCGGAGGGCGTCCGGGTGAAGAGGCTGTATTTACCTTAAACTCTTTCTTGTCTAAAAAGGTGTTCGACATCGACGCCAAGGAGATCGACATCTTTGATTTGGCAACCAAAAATCAGGGCCAGTTCAAGGATTACCGGGAATCTGGGGGGTATGGCGGAAGTCTTAGTCAAGAAGCCGCGCATAAAAATTTCAGCCTGAAAGATGTCGATCAGGTATTGGAAAAAGACGCCATCCACCTGGCCATCCCCGGATATGACAAAGGATACATCTCCAACATCGGTTATAAAGACGGTCTCCTGCATGTGCAATTGAATCCAGATAAAGAGAAAGGGAATGAATTCTCATGGCTCAGATTGAAAAACCCGCAAACAGGTGATATAGTAGATCCCTATTATTACGTCCTCTATGAGCAGGATGGATTAAAGTATCGTGAATATGCCTTTCCTATAGGGGAATTGACGAAGAAGAACCTGGACTATATCTTCAACTTTGTGGGATTTTACTTTGATACGGTTGTGGAGGGGAAGTGGGAGGTGCGTTTCAGGGTCCCCACCCACATGGACACCATTCAGATTGCGAGCGATGAGCCGATCCTCATCGATGGAAAAGCAGTGGAAATAAAAAAACTGACCATCTCTCCGCTCAGCATTTCATTTTCCTTAGCGGAAAAGGCTGCATTATCGCCGCTGCCCCCTGAAGAACCGGCCAGATCCATCATTTCGGGTTTCTTCCGGGGAGGGCTGAGCGATGAAGCAGATGATGGATCCGACTTGAATGTAACCGTCGTATACAAAGACGGGAGCAAGGACGTTCGGGCAAAATTCGGAGGAATAGGCCGCCAACTGGGCAATTATAACGGATGGCAGGAGGCGAGAATAAGCGGTCCGATCATGAATTTGGAAGATATTGTAGGCATCGAGATAAACGGCACCCTCTTCCGGTTGAAACCAGTAAACGGGGGAAATCAATGACACGACTCCGGACTACTTGATAGCAGGGCTCATCAGCGACAGGGTTTGAGCCGGAGGGATGCTGAGCAGGCGGGGCTGTCCCGTCTGTACACCGATGACGATCAACAGTTCAGGCCTGCGGCCCCTGCAGTCTCTTCTTGAAGGGAAGGCGAGGGCCGCCGCCCCGCAGAGGCGTGACGGAAGATGTCCGGGACCTATTTTTAGGACGCCGATGTGGTGGTGCTGACCGGGCATCCTCTGGATTGGCTCACCAGGGTGGCCCTCGTCCTTGTGAACGGAGAGATCGCTTACGCCGGCGGCGCCTACGCCGGACTGCAAAATTTGAACGGTTAATCATCCAAGCTGCCCCGCTGAGACCCGGCGTCTCATCATGGTCCGTCCGGAAGCGGGCATACTATCCCAAAAAGGGGTCCTTGCCTTGGATGAGATCAGAGAGCGGCTGGTTGAACTGATCAGGATGATGCCTGAAGATAAGCTGCAGGTCGTGATGGAATTTGTCAACCGGCTTTTTATCGATGTTCAGGATGGGGAAGACCCTGACGACGAACTGTTAATGACCTGATCCAGGCAGCACACGATGATCTCGGCGCCGCCGTCCGAATGGTTCCGGGCCAGGATCTCTCCCCGATGACCATTGACGATCTCCTGAGCAATGGCCAGGCCCAGTCCGGTCTGGCCACCATGACCCTTGTAGAACTCCGAGAACAACTCTTGCAAATCCTTCTCCTGAAATCCCGGGCCATTATCATGGCATCTCACCTCTAGCTGCCCCTGAGCGAGCAGCGACAGGCTCAGCGTCACCTGGCTGCAGGCATAGCGCAGGGCGTTCCCGAGAATGTTGATCCATAGACGGCGCAGTTTTTCCCGGTCTCCCCACACCAGCACCGGGTCGCCCTCCAGCCGGATGGCTATTCCCCGGTTCTCGGCCAGCCCGCCCAGGGTGGCGATCACTTCCTGCAGCAACGGCAACAACTCCACCTGGCCCCACTGGTAGACCTCCCGCGGGCTCTGCAAGCGGTTGAGAAAAAGGATGTCATCTACAATCGCCTGCAGCCGTTCGCTCTCCTTGATGATCACGTTCAGCCCGTTATCTGCCTCAGCGCCGGCGAAAACTCCGTCCCGCAGTCCCTCGGCATAGCCCCTGATGCTCATCAGCGGCGTCCGGAGTTCGTGGGAGATGCTTTGAAAGAAACGCCGCTGACCCTGGTCATAGGCACCCAGCTGGGAGGCCAGGGAGTTCACAGCGCGGCCCAGTTCCTCCACCTCATCCCCAGTTTGAAAATGCACCCGAACGTCGAAGTTGCGCCCGGCGATCTGTTCCGCCTTCTGGCGTAATTCCTGCAGAGGCATGGCCACCCGTTGCCCAAAGAACCAGGCCAGCGCTAGGGCCCCGGCCAGGACCAGCAGGGAGTCCCGGAGAGCCAGCCAGAATATACCGCGCCGCACCTCTCCCAGGCTCTGCAACTGAGCCAGCATGTACAGGGTGTCTCCGCGGGCAGCCTTTGCCTGCACCGGCATCCTGACCACCAGGTACTCCTCGTTCTGCCAGGTAAAATCACGCTCCTGCACCATTCCCCTGGTCAGACGGGGCATCGGCAAGACCTTGGAGATCTGCTCACCGGCCGGGAAGCGGCTGGGCAGGCTGCTGAACTGGATGACCCCCTCGGCATTCACAAAAATATAGTCTCCGTCCAGGAGATGGTCAGCCACCTGCACTATCGGCCGGGCCATCCCGCCGTTCTGGTTTTTCTGGTTGTTTTCAAACCAGCGGGAGAAGATCACGCCCTGACGGTGCAGGTTGCCCGAGGCCTCCTGCAGCACCACCTGGCGCACGATGAAATAGAAGGATAGAGTGGTGATCAGGGAGAGAAGAATGGTTAAAATCAGATAGGCCAGAACGATCTTGGTGCTCAGACTGCGTATCTTAACCATGCATTTTATACCCGTGTCCCCATACTGTTTCGATCTCCACCGGCGATCCGCATTCCCGCAGTTTGCGGCGGATGCGTTTGACCAGATCATCCACCGCCCGCTCATCCCCCACGTAATCCAGCCCCCAGATTGTGTCCAGCAACTCCTGCCGGCTGAATGCCCGCCGGGGATGACGCACGAACAGCAGCAGCAACTCATACTCCTTGGCCGTAAGATTGACCTCGTTGCCGCTGCAGAGCACCCGTCTCTCATCAGGGTGAAATTCCAGCTCTCCCAGTTTTAGCGCCTGCTCTCCCCGGGCAGCGGGCAGGGTGCGGCGAAAGATGTTCTTGACCCGGGCAACCAGTTCCCGCGGGCTGAAGGGCTTGGCCAGGTAGTCGTCCCCGCCCAGTTCCAGCCCGATGATCCGGTCGACCTCCTCACCTCTGGCGGAGACAAAGATGATCGGCACGTCCATCTGCCGTCGCAGTTCCTGGCAGAACTCCAGCCCGTCCTGACCCGGCAGCATGATGTCCAGAATAAACATATCCGGGTAGCCATTCTGCAAGCGCTGTTTGGCCTCTTCGGCGCAACTGAAGGACTCCACCTGAAAACCGTCTTTTTTCAGGTATTGCTGAATCAAATATCTGATCTGGTCGTCATCTTCCACCAGAAAAATCGTCTTCACGCGCTCTCCCCCTGCAGTCTGGCCTGGAAAAGCCTCCCGGCAGCGATAAGGCCGACAATGATTAATTTCGTGTTCGGCCTTTAAAAACCTGCACAAAACTGGGGCGAGCATTGCGCTCACCCCTCCGTAGTCCTGGTATGCCGTCAGACTGCGCATGCTCTTATTGAAAGATAGGGATTGCCTGCTGCAGTTGCTGCCCGATCTGGCTCAAGTTGCCCTTGATAGTTGTCAGATTACCGACCAAACCCTGGATGGCCTGATTGGCGGCAGCAAAGTCGCCGGCTTTGACCGCTGCTGCAAACTGCTTCCAGAGGTCCTTGTTCTGTAGCCGTGTTTGCTTGTTGGCGCTGGTCAGACTCCTGATCTGAGTCCGGATCGGCTTGATCTGATCCAGTTTGGCGGTGTCCTTGTTTTTCCGGGCATCCTGGACCTGAGCCTTCAAGGTTTGCAGGCTGGTGCGGATGGTTTGCCGGGCCCCCCGGTTTTCCTTGCGCTGATCTCTGAGTTGTGTCCAGAGGTCACCGGCCTGGGCACGCCAGGCCTGTAACTGCTTGTGGTAGCCCTTGAAAACTCCGGCCTCCGCAACAGGAGACGCACTGGCGCTGCTGCCCGGAGTCGCGTTGTCAGCCCCTGCCGCCCAGGCGTATACCGGGCTCATCATCACCCCGACCAGTAGTCCCGCAGACAGTACGATGGCCATTAACCGTTTCATCTGTTGTTCCCTCCTATTATTTGTTTTGATCGGCCTTGCTGATTTCAGGATAGACCACGGCTGCGGGGATGTGATGAAAAAAGTGTGGAAAAAGGATGTAATATGCTTCTGCCAAGTAAAAAACCATGGGGGCGCCCGTTGAATAAGGCAGCACCTCATGGTCTGGCCATCAATCCAGGATCGCCTGCCAAGAGATTCCTCCGCCGGTCAGATATCACGGTTTTTGAAGGAACGCACCGCCAGCAGCAGGCAGCCCGCCAGATAGAGCCAGGCATAGATCACCATGGCCGGGCTGGGCACTGAGACAGCCCCGAAGGGCCCCAGCCTCTGCAGCGAACCCAACAGGCCACCGGTATTGCTCAGCAGTACGAAAACCGCCCGGCGGTA
>JAHFCR010000051.1:6439-22527 GCA_023249405.1 Peptococcaceae bacterium | reverse complement strand
CGCGAGGAAAATAAATGCTACTTTGGCGGGCAAAATTCAAGCTATCCAAAATCATTGTCTCAATTTTTCTCAACAACCAAATAAGGCAGGGTGCTCCATAATCTGGAAGGAACCCCTGCCGCTGCCGTATTCTAGTGGTACGCCCAGAGGGAATTGAACCCCCAACCTACAGATCCGAAGTCTGTCGCTCTATCCAATTGAGCTATGGGCGCACATGTTTTGTCTGGCGATGCCGAGCAATGCCAACGCTCGCCAGCGTCCTATTGTCATTGTACCAAATTGTCCAGCAGATTTGAAGCGGCCGGCTGGAGGCCGTTTAGGCTCAAACCGCGGGCGGGGAAGGAAAGGAGTGCGCAATCAATGAAGAGGGTGCTTTGTGGGGGCTAGCGCTGCAAGCCTGCCAGTAATTTATAGTCCATGCCGGAAGGAACAACATTATTGCCAGGCAGATGGCCAGAAACAGGATGCCGCCAAGTGCTTTTTTATTAAGATCCCTAATTTTTTATACACCATCCTGACGGCTTCACATTTAACTCCTGTCATACGCTTACCGCTCTATTATGCCTAGCCTCTACGCATCCACTTGGCCACAGCTTAGTACTGTGCCAATACCTTGCCAAGCATCAGTTGAGAAACTTATAGCTCAGGAAAATGATTTGTGAACTACATCTGCGGAGTAAAAAGTTCCGGGTTATCCTTTCAGCGTTAAAACCTTACCCTTGCCAAAATGATGAACCCCCTCACCGTTAACTTTTTTAGTCAACAATAAGGGAGTCGGGTAATGCTGGGGCTCAGGTTCCATAAATACATGATGCCGGTAATCGAAATCTCCGGCCATTCCCACAAACACTGCAATTTAAATAATAATGGCGGAGAGAGTGGGATTCGAACCCACGAGACGAGTATAGGCCCGCCTACTCGATTTCCAGTCGAGCGCCTTCGACCAACTCAGCCATCTCTCCGCATTGTCCGCTAGATATTATACCATCTTTTCCGGCCTCAGCAAAGGCATCGGCACAACGTCATGGACATTGTCTAGCTCAATCATTGGCATAATGATTCCCATGACGTCCCCCATCGCCCAATGGAGAATTATTCCCCATGGAAGCCGTGCTGCCGGGCAGTTACCGTCTTAGCAGCACCGGTTGCGCATGAATGTTATTGTGATTGCCCGGCCAGGGTCCGGTCCCAGTAGGCGTTGGCATTGTTGACGTAGGTCTCGAAGTCGATCAGTTCACGCTCCAGCACCGACTGCGTCTGTTCGGAGATGGCGCCGGCCTGGGCCACCTCTCGCCCCGCATCCTCGCAAGCATCGAGATACCACTGTATATACTGGCGCGCCTCGGGGATGCCGAGCATTATCCCGGCGCCGCAGAGGATGGCACCGGCAAGTTCGTTGCCGGGCTTGGAGTACAGGTTGCGAAAGGTCTCCACCAGGCCGGTGAAATACTGGCGGCCTGGGAAACCGCAGTTGGAGATCAGCACCGCCTTTTTAATTTTCTGGTCCTCATACCGCCGCGGATGGGCATAACGATCGCCGGACTTGGTGATGTAGGGCTGGGCCAACGGCAGGGAACGGTCCATGAAATCCTTCATCAGTCCGGTGACCGTGTAGACATAGAGCGGCGTCGCATAGACAGTAACATCCGCCTGCCGCCTCTTTTCCAGTAATTCCTCCATATCGTCCCTGTGTGCACACACCCCGGGCGTCTTACCCCAGCAGGTATAGCACCCGGTGCAGTGTTCGATCTTCTTGTCCTTGAGGTAGATCACCTCGGTTTCGGCGCCGGCATCCCGCGCCCCCTTCAGGAACGGCTGCAGCAACTGCTCGGTATTGCCATGCTTCCCTCTGGGACTGCCGTTCACAGCAAGAATATTCACTGTAAATCCTCTCCTTTCAGTTCAGCTTGTTTTATGCCCGGCAGACCCCGGGCGGGGCCGGCAGGGCGCACTGTCAAGCGATAGAGCCCTCGCCCTGATGATCCTGATCTGCCTGATGCGCCGCCTTGATCAAGTCTCTCCAGTACCAATGGGGAAACCAGAAACTGAAGATCAGAAAGAGCGGGGTCGAGATGTTGCCGTACAGGCTGCTCACCGTGTAATACAGCGCCGCTGGAGCCGAGAGCAGCAACACTACTCTTAACAGCGCCTGGGATATGGATAGCACTCCCCATCCTGCCGTCAGTATTCTCCACGCCGAGGCGTACTTCGGATGTCTGCGCAATGGTTCCGGAAAAGCGCCCTTCGTCTCGTATTCTGCGAACAACTGGATCAGGGGTTTGCCGAACAGCAAGGAACCAAGAAAGGCCAGAGCCAACACCAGGTCGAGAATGATCGGGGATGCCAGATAAAAAGTCGGGCTATGGGAGATGATCGTCCCGATCAGCCCGAGAGCAGAGAATCCGGCGACGATCAGGGCATAGATGTTGACGCGGCGCTCTCTGGCAAACTTGACGGCGCTCGCCGCCAACGCCCAGGCCCCCGCCAGAATCGTTCCCAGCAGGGTCATGTTGAAGTGGCTCAGAACCGCCAGGATGATGATCGGGATGATCACGCTGAGCAGAAACTCCCCGTTAAAGATCTGCCTGATGGCCTGCTTGAAGTTCATCGCAAAAACACCTCACTTTCGCTTTCTTGTGGCGCCATGGCCGGGGCGCCTGACGCCGGTGCACTGACCTTGTATCAGAGGATGTTTCTCTTGATATACCACATGGACCGGGAATCCGGCCCCTATCTCTCCGCTCCCTGATCGTTTAACTGTCGACGATCTTCTTGAGTCCGGCGATCATGCCTGACTTCATCTGCTTCTGCAGTTCCTTGCGCAGCGAAGGCACGCTGGACATGGCGATGAGCATCAGGCTGCCCATCCGGTGTCTCAGGTCTTTATGATGGTCCTGATACAGTCCGTGCTGCTTATAAAAGATATGATCCGCCCGGAATATGCCCCTGTTCATGGGGATAAAATCCCTGAACAATAAATGCGCGCCAAAGCTGAGGTAATTGGGCGGCGCCTGCAGATCGTGCTCCAACGCCCAGGATAGTTTGGCCGCCAGGGCCTGCAGTCCTGCGGTAACATCCTTGGTCTCACCCTCGTCAGTGGCGAAGCCGGCCAGGGCGCACTGCTGGGCCTGCGTATAAGCCTCGAAGACCTGGCGCAGGTTGGGCAGCTGGCGCAGGGGGCCGGAGACGATGAACCCGATCTGCTTGCCGTGCAGGTAGGGGGTGTGCCCGAACACGAAGCTGCGGTCGAAATACCTCTTCCAGCGGGATGACAGGTAGCGGTCCCTGATGGCGCCGGCAAAGATGATCGCCCCGGCAGGGATCAGCTTCTCCCGGATGAACCGCTTCAGGCCGTCCTGGTAGGCACAGGTATTGTCATAACCGCAGCGGATGCAGCCCAGGCAGCCGCCCCTGATCTCCACCTCGTTGAGGTCGATCACCTCAACCGGGTTGGGCAGCGACTGCCGGAAGGCGGTGATCATCCGGGCCAGGTTGCTGTCGGGATCGTTGCCGTCCGTCACCAGGACAACCTTCCTACCCGCCGTTTTAGCAACTTCGGCGATCCCCTCCGGCCGGTAGTCGCCAACGCTATAGTCGACGGGGGCGAAGCTGCGCAGGGTGGGCAGACCGGTCTCGATGGCGTGCAAGAACCAGGCGGCGAAGCTCAGCAGATTGGTGCGCTCCCGGGTCAGCTCCAGGTCATCCATCTCCGGGGTGAAGCCGCCCGCGAAGCGCATCCCCAGGTCCTCGCTGATACCGGTCAGGTAGTTGATGGCGGTGTGGTCCATGCAGTGGATGGAAGTGATCAGGGCAGCGGCATACTTACCCGCGAAGACCCTCTCCGCTTGTCGCTCCCAGATCAGTTCGATGAAGCGTTTCAACTGCGACGGCACCAGAAAGTAGTAGACCGGAGTCGCCCACAACACTCCGTCACTGGACTGTACCGCCTCGAGGATCGCCTGCCACTGGGCCTGCTCACGCTCGATGCCGTTGATCTCGTGCGAGATATTGAGAAACTGGAATTCGTGGCTGGGGTTGCTTTTCTGAATATACCTCACATACTGCATGGTGACGCTGATCTCCCCCTTGGGGCTACCGTTCAACACGATAATTTTCATTGCTCCTCGCTCCCTTCCTGATTCCCAGCTTTTCTTTCCCGATCTGCATCTGTATCATCCTGCCGGTGCTCTGCAGCCCCGCTTTCCGCCCCGGCAATGTGTCCCTCCCTGGCCTCGATCTCCCGGATGCACTCCTCTGCCCACCGGATGTCGGCTTCGGTGACAGCGATCCCCCGCTTCAGGGCCAGCCCCCAGTAAAACCGCTCGTCGGGGTAGCCCGGAATCTCCGGATGTTCCCTGATCGTCCTGTCGGCTATCAACTGGTAAGATTCCAACAACTGCTGCTGTTCCCTGAGAAATCGCTGCAGTTGGAACTTCAGCTCCGCCAGCGGCAGCCGGGAGGCGAAAAAGATGCGCACCAGCAGTTCGTTGCGGTGGGGCTGGGAGATCACTGCGGGAAATTGTCCCAGCCAGCTCTGCAGTTCCTGCTTCCCGTTTCCGGTGATGCTGTAGACCTTGCGGTCGGGGCGCCCCTCCTGCGGCTCGATCTGCGATGTAACCTGGCCCTTGCTCTCCAGGGCGGCCAACTCCCGGTAGATCTGGCTCTGGTGCGCCGACCAGAAGTGGTTGATGGAGCTGTCGAACACCTGCTTGAGATCATAGCCGGTCATCGGTTGGTAGGTGAGCAGCCCCAGAATTGCGTGCGGTAAAGACATGATGTGCCTCCTATCTCACAGTTTATATATGATTTGTTATATATTATACATGTTATATATAACCCGTCAAGAGTCTTTGGATAAAATTTTTCCATCTGGCCTGAACTTTATTTCTGAATCTTTATCATTTAGAAACGGGTCGAGGAGAGGCGGGAGGTGGTGATGGCGCCCATGGCGATTACTGACAAATATCTGGTATGAGAAGGCGCCGGTCCGAATACTTTAAAATTGCAGGACAAGCCGGCAGGATTATGGCAACATATGGTGAAGCGTACTCTTAACCGCTTGCTGCCGCAAGATTATGGATGCAGGCCGATATTTTACCGATGGAAGACGGATCACCGGATAACTTTGATGAGATGAGAGGATGAATACCATGTCGGTTTGGCAAAAGATAATCATCGCCTGGGCCATGTTAATGCTGGCCATGGGATTCCTGCCGGCAGCAGCCGCAGCAACCGGGCAGCCGGACGTCATCACTGTAAAAGTGAACGACGAGCAGGTGGACCTGGATACCAGCCCGGTGATCGATCAGGGGAGAATAATGATCCCCCTGCGCGGGGTCTTGAAAAAGCTGGGAGCAGACGTGCAGTGGAATCCGGAGGGCATGAAAGCCGTAGTCACCGGGAGCGGGCATACCATGATCCTGCAGCCGGGCAGCCGCACCGCTACCGTTGACGGCCAAAATGTCGCCCTGGAGACGGCAGCGAAGGTAAGTGAGGGCCATCTGCTGGTACCGTTGCGGTTCCTGGCCGAAAGCATGGATGCAAAGGTGATCTGGATCGCCGACACCCATACGGTGGTCATCCTGAACAACTTGACACCGTTGCAATTGAGGCTGTTCGAAGCGTTTACAAAACTCAGCCAGTCCAATTCAGGAAATGTAATCATCCATCAGGAGATCAAGGAGGATGATTCGCCGCTCGACATTAACATGGACCTGAAGGCGAAAGTGGCGAGCAACAAGGATGACCTCCACATTCAGATGGCGATCTCCAAAACCGTTGACGATGCTGATGGAAAGTGGGGAGATCAGGTGTCCGTGGAAATTATCAAGAAGGGGGACCAGGTTTATGAAAAAATCGACGACAACCCCTGGGAGATCGCCGGGCCGGATGCCCTGGACCTGCCCTTTCTGTCGGATACCAGCCCCGAAGAGAGCTATCTGAATTATTACATGCTGCCGTACAAGGCAGATGAAAAGTTTATCTGGAACGGTGAACTCACCACCAGATATTCGGTCAAACTCGATAAAGGCGCCGACAGTGACCTGATCGATAAGCTCACGGGCGCCAATCCCGACAGCAAAGGCCCGGCGCCGTCTTTGGAGGACAATCCGGCGGAGGACAGCGCGGCCACCGGGACTGTCAGCGAGGAGCTGTACACCAACACCATCAACAATATTATTCAGGATACGCTGACGACCACTCTAACCTTAGCCCCTGATGCTCAAAACCACCGGAATAAAACCACGACCATCGACTCTACCGCACAAGAGACCTATGAGTATAACCCACCGCAGGAGATCCAACTGCCCGCGGGGCTGTTTCCGGCCGCCTGATACTGGCGGGGCAAACCTCAGGACCCGGACCTCAGCTGGGCGATCAGTTCTTTGAGGATGGTTGCCGCGTCCCCCACCAGACCGTAGGTGGCCACCTTGAAGATGGGAGCGTCGGGGTTTTTGTTGATGGCCACGATGACCTCGGAGCCCTGCATACCGACCAGGTGCTGGATAGCGCCCGAGATGCCGCAGGCGATGAACAGCCGGGGAGAGACCGTCTTTCCGGTCTGCCCGACCTGGTGGGCATAGGAGATCCAGCCCTCGTCGACAGCCGCCCGGGATGCTCCCACAGCGCCTCCCAGCAGGGAGGCCAGTTCCTTGACCAGCTCGAAGTTCTCGGCGCTGCCCAGGCCGCGTCCCCCGGCCACGATCACCGTTGCGTCCTCCAGGCTCACCGATTCACCTCCGGCAGCAGTGAATCCCAGCACTTCGGTGCGAGCTGCCAGCAGGCCATTGCTGACAGCCAGCCTGGTTACTTCTCCCTGGCGTGACCTGTCGTACTGCAACGGCTTGAACACGCCTGGGCGCACGGTGGCCAGCTGCGGCCGGTGATTGGGAGTGACGATGGCGGCCATGATATTGCCGCCAAAGGCGGGGCGCGTCTGCAGCAGGTCGCCGCTGACGGGATCGATCTCCAACCCGGTGCAGTCGGCGGTCAGACCGGTGCGCAGGCGGGCGGCCAGGCGCGGCGCCAGGGAGCGCCCGGCGGCAGTCGCCCCGAATAGGATGATGGACGGCCGGTATTGATTGACCGCCCTGGCCAACACCGCCGTATAGGGCTCGTCACGACATGCGGCCAGGGCCGGGTGCTCGGCCAGCAAGACCCGGTCGGCCCCGTGGGCGATCAGCAACTCTGCCAGGCCGCCCGGGTTATCTCCGATCAGCACGGCGCACAGCTGCTGACCGACCTGATCGGCCAGGCTGCGGCCGGCGGCGAGCAGTTGCAGTACCACCTTGGCCGGCTGGCCATCCCTGGTCTCGGCAAACACCCAGATATCCCGGTAAGAGGCTTTATCCACAGCCGGTTTGCCCGCCGCGGCCAGCCTCTCGATAGCGCCGGACGGGCAGGCCTCGACGCAGGCTCCGCACAGGTTGCAGGCACCGCTGAAGACAGGCAGGCCGTTCTCCAAGGCGACGGCATTATAGGGGCAGGCGGCGATACATTCCCCGCACCCGGCACAGCGATCGGAAACCAGCTTGATCTGGGACATGATTGCCTCCGCTAGTCAAATATTTGAGCCAGATGCCACAAGACAATTCTATATCAGCCTGGTTGACCGCAGGAGATCCACCAGGGCTCTGGCCTGGTCCTCCGGGCCGCCGGCAAAAATCTGCCCCTGCCGGTCGTATTCCGGAACGAAGACCCGGCTCACCCCGGTGGGAGAGCCGTCAATTCCCAGGCGTTCAGGGTCGACATCCAGGTCGGCCGCCCCCCAGACTGTGATCGCCTGGGTTCTGGCCCGCAGACTGGCCCTGAATGACGGCAGGCGGGGCTCGTTCAGCTCTCGCACCACGGTCAGCAGCGACGGGAGAGAGGAACGGACCTGTTCATAACCGCCCTCCACCAGCCGCGATACAGTGATCCTGGCTGGTTCGGCCAGGATCATCTCATCTATGCCGCTCACATAAGTCAGGTGCGGAACATCCAGCCATTCAGCGATCTCCGGCCCCACCTGGGCGGTATCTCCGTCGATCGCCTGCTTGCCGCACAGGATCAGGTCAAAGGCGCCGATCTTCCTGATGCCGGCGGCCAGGGTGTAAGAGGTGGCCAGGGTATCGGCGCCGGCAAAGGCCCGGTCGCTCAGGAGAACAGCCTGATCGACACCCAGGGACAGAGCCTCCCGGAGGGCCGCCTCCACCTGGGGCGGGCCCATGCTGAGCGCGGTTACCGCTCCTCCGCAACGCTCCCTGAGCAGCAGCGCCTCCTCGACGGCATGCAGGTCAAAGGGATTGATGATGCTGGGGACGCCCTCCCTGATCAGGGTGTTGGTCTTCCGGTCGATCTTCACCTCTGCGGTATCGGGAACCTGCTTGATACAGACGACTATTTGCAATCGATTCACCGCCTGAACAACAACTTGGCCTAGATAATTCAAAGCAATCCGCCGGCAAAGGACCTTCCTCTGTCAGTCACGCTCCTTGATCAGTTCGGAGGCGATGACGTTGCGCTGGATCTGGTTGGTGCCCTCGTAGATCTGGGTGATCTTGGCGTCGCGCATCATCTTCTCCGCCGGGTACTCCTTCATGTAGCCGGCGCCCCCCATGATCTGCACCGCATCGGTGGTCACCCGCATGGCCACATCCGAGGCAAACACCTTGGCCATGGCCGAGGACTTGGAGATCTCCTTCGCTCCGGCGTCGATCATCCTGGCGGCGCTGTAAACCAGCGCCCGGGCAGCCTCCGTCTGGGTGGCCATATCGGCCAGCATGTGCTGGATCGCCTGAAACTGGATGATCGGCTGTCCGAACTGCACGCGCTGCCTGGCGAACTTCAATGCCAGGTCCAGGGCGCCCTGGGCGATGCCCACCGCCTGCGCCCCCACGCCCGGACGGGACTGGTCGAGGGTTTTCAGGGCGACGATCAGGCCCATCCCCTCCCGGGCCAGCAGGTTCCCCTCAGGCACCCGGCAGTTGTTGAAGATCAGCTCGGTAGTCGAGGAGGCGCGGATGCCCATCTTGTTCTCCTTCTTGCCGAAGGAGAAGCCGGGCGTGCCTTTCTCCACGATAAAGGCGCTGATGCCGCGGGCGCCCTTGGCCTTGTTGGTCACGGCGACCACGGTATAGATATCGGCCTCCCGGCCGTTGGTGATCCACTGCTTGGTGCCATTCAGGATATAATGACCGCCGTCTCTGACGGCGGTGGTCTCCTGGGCGAAGGAATCGCTGCCGGCGTTGGCCTCAGTGAGGGCGAAAGCGCCCAGTTTTTTGCCGGCCGCCACCTCCGGGAGGTATTGCCGTTTCTGCTCCCCGGTACCGAATAGCAAGATGGGGATGGCACCGAGTCCGGAGGCCGCATAGCAGATAGCCACGCCCGAACAAACCCGGCTGATCTCCTCCACCACCAGGCAGAATCCGAACATGCCCCCGCCCAGGCCACCGTATTCTTCGGGCAGGTAGACCCCGCAGAGATCGGTCTTGGCCAGCACATCCAGCAGCTTGCGGGGGAATTCGCCCTTCTCGTCCAGCTCGGCAGCCACCGGCGCCACCCGCTCCCGGGCAAACCGGCGGGCGATCTGCTGGATCAACTCTTGCTCGGCGGTGAGAAAGTAATTCATACAGGTCCTCCTAAGGCGACAACAGCCATAACTCGCGGGAACACGCCCCTAGCCTCGCTCAAAGAGATGAAAGTGGATACCCCTTTGATCAGGGTATCCAGGGGCCAAAAACTGGTATTAGCTTAGCATAGGCGGGGAAAATCTGTCAATGACACCTGATTTGACTATTGGTCATAAACAGCCCGGCATTCATATGCCCGTCCACCCCATGAGCATTATTTGTATTACCGGTAAAGCAGGGGGCGAGAAATATCTGGCACATCTTGGACTAGGCATAGCTATGATTGCCGGAGAGCAGGTAATTGACCCCGAAAAAGGTGAACAGGACGATCAGGAAGCCCACAATCACCAGGACAGCGGCGGCCTGCCCGCGCCAGTCCCGGTTCCGGCGCACGTGCAGGTAGATGCCGAAGACGATCCAGGTGATCAGCGACCAGGTCTCTTTGGGGTCCCAGCTCCAGTAGCTCCCCCACGCTTTCTCGGCCCAGATGGCGCCGGTCACGATGCACAGGGTGAGCATCATAAACCCCAGAGATACCGCCTCATAGATCAGGAGATCGAACCTGCCGTCCTCGCTCCCGGAATGCTTCAGGCGCCGCAGGTAGACCACGGCCAGGCCGCAGGCGAGCGTGAAAGCGCTGTAAGCCACCACCGCCGTCAGCACGTGGACTGTCAGCCACCCGCTTTTCAGGGCCGGCATCAGCGGCTCCACGCTGTATTGCTGCTCGGGCAGAAAGATCCAGATGCAACACAGCAGCGTCCAGGCGATAAAGAGCGCAAATCCTCCCGCAGCCCTGAATTTCGTGCGCCACTCAAAGATCAGGGACAGGAGCACGATTCCCCAGGCAAAGGACAACAAGAATTCATATCCGTTCGTCAAGGGAAGCCTGCCCACCAGGTCTGCCCGCATGGCCAGAGCAGCGGTATTGGCCAGCCATCCAGTCACGGCGGCGATCCGGGCAGCAGTGTCCACCAGTTGCCGCTTGGACGCAGCGTGCCAGAAATAGAGGATAGCGCTCAAAAAGTACAGAATAAACGTTGCCGTAAATGAAACCTGCAACAGGGTTTTCATCGTGAAATCCTCCCTTATATGCGATGGGGAATTATGCTGCAGTTCTGTCGGAGCGCCTCATCCTCTATGCATCCGCCTCCCGATCATCTCGTTTTGCCGTCAGCAGGGGCTGGTAGAGAGCCCCGAAAATACCCAACAGAAGAAGGCATCCCCCGATCCAGACCAGGAGAGCCCCGGGATCGGTCTTGACTCTCAGAGTGGATACCGGAATATAACCCGTGAAGCGCACGTGGGCATCATTGTTGATGGTCACATCCTGTCCCAGCTTAGCCAGCCCCACATCCAGGAGTTGGTCGCCTTCATAAACCGAATAGACGATCCTGGGGTTGCGGGGTTGGGGGGAACGGGATTCCATGCCAGAGGCCTCATCGTAGTCGGGGATAAAGCGGTAGAGGCGGATCTTGAACTGTGCCCCGGGGATGGATAGAGAATCTCCTTCCTTGACCGTGACCGGACTGTCCATCGGGGACTGGGCGCCCGAGACAGCAGTGACAGCCCAGCCGTAACTCTCCTGGTAGATCTTCACGCCCTGATACACGAGGGGATGATTGACGGTAACGTCAAAAGCGCCGGTGTTGTTTGAATGATCCAGCAATGTGAGGCGCGAGGTGTATTGGGCGGGGGCGCCGTCAGGGTAGGTGTCGATCCGGAAGTCATCGAGCCTGAGGGAGAATGTCCGATCCTGCCCGAGGGCCTTCGAAGCCTGGGCCACTTCCCCCCTGGAAAGGCTGATCAAGCCGTCCCTGCCCCAGAATGAGCCGGCCAAAAAACCCAGCATGATGCACAAGAATCCGGCATGCAGCACGAACAGGGCGATCAGCCTCACCACGACCCTGCCGTCATGTCTTTGGAGCAGGCAGACAGCCTTTCCCCGCCTCCAGGTGCAAAGCGCCAGGTTCAATATCAGGAGCATGGAAAGCGCTCGAAACAACCAACTTTGTGAAAAGCCATTCTGGAACCAGGCGGCAGCGCCGGCGGCGGTGACACCGATCAACAACAACAGGGCCAGCCCGAAGCGCATCGATCCTACAAAGCCCAGAAGTCTGTTTAGATCATCCTTCACCCCAGGCAATGACAGTCACCTCCGCAGGTGGATTATTCCGGATCAGGACTGGCTGACAGCAATATTAACGATCGTGCCACAATCCAGATCTCATGTAGTCAATATGTTCAGGCGTGCTGCATATCTCACTTATATAACAAGTAATGCCGGTTGCCGTATTAATATAAGGGAGCGATTGCCCCCTTATAATGACGCTGTACCTCAATAATATTACAGGTTTGTCCCATTTCAGCATCCTGTTATTTGCAGGCGGTTGCAAGTATCAACCTGAGATCTGATTTAATGATTCCACTGAGAAAAATCTATGATCAAACAGGCATATCCGAATTAACCTGTTAATAGCTCGTCTTCCAGCTATTATCCAGCTTCGAAAACCAACTGAATTGATGACACTGCGCACAAAATACGGTTGATTGCTGGTGCATGCTGTGGCAGGTATTGCACTCCAGTTGGCCGTTGTGCGAATCATGAGGGTTGGACTCCTCAAAGTTCGTCTTGGACTTGACCGTGTCATAATTATGGCATTTCAGGCACAGGTCTTTGGAAACAGTGATCTTATCCAGGGGTGTTTTATAATTTCCGGTGATGTAGTCTATGCCCTCTTTTGCCTGGCCGGCAACCGTATTCTGGTGGCACTGATGGCATGTCACCCCGGCTTTGGCATGCTTATTCGCCAGGAGATTGCTATTATGATAGGATTGGTAATATGACTGCATAATGTGGCAACTGGCGCAAAAAGCGGGGTTGGCGCTGGCTTTCTCCATCAGCCCAAGCCCTCCTGCTACAACGACCACCACTAATGCAGCAAGCGCTATGACTACCTTTTTATTAAGAAACTTTTCGCGAAAACCTTTTCGCCGCCCCTCGTTTTCTTCCACCAGAAGCCCTCCTGATCTTTCGTGTTATTAGGTGTCAGAAACACGCAAATACGCCCTCTAAGCCAGCCGCCTCCGGTACACGCTGATCATAATAACCCTGGAAGTTTTAGTGACCGAATTGCTGAAAATGCAGAAATGCAAGTAAGCAGACAGCAGTTTAAGGAATTGCTTATTTCAAACTCGCTACTGCGTTTTTAGCCGCCGTTCTACCGGAGTTGACGTTGTTGCCGTTGCAGGAAGCCGGTACGTTCATGGTATAGGTTTCTCTGTATAATTCACAGCCGTCAGTCCCTACTGCGTACAAACCGGGAACAGCATCGCCGGACTTATTAATAACTTCCATCTTACGGTTGGTATCAATACCACCAATGGATGTCCAGAAGGAAAGATCCTGCCTGAAGATGTAGTAAGGCGGCGTTGCCAGTGCTATCATCTTATCGGCCGGTTTGTTGAAGTCCTCGTCCAATCCCTGCTTGCAAAGCGTGTTGTAGCGTGTGACCGCGGCAACGAGCGCGTCCGGGGCAAGTCCCACTTTTTTAGCCAATTCTTCGTAGCTATCCGCCTTGTAAATGTTCTTACCGGGGCATTTGGTTACTGCACTCTCAACATCAGTCACTAAAGTACCTACTTTTTTTGCCAGTGTCTCCAGTAAGGCGTGGTCAAAAATCAAGAAGGACTTTCTCTGCGTATGCACGGCATTGGAGTTGCACCCAGGCGTAAAAGCGCCACAGTTTTCATTGGCGTAACGTTCGGCATTCTCATTGACCCACAAGAAAGGACCGCCTCTATGGATGGCCTGCGTCATAGGACCGAAGAAATCGATCCCGTAGGAATACGGATCTCTTAAAAAGCATCTCTGCTTGGACACGTCTGCGCCACCTGCTGCGGTAGCCATTCTAAGCCCGTCACCGTTATGCCCGGGAAAACCCTGATTGATGGCATAAGTCATGTCATAGCCGCGATCTTCCATCATCGCCTTATTGTTGGCGTATCCGCCAGAGGCTAAAATAACAGCCTTAGAATTAATTTGGATAAAACTACCGTCCGCTTTTTTCGCATAGATGCCCACCACCTTGCCGCTATTCAGGATTAAGTCTGCAGCAGGGGTACCCATCATTATCTTGACACCGAGCGCTTTTGCTTTGGCTGCCATAGGCCCAACAAAATTTGTTCCCTTCCCATCTACGAACCAGTGAAAGGCTTTGATTTTTCCTAACCCATGGTAATCGTCTACCACACCGGAAAACCGTACGCCATTTCCAATCAGCCAATCAAGATTATCTGCCGAAGCCTCAACTAGGTCTTTCCAGAATAAAGCATTGGGCCTATAGTTAAAAAATTCCTGCTCGGTGAAAATAACATCCCGAAAGGCGATGTTAATGCCTGCTGCTTTCTGCATCTTGCTGCCTACGGCAAACATGCCCTCTGTAAGAGCTCCGTTGCCGCCCAAGGTGGGATTCGACTCCAGAAGGGTAACCTTCGCGCCCAGTTCTGCCGCCTGTACCGCCGCAGAGATACCGGATGCGCCGGAACCTACAACTACAATGTCTGAAGACGTGGTCTCGGAAACATTAACTTTTTTAGCTGTTTCCTTGGGTGAACAACCGCCCAAAACCCCGATAGCTGCGATACCCACTGCACCTGCAGCTGCACCCTTGAGAAAATCTCTTCTGGAAATCCCCTGTTTTTCTTCTGACATGTTCGTTTCCTCCCGCTTTAATTGTATTTATTTTACATTAACCAATATTTTGTGATAATATTCTAACCGTTAGAATTGTTTTTCTCACTTAAGTTCTATCCTTGCCCTAGTTGCTATTATTTTACATCTATTAAGGCCTATATTATGTTCATAATATTTTAACAAGTAGCTAATGCCGTTACAAAGCATATTTCTTTTGCGCAATTGACAACCATAAGTTGCTCTATTTTTTAAGGAGGAAAATGGATATCCAACAATTGCGTTATTTTCTTGTTAACAGCCAAAAACTGAACTACACAAAAGCCGCCGAACAGTTATTCATCTCTCGTCAAGCATTATCCAAAGCTATTCATGAATTAGAGAAGGAATTAGGTGCGACTCTATTTATTAGAGATGGGGGAAAATTGCAGTTGACCCCTTTGGGCCAACAACTATCGGCCAATGCGATTTCTGTCATTGATTCTTTTGCCGAACTGGAATTTTCCATCCAAAATTGGACAAGGCAAAAGAAAAGTCGTCTCGCCGTGGCTATTGGCCTAGGCTCTCTGAATGTCCTCTATCCCCGGCTATTTACTGATTTCCAGAAAAAAAACCCTGAAATCTCCCTATCTCTTGAAGAGTGCTCGGATCAAGAGGTACGGGAAAGAGTGGAATCTGAACAGGTGAATATGGGAATCCTAAGCTGCTCATTCAAAAAAATCCTGAAATTCGATTCCTGCCTTATACAACAGGGGCAGATATATTTGCAGGTTTCCAAGGACAACGCTTTAGCAACGAAAGATTACATCGAACTGTCAGATTTGAAAGAGCAACCTTTTATTTCATTGGGAAAAGAATGTGATATGCACGATCTGTTCGTAGAAAAATGTAGCGAAGAGGGATTTACTCCTAATTTTATTATGATTACGAAAGATTCTAATCTGGCGAATAATATGGTGCTGCGTAATCAAGGCATCTCTTTTGGTCACATACAGACATTGAGCATGGCTGCCAATCCGTCTATCCGCATGATTCCGCTGCAGATAAAGGATGCAACATGGGGCACCTACATCATCAGCGAAAAAGGAGTTGAGCGCCATCCCTCCGCACAAATGCTAATCCGCTACCTTAGTGCAGCAAACAAATACCTAGACGCTCATATCTAAGTTTTGAGAGCCTGAATCTTTACAAATAGTCACGCTGGCATACTTGATGATTTTTTTCAGCGCCACCGGATAAGACGGTGGGATAAGACACATGCTACTGCTTGGAATGTTCGGTTCTTGAACGAGGCTCCAATTGCTCGTTATTTATACTAGAGGGCTATGAGTTTTGAAGACGATCCTGAAGTAGAGGACATATTGAATATATTGGCAGGCCATGGATATCCTAAAGTTAAGCTGTAGGTAGATGTCTGTCTCTTGCCTGAGGAGGGAAAGCAATGTTCGAAGGTTTGTTCCAGCCTACTCATCTTATTCTGATCCTGGCTATTGTACTGATTATTTTTGGCCCCGGCAAGCTGCCAGAGGTAGGTAAGGCGATTGGCAAGACTATCAGTGAGTTTCGGCAGGCCGCCAACGTCTCTTTGGGCGACGAGGCCAAAGCTAAGCAGGCCAAGCCGGAATTGGCTGTCCAGGCAGCACAGAAGTCGCCGGAGGGTGCCTAGCCTATTCCACAAAGCAATTCACCTGGCCAAGCCCTGCCGGTTATCATCCTCGAGGATAGTTACAGCTATGGGTAAGTCTATTTTGCCACCCGATCGGGGTGCAGAAAATAGGCCTGATGCA